>JAVBPN010000101.1:0-19551 GCA_031549585.1 Bacteroidales bacterium
TGGGCTGCCCGCCTTTATTTACCCGGTAAGCATCGTGTATATCCTTTGGCCCGTCTATCGAAATACCTATTAAGAAATTATTTTCCTTAAAAAAATCGCACCATTCTTTATTGATCAGAATCCCGTTGGTTTGCAATGAATTGTTAATCTCCTTCCCGCCTTTGTATTTATTCTGCAACTTGATAGCCAAGCGGTAATAATCTATACCTGCAAGCAAAGGTTCTCCTCCATGCCAGCAAAACTCAATCTGAGGAACATCATTGGCTTCAATATATTGCTGAATATACTTTTCCAGCAATTCCTCATTCATTGTCGGTTGCTCCTGCTGGTAAATATTTGCCTTGTCCAAATAGTAACAATACACGCAATCAAGATTGCAACGCGATCCAATAGGCTTGACCATCGCAGAAAATGCCGTAGGCCGACGTGTCTTTAATGCGTCAGCGTACGTCAATGTATTTTTAAATCCTTTGCTCATTAATGATTTTCAATATTTCTTTATGATTATCGGCTTTGACACCTAATGATAATTTTTTCATCCCGTAATTGAGATCGTTAGCTTAGCAATCTCATAATTATCAAAAAATTGCTTCGTCGTACCTCCTCGCAATGACGTTTTTATTTGACTTTTTGAGTCTTTTAGGCATAATATTCGACAATCATTATTTTATTAATGCAATAATACCCATAACCTTACATTCAAGTTATGATTTATTTGCAAATTTACGCATTAATCCCTCTTATAACGAGCCATTGATGATTTTGATATCCTTTTTTCTACTTTCAGGCGAAACCTTGATCATTTCTATCTTTCCTCCTTTTAACTTGCATTCAACGGTCGTATTATAAGGCGCATACATTTTGAAATGAACATCCCAATCCAATGGCCATGCCGGGAAAAGCATAATTTCATCGCCATCGGTTTGCATTAACATTTCCTGAATAGCAATCATCCCGCTCCCACCCCAGTTATGATCGGGAACCCAATCAAATCCCGGCCCCCAAAATGCAGGAAATCGAGTAGCTGATTTTTCCATTTTGCGAATAGCCAATCCCTTGGCCTCTTCTGTTAAGCCCAATCTTGCAGCCCAAATCGCATCCTGTTTCCAACCAACATGGCTTTTAAATTTGTTTACTTCGGGATCATATTTCCATGTATTCAAAGCAATATCCAGTCCGGGTTTTCCGATGCCGTAAATACCCCAAGGATATACCGGATAAAGTTGTGGGCTTTCTTCGTTATTGATTCGTTCCCATAGCCAAGCAGGGGCAATCATTTCTTTATTTTCGATGCTTCTGGTTCGGATGTCGGGTATCCGATCAAGCATTTGCTGAAACTTTTCTTGTTTGCCGGCATCTACATAATGATCATTAAGTTCCAACAAACGGGAAAGAATAACCTTTAAAGCAGCTATGGTAGAAGATGCATTTGTCGTCATTTTGTAGGTTTCGCATCCGGATCCCGGATAAAGCACCAACTTCTTGTTACCATCCAATGCATTTGACCCTCTTTGCATTGCAAGATATTGATAATGAATATCGAAAAACATAACGCAACTTTCAATAAATGGAATGTACTCCGTGATGTCTTTTCCCGTGTAACGTTCTTCGTCCAGCATCATCAGGCAGAACTCCAAAACAGTATCCCACTCGTATTCCAGCCACGGATTGGACTCAACTCCCGGCTCAGGATACTCGGTACGTATCAGCCATTTATTTTCACTCAAATTGGGTAGGCCAAAATTTTCCATTTGTTCTGTGAAACAAGCGCCTTTGTGTCCCCAATAAACCATACTACGCAATTCTGCTGTTTTTAGAATCTTCGTGTAGAAATCAAATTGAGATTTCAGCATATCAAAATCACCGTTTTTGATCATCGGGAAATAAACCAAACGTTGATTTTGTGCGGTATGTGTTCCTCCTCCCCAATTTCTGAAATCGGGTGTAAACCGGTAAGACGTATCAACAAAGCAAGGATCATAGGTGAATAATCCTCCATTGAATTTTGTAGGAGACGTTCCGTAAGCGTTGCAAGCAAGCATATAGCGAAACAACTGGTAATTCTGGCCTATTTCAAAAGCTTTGCTTTGATGATCATTGGGCTGTATGAACACAAAACTCTTTTTCCACAAATCATTCCACCATTGGATGCTTTTTTCTTTCGCTTTTTTCTTATCTTTTTCAGCATTGGCAACAACTTGTTGTAGGTTTTTCTCCCATTGGGCCATATCAGCAGTTTGTTCCGTATGTAAATAGATATTAAACTGATATGAACGGAGCGGTTTTTCGCTTTCCAATTTCCATGCCTTATAGTCCGTATCAGCATAAGTTCCCGTTTGAACTCCTGCCGGTTTCATTCCTGCCGCTTGCACCTTACCTCCAAAAGTGAGATTTTTCAACGGATTGTATATTTGATCTTTTACATGCTTCAATCCCTGATCGTCAACAGTAACATCAAAAATGGTCGTTTCTTGATTATGATGATAAAAAACAATGTCATTTCCTTTAAAGTTGATTTCATCTTTTAATGTTTTCTGCCCTTCGGGAATAGCCCATTTATAGGAACATTGATTTCCCTCCTTCGCCCGGATAAGACGATCATCAAAACGCCAACTTTCATAGAAAACCTCAGCGTTGATATTCTTATTATTGGCCACATCCACATGAATAACCGGACGAAATACATCCACCCAAACACGGATATTGGTTGAAAGAGAACCATTTTTTCCTGTGATTTCGATACATCCTTCTTCCAAATTCAATTTCTGGGAAAACGTTCCGGCTTGTAGCGGATTTGGATCCAAGCGAACCCTAAACCGTCCCAATTTAAGCAATGTATTATTTTCATCGAATGTTCCGCTTCTCGAAAAGTAGAATAACAAATCGCCATTTTCCACCCACACGTTCATTCCAATATCTCCACCACCACATGGCATGCTTTCTCCTGAGTTTTTACTCTGAGTATCCCAAATGATGTTGTAATCTTTTATTGATTGGGCGTTTATCAAAACATTCGTAAAGAATAAAATGCAGGATAACAAAAAACTAAATCTATTCTTGAGCATAAGTTTACTTATTTAATTCATTTAAAATTCGTTCTAACATATTTTCATCAAACACAAATATTTGGCGTGCTTCAGAAGATAAATACGGTCCTATAATTCCCGCAACTTCAAGTTGCTCCATAATCTGTCCTGCTCTACTATAACCGATGGAAAATTTACGTTGGATAAGGGACGTTGAGGCTTGTTGATGAATAACAATTAATCTTGCTGCATCTTCAAATAACTCATCTCTTTTATTCAAATCGACAATTCCTAAATTACAATCATTGATTGGATAATCAGGCAATAAAGAAGCAGTGGGATAACCTCGTTGTTCTCCAATAAATGTTAAAATTCTATCTATTTCTTCTGTACTAATGTATGGCACTTGTAAACGAGTTATATTCATCCCCTCACGATACAAAATGTCGCCACTACCAGACAATTCTTCTGCTCGATTGTTATCTATTATGATCCGTGATTCAAGCGAACTAGCAACTTTAAATGCAATTTGCACCAAAAAATTTGATTTTATGTTTCCTGTAATAATATTTTTTGTTGGCCGCTGTGTTGCTAAAATAATGTGAATACCAACGACATGAGCTTTTCGTGCCAAATATTCAATAAGCGTTTCTATTGCTTTACCTCCTGTTGTCAGCAAATTAGCATATTCATCTATCATTAAAACTATATATGGCAGAAAACGATGTCGTAAATGAGGATTTAATTGTCGACTCTTAAACTTCGTGTTATATTCCTTAATATTTCGAGCCTTTGCCTTTTCCAACAATTTATAACGAATATTCATTTCTACACACAGAGAATTCAACGTTTTTATTGCTTCTGAAGTATCAGTAATAATTGCATTTTTTATATCTGGCAATTTTGCTAAAAAATGACTTTCAATAGCAGAATATGAATTAAATTCTAAAATATTCGGATCGATCAGCACAAACTTTAATTCAGCGGGATGTTTTTTATAAAGTAATGATGTAAGCATTACATTTAATAATACAGATTTTCCTTGTCCAGTTGCACCAGCAATCAGTATATGGGGCTTCTTAGTAAGATCGATAATAAAATTTCCATTGGTCAATGATTTTCCGACGATAAGGGGTAGATCTAAATCAGACTTGACAAAGTCAGCCGATGTAAGTATTGATGCAATAGGGAGTATTTGAGGGTTTTTGTTCGGAATAATAATGCCAATTATCCCTTTTTCTACTATTGGTTCAATAGACAGATTCGATGTTTGCAAAGCAAAGATTAGGTCTGACTTTAATTGTTTTATTTTTGAAATGCGAAAACCTATTCCTACTCGAACTTCATATAAAGTGTTTAAATATCCTGTAATTGCTTTAATAGTATCTATATTTATACCATTTACTTCAAATATGTTTATTATTTTGTTCTTTACTTCTTCAATGTCTTCAATATATATATTTAATGGTTCAGATATATTAAGAATATCAAATGACGGAATTTTATAAGTTGCCAACTCCATTGTTGGATCATACTCACCAAGCTCTTCATACAAGTTTTCAGCATTAATATCGATCTCTATTTGCTCTGTTACAACTTCAAGAGAATCTGTAACCTCATCTTTATCATCATTAGTAAAAAATGTTTCTTGAATTGAATGAAAATCTTCTTGTAACTTGTCTTCTTCTATTGATTGTTGTTTTTTCTTAAATAAAGAGAATAATCCCATAATATTTGCAGATTAAAATTTTATCACAAGAGTCATTTTCATCTTCCAAAGATAAATCCTATTCCGATATCTCCTATCGTTTTGAAAAAATCCACTACATATCTTCTACGCAAAAAAATCAAAACTTTTGAAAACTTATAAATCTCATTTTATTGTAATCATTTTTATGGTTAATATTGTACTTCAAATAGTAATTACCGGTTGATGGGAGATGTTTTCGCCTTTTTCACCAACCATGTCAAAAGCTACCATAAAAATCTCATTATGAAAAAATTATTATCATTCTTTTTTATTGCTACGATTGGCTGGGCGCTCATATCGTGCAACAACACATCTGCCCCGTCCAATGCTGTATGTCCGGTGCAACGGGGCGCTGATTCTATTTCGGCCGAGCTTCCACGTCCGGCTGGGCAAACGGATGTGCTTGGTTTGCGTTGCGACCCAATTCCAACAGTGCGTGTTGCTTTTATTGGCCTTGGAATGCGTGGGCCTGGTGCAGTGAGCCGTTTTATGTATATAGACGGAGTAGAAGTAAAAGCAATCTGCGATCTGGAACAATATAATATCGACAAGGTTCAGGAAATTCTTAAGAAGAACAATCGTCCGGAAGCAACAGCCTATACCGGCGAAGAAGACTGGAAAAAAATATGCGAACGCGATGATATTGATCTGGTCTATGTATGTACGCCTTGGTTCTTGCATACTCCAATGGCTGTTTATGCTATGGAGCACGGCAAGCATGTAGCCGTAGAAGTACCCATTGCCCGCACTATGGATGAGTGCTGGCAACTGGTGAATACCGCCGAAAAGACACGCCGCCATTGCATACAGTTGGAAAACTGTTGTTATGACTTTTTCGAAATGGCAACACTGAACATGGCTCAAAAAGGAATGTTCGGAGAAGTCGTACATGTGGAAGGCGCTTATATTCATGATCTTCGTGAACTCAATTTCAATCCGCGCCTGCGTGAAGGCGATACCAAATCGAAACAACCGGAGCTTACCGGTTACTGGAACTATTGGCGACTGAAAGAGAATACCGATAACAACGGAAATATCTATCCTACACATGGTTTGGGCCCCATATGTCAGATACTGAATATCCACCGCGGCGACAAGATGGATCATTTGGTATCGCTGTCAAGCAATCAGTTTAATATGACCGCTTATGCGAAACAACGCTTTGGTGATGACTCTTCTGAAGCCAAGAATAAATATAATGAAGGAGACATGAACACCACTTTGGTTAAAACAGCCAAAGGCAAATCGATCCTGATACAACATGATGTATCCAGCCCACGTCCATACAGCCGTATTCACATGGTAAGCGGCACCAAGGGATTTGCCCAGAAATGGCCCATGCAACAGTTGGCTTTTGATCCAAATGCACATTCAGCCATGAGCAATGAAGATATGCAGAAAATGCTCAAGGAATATGAACACCCCATCACTAAGGAGGTTGGCGAATTGGCCAGAAAAGTCGGTGGCCACGGCGGGATGGATTTTATCATGGACTACCGCCTGATATACTGCTTGCAAAATGGATTGCCCCTTGATATGGACGTGTATGATGCCGCCGAATGGTCGTGTATCACCCCATTGTCCGAATATTCAATAGCAAACGGTAGCATTCCTGTGAAAGTACCTGATTTTACACGTGGCGCGTGGCAGAAAATTCAAGGGTTCCAACACGCTTTCAAAAAATAGTCAGACGTTTTTGATTATTTACGAAGAACGTTCGCCGGGCTAATCTATACAAGGTTAGTCCAGAAGTAGGTGTTGTGTGTAAAACAAGTGAATTTGAGAACACAGCGGTTTTGCTAAAAGAAAATACGGAAACATCTTTATTTTAAAGAAAAAATGCTCCACTATGGCATATATTTTGAGCCTTTCTTATAGAGATTGTATTTTTATTGTATAACCCATGATACACGCTTTGTATACATTGATTATTACAGTTGCTACGGCGCTGTTAATGACGGGAAATGTTGCAGATGTTTTGGTGGAGTACAATAACATAGGGCAACCAGAAGCGATTTCCGAAGAATACAACGAAACATCGGCACAAGATATCCCAACATTTCAGTTTGTATGTTGGGATAAAGACATTGTATTGTCTGGATTTAAGACCAAGCAACGACAAACACCAAAACCTTTTGTTACAGCATTAATACATTCGTTTTTACCATTGCAACATAATGAATATCCAAATAATGTCGGATATATCAAATACTTGCCTTCGGTGACTGAAGACCTTATTGTCACCTCGCAAAATTTCAGGATTTAAAAACTACTTCCTTTATCTTTAGTTTCCATCATTTCGTGGAAATGTAACCAAAAATTTTTGACAATGTATGGGTTTGCAGATGCTGCCCATTATACAAGAGTTATCAAGCAACAGTTATAACTGACGCTTCTCCCTTGAACGCTATTCAGAGTGTTACTCTTGTTCAATACAATCACAAAAATTAAGTAATCATGAAAACCGACGAAAAATACGCAAAGCTTCTGGCGCTGTCAGTTCTTTACGGAAAAGATAATCAGATCAGGAATGAACAAGTAAAACTAATTTATTGTCAGCCTGAAGATATTCCAAATCTGTTAAAAGCAATCAAAGACAACGGCTTCAAACAATGGGTTGCATCCGTATCTCATCTGTTTCGGCCGACTAATCAATAAATAATTGTTTAAATATTTAATATGGAGGATTGAATTATGATCTCATTTTTGTATGTGATATTTTTGAATATCAAGAAAGTCGTAGAAAAAATTTTCGGGTTGAAGCCTGTAAAAAATCAACCTAAAAGAACATTTGTAAAAGTTGGATAACATGTTTGTTGTCCACATCATTGTTATGAAATCGCTCAGGTAGCCCAATGCAACCTAAGCGAAAATATATATCGTCATCTGGGAAGCTGGCACAGTTCAGTTCCCAGATGATTCAAATACATTAATCTTTAAATCAGTCAATAAAATGAATTTATCTATTTTATTAGGAATAATCGGGCCGTGGGAAGGGGTTTTACTTGTCGTGGCGCTTCTTTTGTTATTCGGAGGGAGTAAAATTCCGCAATTGATGAAGTCTTTAGGACAAGGAATGAAGGAATTTAAAAAAGCAACTTCAAGCGATAAATCGGATGACAAAACGGAAGATAAAATGATTGAAGATAGCTCAAAGTTTGACCAAAGCGCATGATCGTGTCATATAGAAAGCCAATAACATACATATACTTTAAAATGTGAGTTGGATAGAGGCTTTCGTATTAGGTATCATACAAGGGTTAACCGAATTCCTACCGGTGAGTAGTGACGGACATTTGCAAATAGGCATGGCGTTGCTGGGTGTCGACAAGGCCAATAGTCTGACATTTACCGTTACAGTACACGCTGCTACCGTATTGAGCACTATAGTCGTATTTCACAAGGATATTCTTGAGCTGTTTCGGGAATTTTTCAAATTCAAGTGGAACAACGAAATGCAATTTATTGCCAAACTGGCTATTTCTGCTATTCCGGTTGCAATTGTAGGCGTTTTTTTCAAAGATGCTGTCGAACATGTTTTCGAAGATGGATTAGCGACTACAGGAGCTATGCTTTTGTTGACGGCCGCATTTCTGGCTTTTGCATATTATGCAAAGCCACGGCAAAAGGGAAAAATCACCTTTTTAGATTCGATAATCATGGGTATCGCACAGGCTTGTGCTGTATTGCCGGGTTTATCGCGGTCGGGAATAACGATATCGACCGGAATTCTTCTGGGCAAACAAAAAGAAACTGTTACCAAATTCTCTTTCCTGATGGTGCTAGCTCCCATTATAGGCGGTTATTTACTTGATTTAATAAATGGAGAATTTACCGCCGAGGCTTCGGGTATTTCAACATTATCATTGTTTAGCGGTTTTATGGCTGCATTTATATCAGGTTACATAGCCTGTTCGTGGATGATGCATTTAGTAAAAAACAGCAAATTGATATATTTTACCATTTATTGTGTCATCGCCGGAACAATAGTGCTTATTTGGAATTAGTAATGTATTCCATGTCTAATGAATTCTTGAAAAATTCGGCTATTTTGATAGCTTGCTTATAATCAGTATTAATTAGGCGAATCAAACGTCTTTTATCTGTCAGAAAATACATATCACAGGCATCCATATGATAGGGCATTCCCACAGCGGCACGATAATACGCTTTTCCTGTTATTGATTTGCGCCTCATATATATCTTACAGTTTGCAGGTATTTGCGTCATTTTATTGGTCACATTACAACCCAGCATCTTTGATCGTTTCCATATTTTCTGGGAATTCGTGTCAATAATAAATATTCTTCTGAAAGACACAACGATTAATGACGCAATTATTGCCGGAACAATATATATTACAGCATTTGAGCCTGCTATTAATGTTGGAATAAAGGATAATACAGATAGGAAAAGGCACACGTAGCCCAGAACGACAACCCAAACAGGAAAAATCAAATAAGAATATTTTCTTATATTATTCGTTCGACGAGGAATGGGATGTACTTAAAAGTTATAAAAATTCAACTTTTCGGTCAGTTTGTTGATGAATAGCTTAAACTTCACAGTTTCCTTTAATTTTGAAAAACAAAGATAAGATAAAGTTTGTGTCCATAAAAAGCAAAAGAGTCTTACATTACTGTCAACTTAATGGGCTTTTATACGGCTTCCAACTATTGACAGACTGCAACTTCTGTCGAATATAGCAATATAACAAAGATAGGCTCAATAGAAATATCTTGAAATAGTAAAAATGCGCTACAGTAGGTTTGTAATCTCCTCTATAATGCAGCGCATCAAAATAACTAATCTCTTATTTTTATTTTAAAACTCATTCACGAACAAAACAACTTTAATTTTACGCCATTATTCCTTGAAATGTTCATAAAAATTCGCATGTATTCCCTTTATCTTGAGACATTTTTCGAAGAATATTTTATATTTGTACTTATATTTTGAAAATTTAAAAGATCTAAACCATAAAAATGGTTTAAAGAATACATAATATCGTTATTCGAATAGTTTTTTGCTTATTTTTATCTAAAAAGGCATCTATGGACAAATTCGAAAAGAATTTGGGTGATTTAATTATTAATTACATCAAGGAGATCAATAAAGATCAGCCTATGAAGCAAAAATTGCCGGAATTGTTGGCTTACATCGGCAAATTCTTCAAATTCGGGCGTGGTTTTATTTATCAAACGGATGGATTTCGCTTTTTTTATCTGAAAGAGACATTCGGTAATGAAGATAATTTACTGCAAGGCAGATTCCTGACAAGGGAGATGAAGCATCGTGACTCCATGCCGAATGAGTTGCCCGTTTATATCCGCCAGAATGAAAATACGACTCCCGGGGAACATCGGATTTTTAATTTTTTCAGCGCCCAATCTCTATGGTTGAATAGGATTGTTGATACGGAAAGCAAAACTATTGGATATATAGGATTTGCCGAGAAGGAAGATCCGGATCATTTCGAAAATGACGAATTACAGGCTATCCGGTATGTGACAGATCTACTTTCCAAGGAGATAATTATCCGCGAATATAAGGAAAGAGAAATCCGCGCCAGAAAAACCCTGGAAAATATCATGAACCATATGGGGGTCGATATCTACGTCAATTCGTTCGAAACCCACGAAATGCTCTATGCCAACGCAACAATGGCCGCACCATACGGAGGATTTGAAAACTTCAAAGGAAAAAAATGCTGGCAGGCGCTCTATACAGATAAAACCGAAGAATGTGAATTTTGTCCGAAACGCCATCTGATCGATGAAAATGGGCACCCCAGCAAAGTATATTCGTGGGATTACCAGCGTCCGTTCGACAAGTCCTGGTTTCGTGTTTTCAGCGCTGCATTCAATTGGATTGACGGGCAATTGGCACATGTGGTTACCAGCGTGGATATCACCAACCAGAAAAACATAGAAGAGCAATTGGTGCAGGCCAAGGAAAAGGCTGAAAACATGGATAGGTTGAAATCGACGTTCCTGGCCAATATGAGTCACGAAATACGTACACCGCTGAACGCGATCGTTGGTTTTTCGGGCTTGATGGAAAAGGAAAATAACCCGGAAAAACGTCAGCGTTACAACCGTATCGTGCAGGAAAGCAATCAGTTATTATTGCAATTAATTACTGATATTCTCGATACTTCGCGGATTGAAGCCGGAATTTTGGATTTCAATCTAACCGACCTGAATGTATGGGAATTATGTGATGAAATCGTATGTTCTTACCAAGTGAAGGAAACTAAGGGCATACCCATCGTTTTCGACCCGAATTTGCCCGAATATCATATCCAGAGCGACAAGAAGCGCCTGACACAGGTGATCACCAACCTGATCAATAATGCTTTGAAATTCACGACTTCAGGCAAAATAACATTAGGATACCGGCTTTTGGATGACACCTGGATCGAATTCCGTGTCATAGATACCGGTATCGGCATCGCACCGGATAAAGTAGACCAAGTTTTTGACCGGTTTACAAAACTGAACCTCTTTGACAAGGGAACTGGACTGGGGTTATCCATCTGTAAAAGCATTATTGAACAACTGGGCGGCAACATAGGGGTAGTATCGGAACTTGACGTCGGCTCGCAGTTCTGGTTCACGTTGCCATATCAATAAAATACGAGGCGGTTGTTGGCTTCATACAAACCATGCCTGTGTCTACCTGTATTTTGGGGATGGCAGCCATCACGACGTTTTAACCCATTTGACTCAACCTTAATTCTTCACTATCTTGTAACTGCTTTCTTTTCCCTGGGATGTTATTCTGACAAAATATATTCCGGCATTCCAACTATTTACATCAACCGTTGTTTCTTCCGTTACGCGGCTGATAACTTTCATCAATTGGCCTACGGAATTATAGATACGTATGTCGCATGTGAGATTCGACTCGATTGTTATCCTCAAAGTTCCGTCCGTAGCCGGATTCGGGTAAAGTGTCGCTTTAACTGCATATTGTTCGGAAACAGAAGTAGGTCCGGGCTCACCGGAATTGAAATCTCCGACAATCCGCTGATTATACTCGTCCAGCGAGAAATTAATACGATACAGCGAAGTTTCGGTATCTTCCGTCCCTATGGTAAGGGAGTTGCTCACCGTATATCCCGGCATTTCTATCCACAGGAGATATTCTCCGCGAGGCACTTCAAACGAGAAATTACCATCCCCATCCGCTTGGGTCATGGCAGCCAGATAGGGATATCCGCTTCGCGGGTCTTCTTCATTCACGGATTTGTTCGTCGTTTTGGTCTTACCATATAGTATAATGGTAGCATAAGCTACAGGACGAGCCATAATGGATTTCGTCGTTCCCACACTGTCAATGGCTCCTTGTATGCCTACGTTCATTTCGGGATCATATAACGGCACCACCTTCGCAAGTACTATGCTGTTACCCGGATATTGCATCATATAACTGTCATCGTACAAGGTTGTATCGGAAACCAGCAGTTGCAAGGGAGTGGTCATACCCACAAAACTATTGGCAGCTACCGTTGGCGGCGTATTGCCTAGCTCCATGAATAACAGACGTGTACAGTTATTGAACGCTTCCGTTTCGATACCCTGTAATGCGATAAAGGAAACACTGGTAAGGTGGGGGCATCCCAGAAATGCACTGGTAGCAACACTGACAACAGTTTCCGGAGCGAAATAGCCATTGAGCCTTTTGCCGGCAGGATAAAAAATTACCTGTGTCAGGGCTTTATTATACAATACTCCGTCCAGAGTTGCATAGTTACTGTTGGATAAATTAACCGTTATCGATTTCAATGAAATACATCCTCCGTCGAAAACCTGTAATCCGAACGCTGTCATTCCGTAAAAATTTGCAGCGGTTAAGGCAGTACATCCGAAGAATGCCCTGTCGCCCAATATCCGTACTCCGGGTAAATCGGCAGAAATGAGCTTGGTGCAAACGTCCCACGCCCGGCTGCCGATATGGGTAACCACAGGTAACGAAAAAGAAGTCAAACTTAAACAGCCTGAAAAAGCGCTTTCTCCAATTGTTACAGCTTTGGGTAAAGAAGCAAAATTCAATGCTTTGCAATTATCGAATGCATAACTGCCAATATCCACAGCTTCAGGCAGGGTAATATTGTTTAGTTGCGTACATCCGGTAAATGTCATGGGCTGAACACTGGTAATTTTCCGAAAATCGACAGACAATAAGGAGGAGCAACCGTTGAATGCCATTCGGCCTACCTCTTCAATTTCGTCTCCTTTGATTGATGAGATGCTCGTGTTGTATTGAAATGCCCTGTTAGGAATGTCCTGTGCTGTCTGACTAAGCGTTAGCCGAAATCCGGTTGCGGGGCTGCTAAATTCTTTCCAGTCATAGGTTTCCAGTTTGTCTCCGATAACCCAGATCATATCGCCTTTGTTGTATTCGGGCATACTCATTAAAGTACCTGATATTTTCCCGATTCCGGGATATGTTTTACTTCCGGATGGGAATTTACTTATATCGGGATTTGTGATATGCGATAATAGTATATTCAACGGATGGTTAATGCCCTCAAAACAGTTGGTCCCGATTTCGGGTAACCGGACATTGAACATCACATTTTGCAGGGCAGTACAATTTCGGAAAGCACCATCACCCAGTTGTCGCAGATAGGTTGATCCGAATTTATCCGTAACAGGCTGACCGAATATAACATCAACCAATGATGCACATTCGCTGAAAGCATACGCTCCTATTGTCCATGCTTCGGAAACGATTAATTCACTCAAAGAAGTACAGCCTGCAAAGGCATAATTGCCGATTTCATAAGTAGACGGTATATCAGCACGTGACAACGAAGTACAATTGCGAAAAGCATTTTTACCCACAGCATAAAGTGTTTTCGAGGATTGGGTTTCATTCCTCGATAATGTAATGGAAAGCAGGTATTCGTTATTTTCAAATTGCCCTTCAGGAATAGGAATACCGGCTGATACCAGATGATATTTCGCAAGGGCAAAATTCTTCAGTTGGAGCCAATCTGCAGCTTCCAGGTTATTCGTACCACTATATATTTTATCTCCTCCTACGGTTATCAATACCACATCTCCGTCATTGCATTCAGTAGGCATTACCAAAGGGGTCTTCCTTTCTACAATCCTCAATGCGGCCTGTCTGGCGGTACTAACTCCCGGATAGGCATCCAGATTAGTATATTGGTTCGCATCGGGCACTAACAATTGTAATGAACGAATAACTCCCGAAAAACTGGCATTGTTGCCGGATGTTACCACAGAAGGCGGATTGGCGCCCAATTCGATGAAACGCAACTGACCACACAGTTCAAAGGTCTTATTTTCTATAGATTTGGCCTTGGGTATCGATATTCCAAGTAAAGAAACACAGTTTCTGAATGCCGAACTGCTTATTGTTTCTATTTGGGGAAGGGAGACGCCGGTCATGGTGGTACATCCCTCAAATGCGCTACTTCCTATGTTTGTTGCTTCTGGAAATATGATTCCCGAAAGCCTTATACAGTTTTTGAATGCTCCGTTTCCAACAACTTTCAGTTTGGGAAAATTTATATCGACTATAACGCTGCAATCTTCAAAAGCACCTTCTCCTATAGAAATGACTTTAGGAAAAGATATGGTATACAACCTCCACCCCTTACATCCTTTGAATGCAAAATTACCAATGCTTGTTGCTTCGGGAATATTTATAGTATTCAAATTTACACAGCCGTAAAAGGTTTTATCTTCAATAGTTGAAATCAGCAAAAAGTCGATACCAGTATACAGTTCGGTACAGCCGGAGAAAGCCTCAGCGCCTAATGAAAGGATTCCTTCCGGATTGAAGCTTTCCGCTGTCGTCAAAGATTCACAACCGGCAAAAGCTTTTGCTCCGATATGTTTAAGGTTATGTGCGCTAGTGTTCTGAGAAAAACTTCCCAATGTCACACAATTATAGAAAGCCATAGCGCCTATTGTATGGACTTTATTAAAATCGAAAGTACCCAAAGAAGCACATCCGTCAAAAGCTCCTATGCCGATTGTTTCGGCATACTCAGAGCGTACGTTTTCCAACAAACGGCATTGTGTAAAAGCGCTGTCGCTAATGGATGTTGCCGGACAGACGAAGATCTCTAAAGCGGGGCAATTGTAAAAGGCTTTCTTACCAATAATTCCTACGCCTGATGAGCCTGAATACAAATGCGATATAAACGATTGCAGCAATTGGTTCCCGCTGAAAGTATTGTCAGGAATACCTGCTGTTGGCCAACAATTTGAGTCAATCTCAATTTTATATCTTTTACCGTCCCTGCCCGCTTCGTTAAGCCTTGCCAAATCTCCGGCGTCTAACTTCACATTATAATATCCTCCTGATATAGAAAAAACATCTCCGTCATTATAGGCAGGAATGACGATAGGCGTTCCTGAAGTTTTATATATATAAAGTGTTCCGCCGGATGCAACAGTAATGTAACACAATCCTAAAAGCATCAACAAAAAGAAACGGGGTATATGTGTAAAACATGTATTCATAATCAAATGTATATTTAATGCTTTAGTTCTTAATCAATTTATAAACACTTTCTTTTCCTTTGGAGGATACCCGCATCAGGTACAGCCCGGGCCTCCAATGGCCGATATCAAATGTTGTTTCACGCGATATGATATTCAGGATTTCTACCAATTGCCCTGATGTATTATATACACGAACCGTACAGGCTTCATCTGTATTGACTTTTATGGTCAACATATTGCCAACAGCAGGATTAGGGTAAAATGTTGCATCAATGGCTTCCCTGTCTTCCGGGGCAGAGCTTGTTACACTTCCTATAATCCGTTGTTCCGATTCATCCAGAAAGAAATTGACGTTCCTGACACCAGCAGATGCGGAACCTACCTGCAAAGTACTTACTACCGTGTACCCCGGCATTTCTATCCATACCAGATAGTCGCCACACGGCACGTCGATTTGGAAAAACCCGTCTTGATCTGCCTGGGTCATTGCCGCCAGATATGGGTATTGGTCTTTTAAATCCGAAGAAAAGGCGCTTTTAGTTTTTGATTTCCCGTAAAGGATAACAGTAGCATAGGCTACCGGACGGGCCATTGTCTGTTTAGCCAAACCGATAGAATCAAGGACTCCCTGAATAGAAATATCCCGTTGATAGTCATTGAAGGGTACCGGTTTGGTAAGAACAATACTATTAGCGGGATATTGCATCATATAACTGTTATCATACTGATTTGCATTCGGAACGAGCAATTGCAACGGTTCATCCATTCCTACGAAACTATTCGCTGATACTGCCGGCTGTGTATTTCCCAATTCCATAAACAACAGCCGGGTGCAGGTATTAAAGGCGTCTGCCTCTATTGCAGTCAATCCGGTAAAAGATACACTGGTCAAATGAGGACAACCCAGAAAAGTGCTGTTTGCTACGCTCGTTACCGATGCCGGGGCAAAATATCCGTTGAGTTTAATCCCTGCCGGATAAGCAATAATTTTTGTTATATTTTTGTTATACAGTATTCCGTCCAATGTTGCATAACTACTATTAGCCGGGTCGACTTCAATAGCTTTCAGGGAAACGCATCCTCCGTTGAAAACCTGTAACCCGAAAGAGTTCATATGGTGCAATGAAACTTTTGTCAGCGCAGTACAACCGAAAAACGCCCTATCACTTACGGTTTTTATTTTTGGTAAATCAATAACAGTCAACCGTGTACATCCATCAAATGCCCGGCCTCCGATGGATGTAACCTCCGGAAGAGAAAATGAAACGGTATGGGAACATCCGGAGAAAGCGCTTTGGCCAATAGATACGGCTTTAGGAAGCGTAATTTGCGTCAGCGCCTTACAATTATCAAAAGCATAATCGCCTATATATACGACTTCCGGAAACGAAATATCCACCAGATTCAAACAACCGGTAAAAGCCATGGAATGCAACCGGGTTACTGAAGGGAAGTCGACACCAGTAAGGGAAGTACATCCGGCAAATGCGGCTTGCCCCACTCCGCTGATTGTAGGCCCTGTTACCGAAAGCAACAAACTATTATCAATAAAAGCATCAACAGATATTACCTGCGATATCTGGTTCAATATCAAATGATACGAGTCTGTCAATGAATTTAATCGCTTCCAGTCGCCAGACACTAATTTATCCCCGATAATCCATATTGTATCATTTTCAGTGTATTCGGGTAAGATGGTAAATGTTTCCCCTGCAATTTTTCCTAAGCCGGGAGACGTTATACTTCCTGCCGGAAATTTACTTAAATTGGGATTATTTGCTTTGTGTACCAGCAGTATATTTATCGGATTTTGTATTCCTTCGAAGCAATTACTCCCCGACGGAATCCGGAAAGTTTCATACGCCACGTATTGGAGCGAAGTACAATTCCGGAATGCAGAATTGCCCATCGTGGTTACTTCCGAAAGTATCATGCTGGACAAAGATGTACATCCGCTGAATGCGAAACTGCCGATTTCTTTCGCATGGCCAACGAAAGCATATTCCAGTTGGGTACAACCATCAAAAGCATTCGCTTCAATATATCCTACCGTCGGCATATCTACCTTGGTTAAAGATGTACAGTTCTTAAAGGCGTTACTTTTTATACGGTCTGTAGCATTCTCATTGCTATTTAAAAGTGTTACCGACAAGATATTCGTATTACCCAGAAAAGCGCCTGCCGGGATTTCGGATATGGATATGGCCAGATGGTGGGAAAAACTTAATCCGTTCAGCATCGGCAAATCGGAAGATATAATATTGTCGGCAACAAGCAGCACGTCGCCATTGTTGTGTTCAGCGGGCATCTGAAGCGTGCCGCCTGTTCTTTCCACAATCCTTAACGCAGATACGGAAACCGATGTACCGTCCGGATACATACTTAAATCGGTATACGAAGCGACATCAGGCACTAAGATTTCTATAGGACGGTCGACTCCCAGGAAACTGTGTGTTTCGCCGACAGTTCCCAATACCACACTGGGGGGTGTTGCTCCTAATTGCAGGTAACGGAGTTGTTTGCAAAATTGAAAAGCAAGTTTTCCGAAAGAAGTGGCTTTAGAAAAACATCCGCCTATCAGGGAACTACAGTTTTTGAATGTTTCGTCAGCTATAGCCGATACTTTGGGCATATGCACGGCTATCAGGGAAGAGCAATTTTCAAATGCATTATACTGAATCTCCATTACTTCAGGTAAAAATATACTAACAAGACTACTACAATTCAGAAAAGCCTCGTATCCTATCGATCGAACCTGAGAAAGGTTCACATAACGCAGGCTTGAACAACGCCCAAATGCCTGGCCTCCGACCGTAGTCACTTTGGGCAACGTCATGGATTGCAATTTATTGCAGTTAGAGAATGCAGAACCACCAAGTTCGGTAGCTTCCGGAAAAGAACAATTTAAAGCATCGGTACTGTTACAATATATTAATTTCGAGCATCTTGCAAATGTCAGACCTCCAATAGTTTTAACTTTTGGCATATTTACGCTCTTCAAACCGGTGCATCCTGAAAATGTCTGACCTATCAGTATTTCAACATTAAGGGCTTCAAAATTTTCCAAAGACGTACATTCCGTAAAAGCGCTAGCACCTATATGGGTTACCAAAGGGATATTTACGTCTTTCAAGCTGATGCAAGTGTAAAACGTCATATAATCCAGAAAGGTAACTTTCGGGAGATTTACAGAAACTAACCGCCTGCAATATGCAAAAGCGCCATTGCCAACAGTCTCTACATTCGGCAAGTCAATGGAAGTCAAACCCGCACTGACAAAAGCTTCGTCATCAATGGTCGTGGCATTTGGGAAACTGACATTCTGTGTCCCTGAAGCGTAAAATGCATTGCTGGCAATGCGAGTGACATAATCTCCACTTATTGATAAGTTGAATGCATTATAAAACGCCGATCCCGGAATTTCTGTTTGAGCGGTTTGGTTGAGTTCCAGATGAATGGGTAATGCTCTGATAGTTTCCCAATCCCCGCTTTCCAAAGCAGCGCCGGTTATCTTTACGACATCTCCGTATGTCCAGGCCGGTGGCACAATAGGAGTTCCGGTTGTTTTGACAATGGAGTGTGTAGTTTGCGTAAAAATCGTTTCAGGAATAAAAAGAAAAAACGCCAACAATAAACCAATAAAAGAAGTTCGGGTAGATATTTTCATTTTTGTCTCATTTACAATTTTATGATTTTCAAATCAGACTTACGCTCAACAAAAAGATACTATACAAAGAATAAAATGCGTTGATTTCCTTTCATATGCAAGATTTAAGTCGTATTTCTGATTCAAAAGTAGGTACTCGCCATATTTTGTGACGAAGGTAGCTATAGAAAATACATCTATTTTTATCAAAACGTACAAATCTTCGTACGTTTTGATAAAAATAGGTACATTTTTGACCAATCACGCATTTTTTGTGGTAAATGTAATGTGTTTGATATTGAATATCTCATTATTGTATTGATCTGAAAATCAACCTACTATTAAAGGAGGATACTCATCACTGATGGATCTGAGGGCTACTTAATGTGTAAAAAAGTAATAAACTACCTCGCAGCAGAGCTGTCGAGGTATTAAGTTGGATTTATCTTTTTATATCGAAGTAGAACTTCGAGGAATTAAACCTGTAAAGATTAAAGTAACCGGTAGTGCATTTAGAAAATGAATTTCATTTACTTTTTTGGCTAAAGCCCTTATAATGAATCAAATTTGTAACCGTCAGCTAAAGCTGGACGGCAATAAAAATCATCGAATCCATTGCCGTTGGATTCATCCAACGGA
>JAVBPN010000301.1:0-2627 GCA_031549585.1 Bacteroidales bacterium
CTTTGGTTTCAGGCGCATTTGCAGTTAAAGCATAACGCAATACATCTTCCTTACCGGGAAAATCATCTAAATATTCATGCAACCATACCGCCCAGTTCCGCGATGTTGAAATTTTGTCATTTTCAAGATTCAAAAATTCATTAGCCGGCACATTACGGGGTAAAATAAATGTACCTTCGGCTTTAAGCATTGCTGGGAAAATGATACAATGGAATACGATGTTGTCTTTTCCAATAAAATGCAGCAGACAACTATCATCCGATTTCCAATAATCCTGCCATGTATCCGGCAATAATTCTTTTGTATTTGAGATATATCCAATAGGAGCATCAAACCATACATATAGCACCTTACCTTCGACACCTGGTATGGGCACGGGAACCCCCCAATCCAAATCACGGGTAACAGCACGCGGCTGCAATCCCAAATCAAGCCACGATTTACATTGTCCATAAACATTGGGCTTCCATTCTTTATGATCTTCAAGAATCCATTTTTTCAAAAAAGGTTCATATTGATCTAACGGTAAATACCAATGTTTGGTTGCTTTAAGAACAGGAACCGAACCGCTCAAGGCAGATTTCGGATGAATCAGATCAGTCGCATTTAACGATGTGCCGCATTGTTCGCATTGATCGCCATAAGCTTTCTCGTTACCACAATGTGGACAGGTACCTGTAATATAACGGTCAGCCAGGAATTGATGCGCTTCTTCATCATAATATTGCTCGGTTTCTTTTTCGATAAACTGTCCGTTATCATATAATTTCTTGAAAAATTCAGAAGCAGTCTGGTGATGGATAGCCGATGTGGTACGTGAATATACATCAAAGGAAATACCAAAACGTTCAAAAGATTCTTTAATAAGGAAATGGTAACGGTCTACAACTTCCTGTGGAGATATGCCTTCCTGACGCGCTTTAATAGTAATAGGTACACCATGTTCATCACTACCTCCCACAAATACGACATCCCGGCCACGCAAACGCAAATAACGAACATAAATATCGGCCGGAACATATACCCCCGCCAAATGACCAATATGTACCGGCCCATTAGCATAAGGCAAAGCGGTAGTTACCAAATATCTTTTAAACTCTTTCATTTACTATATTTTTTTGAACTAAAATATGAAATCACAGGAAATACTATCATTCTCCTATCCTATACTTTCTTTTAATTTACCTGGAAAATTACACAACATAATCTATTCTCCGGCATTCAATAACTTCACAAAGTTACAGAAGTATAAGCAATGGTCAAATAAAACTTTTAACCGGGCTAAATAAGAATATCTATGCATGGTTCTGAAAAAGATTTCTCAACCGAAGTCTGATATACAATTTTGAGACATGAATTATCCACATTGTAGTTCGGATTGACTCCCTAGCAATCAAGTTGATTACTTTGATATTGGGCAAACTCTGCCCTCATTACCGATTTCGGTTTTCAGAAATTCTAACAGCATATTTTTTGCTTTCGGGCAAAAATACAAAAACGCGACGGAAAATGTTATTTTGAGCCTAGAAAAAGTTTTAGTATGTTTTTTTTATATATTTGCAGCCTCAAATGGGTTGTTAGCTCAGTTGGTTTAGAGCATTACCTTGACAGGGTAGGGGTCACTGGTTCGAATCCAGTACAACCCACAAAATGGATAATTAGAATTATTAAAAGGCTTGAGATTTCAGGTCTTTTTTATTTTTATAATATTCCGGAATACTTATGACTTCATTGAAATAAAAATTAGAAGCTTTCCGTTTCCGAAAAGCTTCTAATCTTTGTGACCCCGGCGGGACTCAAACCCACGACCTACAGAACCGGAATCTGTCGTTCTATTCAACTGAACTACGGAGCCATTTTTTCGGCGACAAAGGTAATAAAAGGATGGATATTTGCAAAGCGTGAACAAAACTTGCTTTGATTTGCTTAAATTTGCATCTTAAAAAATAATTCATAAACATGGCATGAAATTGAATGTTTTGCATATCATATTTTTAGTCTTTGTACTTATTATGGCATCTTGCACTGAACGTATATCCATCACTACCGATGATGCTCCGCCTCGTTTGTCAGTATATGGTTATATAACCACAGATACTCTGAAGCACTCCATACGTATCACACGATCAACCGGATATTTTGACACAAATCGCCCGCAGGGAGTCAGTCACGCAACAGTTTCTATTTCTACGGACGATGCATCTTTTCCCTTAACCGAGAATGATACGGTTCCCGGCTTATATCAGACGGCTCCTGACGTTTACGGCATATCCGGAAAATATTATACACTGCAGGTATCTCTTGATTTTGATGATGATAAAAATACCGAAAATTTTCAGGCCACTTCTTATTTGCCGTATATCAGCATTATAGATTCAATACAATTAGTACCATCAACATTATTTAAGAATCATATAGAATTATTGGTTTATGCACAGGATACCCCCGAAACAAATTATTACAGCATCCATATCTCTAGGAATGACACCATTCTCAATGATTCTTTATCTGGATTCTTTATTATGGATGACCTGTTTTTCAACGGTGCATACATGAATGGCGTTGTTTGTTATTATATTGATCAGGAAGAAGATGATGAAAAGTTGCGAATTGGCGATGTTGTTACC
>JAVBPN010000368.1:0-13205 GCA_031549585.1 Bacteroidales bacterium
AAGTCGTAAAATCAAAAAATTGCCCGATATTGATACCTTCGGCCAGGCTCTTCATAGCTGTGATGTAATCTGTGACCAATGAAGTCCTTTCATACATATTGATGTATCCTAGATCAGCGCCAAAAATGCCCAAATTGAAGGCTTTGGCATAGCTGGTATTGTAATCGGAAATATTTTTTGTTGTTGCTAAATATTTTTGAGAAAAAGGTACACCCAAACTTTTGAGTAATGAAGCCATTTCAATAGGCGATGCAATATTACCCACCATTTTTTCCATCACATCTTCAGAAATCGTCACAGCATTGGCAAAACGAACTGAATCAGGTATATTGAAATCATCATCAGCCGAATTGGTCCGGCTACAGGTACATGATGATATACCCAGCAAAACTACCAAGACAAAAAATACGCCATATAGCGTTTTGTTGATCATAGACAAAAAAATTGTGGGGCAAAGATAAATATTATTTTTTGAAACGTATAGCCCCGATAAAGTCCATTAATTTTTTCAGAAGATCAAAATATAGAAATAGATATAAAATGATTGCATATATCCATATAAAGCAGATGTTGAACCAATATGTGTCAAACAATTTGCCGGCAAACCATTTAGTCGGGGCAAAAAAATGGGTACGGAAACTCAAATACCCTGCGGGTACGGGATCTTTATAGATGGGATCAACTTGTTGCACCAATTCATGGTTGAACTCCAATATTTTATTTTTTTCAAATGTCTTTTTGACTACTTCCATCAAGTGTTCGTTTTGATAGGCATTTTTAAGATACGTGTATCTTGCCGCATCTTTGTTGAGCAAATACTTGATCATGTTTTCTTTTTCAGTATTGGACAATTGAAACAATTTCATGTAACGTGAATTCATTTCTACAATAAAATCCCGTAAAAGAAAAGCCACATCTAAATCAAATTTTTCGGGAGTAAGCAAGTTAACATCGAATTGCTTTGCCGGATTGATCCTCATCTCCTTCAATATTTCATTGCGAAGAACGAGCAATTCGTCTGTATTTTTTACAATCTTCCCCGTATTTTTTATTTCTTCAAAACAAGCGTCGCTGCGTTTTTCCATTTCAGGAATCAAATATACTTGACGGAAATCAGCGATACTTTCACGTTTTTCTACGTCGTAAAATATTTGTTCAAAGTGGTTGTCTTTGAATTGATGCACCATTAACGCTTCATATGACCAACGGGTTACCATAAATTCGGCAACCAAAGGAACTTTATTGATACTTCCTACATTCCGGTTTAATTTGTCGAAGCTGAACATTGCGCCGCTCAATACCATCATAGGGATCATCAACAATGGAATGATGATATATATGGTAACAGCCGAGTTGAAAGCCGCAGAGATATTTAATCCCAATAAATTGGCAAATACAGCAGTTGAGAATAAGGCGAACCAATAAGCAAAGTACATCCCTTTCACATCCAAAATAGTGTTGGCAATAAGCACAAAAAATAAGGCCTGCAAAGCGGAAATAATGGTTAGAATCACCACCTTTGACAAAAGATAGCTGGATTTACTCAAATTTAAAAAGGCTTCCCGTTTAAGGATCTTCTTATCCCTGAATATTTCTTCGGCGCTTACTATTAATCCTAAGAACAGAGCCACAATCAAACTCATGAAAATGAATATCGGTATGTTTTCATTTTCGCGAAAATTATATACATCGGATGTCGGATCTGCAATGTAGCGGATGACGTATGCAAGGATAAATCCCAGAATAGGAGCTTCCAGCATGGTGAGCAGGATATATTGCTTGTTGCTGATTTTTGACCTGAAATCACGGGTAACATAAATCCGTAATTGCTTGAGCCAATTGGGAATACTTAATGCCTTGGGGGGCTTTTCCCGGATATTTTCTGCATGCTCGGGCACAAAATTCTGATGGTACAGCTTTTCCCATTGTTCGGGAGAAACTTTTCGTTTTTCGGTATACCGGCCAAATTCGTCAACTACTTTGGCTTCAATTATATTAAATATGAGTTCGGGATTCACATTGCCGCACGTGGGACATTCGCCTACATCGCTATTAACTTGGTTATCAATGCGTTTGAAATACATAACGGCCTCAATCGGATTGCCGTAATATATCATATAACCGCCGGTGTCGAGAATAATCATTTTATCGAACATCTTATATATGTCCGATGACGGTTGGTGGATGACCACAAAGATCAGTTTTCCTTTTAATACCAACTCACGCAATAAGTCCATCACATTTTCCGAATCGCGGGAAGACAACCCGGATGTCGGTTCATCGACAAAAAGAATAGACGGCTCGCGCAATAGTTCCAATGCGATATTTAACCGTTTTCGCTGCCCTCCGCTAATCGTTTTATTCAGCGTTGAACCTACTTTCAGGTCTTTTTTATCAGATAAACCAAGGTTTTGCAATGTTTTATCGACAAGTACTGTCAACTCTAGCTCGCTCTTATCGCCGAAACACAGTTTGGCGTTATAGTAAAGGTTTTCAAAAACAGTCAGTTCCTCAATCAATAAATCATCTTGGGGGATATATCCGATAACACCTTCTAATTTTTCTTTTTCTGTGTGAAGATTGATCCCGTTTATCAATACTTCCCCGCTTTTTGGCTTTTCCAATCCGCACAGCACATTCAACAAAGTCGTTTTTCCTGCTCCACTAGCGCCCATGATGCCGATCAATTTTCCATGCCCTTCTGTAAAACTGACATCTTGCAATCCCATGACACCGTTTTGAAATTCGAAATCAATATTTCGAACTTCAAATGAAATTTTATGTGCAGTGAGATCAGCCAAAAAATGTGCAACTACATCGCTATAATACACCGGTTTTCCTTTGGGGATTTTGATAGCGCTACCTTTAGCAAACAGGTATACACGGTGGCTATGCAATGATAATCCGTTGAGAAACAGCGACTCTGTGCCGATATATTTCAAAAAGTACAAGTCAACATCCGGCACACGCAAAACGACAATGATACCTTGTAATTCTTCAGTCTTGATTAGTTTGGTATGATCAAAATGCAAATCATTGCTACTGATAACTAATAGATTAGATAAATCAAGGTCTATTGTTTCCTCTTTTACAACAAAAGTCTTGATATCTTGAAATATGTCCTTGGATATTTTAAAAACTTCTGCCACAGTATAAATGATCGCCATTCTCTGGTCAGAAAATTTCCGGTCGGCATTCACCAACTCGAACAAGTGTACCAAAACCACTACTTTTTGCTCTTGTGTCAGCGTTTTATTGATTTTTTTACAAATCCCCAAAATTTTTACGGAGTCCTTCACAGAAGTTAACCTCGTCTTTCCTGTATTTTGGTCTTCTTGAGCTTGTTCGTCAAATAATTGTAAATATTCGTCGGCTGTTTCTTTATTGAGTTGCTGGGTTAAAAAATTACTCACATAATCCCTTCCATGAAGCAATACTCCATCGTCCTGTTTTACGATGAGAGCAAATAATTGCATCAGGGCTTTTAAAATTTCCTCACTCATAGCAACTTAATGATTCAATAATAAATTTGTGTTTTTCTTATACCTAAAATTGTTTTTATAGAACAATTCAATTTTTCAAAATTACGATCAAAATTGATTTTTGCATAAAAATAAGCAACAAAAATAAAAAATGTAAATGATAGCAACATAAAAAATATTTTTTTTAACATAAAAACCCTTAAATAATCAGCGAAAGAGGCATGGTTTGAGATTATTTTTCCAATTTTATTGATATTTTAATGAAAGAAGTGCAACCATTCTCCCTTTTTGCCGTATACTCAAGCATAAGAATATAATATAGTTTAAGTGAAATTAAAAAAAAGGTAATGAATGATGGATTTTCAAAAAAAGGTCATACATTTGTAACCAATTTAAATTTCACTCTTTCATAATCTTTTACATAAAGGTTGTATGAGCTCTTATTTAGATGAGTTATTTACAGAAATCTGCGGAGGTGAATCTATCTTCTCTTATCATGGGGAGATAACGCCAGATCGGATTAATCTAATTTTGGAAGAGGTAGAGGAGAGGTTGACTGCTGCTGAAGTCAATTCAAAGGCAAAGAAGAAGATATACAACATATTGGTTGAAAGCCTTCAAAATCTTTATCATCATTCCGAAGAAATACCGAAAGAATTGGTCGACCAAATAGGGTCAAGATATGGGATGGTGTTTCTTAAACAAGAAAATGACCGTTTTCGACTGATCGTTGGCAATTTTGTTTCTAAAGAAAAAGTCAATTTCTTAACCGAAAAACTTGAAAAAATCAATTCATTGTCTGTAGATGAATTGAAAGAGATGTATATGTTTATTTTGAATTATCAAAAACTTTCAGCCAAAGGCGGTGGTGGATTAGGATTAGTAGATATTGCCAGAAAATCAAACGAAAAACTTGAATATAAATTTTACCCGTATAACGAGAATTATAGCTTTTATAGATTAGATATATTTGTTTCAGTAATATAGTAATAAAATTCATATGGATACACTATCAATAGAGGGAACGCCCAAAACGCCGACTGTTAGGTTTGATGCTTCAAAGGGACTTGTAGAAATTAAAGGACGGTCAATACCTGAAAATTCAATCGAATTTTACAAGCCTTTAGTGGACTGGCTTGAAGAATATGGGAAAAATGCAAAGTCTCAAACTCAAGTAAATATTCAATTAGAATATTTCAATACGAGTTCGTCTAAATGTATTTTGGATGTCTTCAAAAAATTAGAAGCCATACATAAGGCAAATTCAGGAGTGACCATCAATTGGTATTATGACGAAGACGATGAGGATATGCTTGAAGCTGGGCAGGACTATGAATCAATCATACGAGTACCATTCAAAATGGTTGAAATTGTAGGATAAGCTGTCGCAATATCTTTCCGTTATATCGATCATTAAATAAAAAATACCTGACGGCCGATAAGGCCTGTCAGGTATTGTGTCTTTATTGTACCTGTTTCGTTCTCATTGCACCTCAAAAATGAGGATCTGAAGTCGCTTAATATGTGGCAATTAATTGAACTCGTCGTGAGATGAGTTATATTAAGCATCAAATTCGAGCGCTTTTCCCCGAAATTTTTCGTCAAAAAGATCATTGACATATGCTAAATGTCCATTGACCCATGTATGTGTCACTTTTGAATGAAATGTCTGTCCTGTAAATGGTGACCATTGACATTTAGATAAAATATTATCTTTTTCTACTTTCCATTCTTTTTGCGGATCTACTAATACCAAGTCGGCCCAGTATCCTTTGCGGATAAACCCTCTTTTGTTAACCCGGAATAATGTGGCTGGATTATGACACATTTTTTCAACAACTTGATCGATGGTTATTTTGCCTTGACGGGCAAACTCCATCATAGCTACAAGGGAATGTTGTACCAGCGGCCCTCCAGACGGCGCTTTTGTATATGGGTTTTGTTTTTCCTGCCACGTATGCGGGGCATGATCGGTTGCTACCACATCAATCAACCCGTTCAGAAGAGCATCAAATAATTGTGCTCTGTCAAATTCGGTTTTAATCGCCGGATTCCATTTAATCAATGTGCCATATTGTTGGTAATCGGCTTCGCTAAACCACAAATGGTGAATGCACACTTCGGCTGTGATACGTTTTTCGGGAAGGGGTATTTTGTCAAATAACTGCAACTCTTTGGCCGTTGAAAGATGCAACACGTGTAACCGGGTATTATATTTACGAGCTAAGCCGACAGCTAATGAAGTAGATGCAAAACAAGCCTCTACACTTCGGATAAGCGGATGACATGCCATAGGAATATCGTCACCGTAACGATTACGATAGAGTTCCATGTTCTTACGAATGATATGTTCGTCTTCGCAATGAACTGCAATAATCGAGGGTATTTGAGCGAATATTTGCTTGAGGGTTTCTTCGTTGTCAACCAACATGTTACCGGTAGAAGATCCCATAAAAACCTTAACTCCACAAACTTTTGAAAAGTCGGTTTTTCGTAATTCTTCAATATTATCGTTGGTTGCTCCGATATAGAATGAATAATTGGCCAACGAATTCCGGCGGGCTACTTCAAATTTTTCAGCAAGAAATGCTTGTGTGGTTGTTTGGGGAATCGTATTGGGCATTTCCATGTACGAAGTGACGCCTCCCGCAACAGCAGCTCTTGATTCTGTGTATATATCGCCTTTATGCGTCAAGCCGGGCTCACGAAAATGAACCTGATCATCAATTACTCCCGGGATTAAATACTTTCCGGAGGCATCAATTACGTCACTGTTTACCACGACTTCATCCGGTGCGGCATCCCAAAAAATTTCGGAAATTCTTTCTCCGGACACCAGCACGTTGCCCTTTTTCTGTATGCCTTCATTGACAATGATCGCATTTGTTATCAATTGTTGGCTTTTCATCGTTATTCAATGAAATGTGGGAGAAATTTTAATATAAGAGAAAAGATGTAAAAGAATAATTCATTCAATCTTATCTTCTTCTGATTGCATCAAAGTTATATCCGAGTGTCAATTCAATTGTCCCGGAATTGTACTTTCCAATTGTCGACAATGTATAATCATAAGCCAGAGCTATATGAACGCGTTTGTCATGAATATACCCCAATATGATGGAGATATCTTCAAATGATTCAAATGTATTGCGGACGTTTACTCCAGCCCAGAATTTTTCCTGATATATGATTTTAGGGGTCAAGTCCATTTGAAACGGGACAGGTGACAAGACTTTCGTAAGTAAAATTGTTGGTTCAAATAGCCAATTTCTGCCCATTGAGAACCTGTATCCTCCATATCCGTAGAAATGGGTTTTTAACTTATTATCGTTGCTGTCCTCGCCACTAAATTTGATGTTATTATTGAATAATTGTTGTGCAGAAATTCCAATATACCAATCGTGGTGATATAAATATACGCCGGCTCCTGCATCGGGTAAAAAACTCGACATTACTTTTGCGGGAGCATATGGATCAAGTATTTGCGGCCCACTGGGGTCATCCAATTCCAATTTGGTTCCGTCAGCGCGGTATTGTAAAAATCCTAAATTGATTCCCAACGAAATACGAAGGTCGGAGGTGAGGACAAAATTTGACGCAAAAGCTCCGTTCATCGTAAACCGACTGGTTGGCCCAGTTGCATCATATCCAATGTTACCGCCATATCCAATATTTTTTGTCCTGTGAGGTCCGTATGCACTCAAAATATTGGTTATTGGCGCATCTTCAAACCCAACCCACTGAAAACGATTATCCATCCGCAATTTAAACCCCCTGTCCGTTCCTGCTAAAGCCGGGTTAAACATAAATGGGTTTTCAAAATACAATGTTGACAAGGGTATTTGTTGGGCTAACCCTTCCCAAGCAATGAAAAATATCCCTGCAATCAAGCAAAAAACATGTTTTTTCATCTTTGCTCCAAATAAACGATGATCCCGATCCGGCCAAATGTTGCCGTATAATTATTGCTCTTGAATGGCTTTTTCGTTTGGGAATAAGTGATCATGATGTTTTACTTTAATATATCTATATTATCTTAATATGGTTACAGATCCTTTTAATGTCTGAGGCCCTACTTTTACTACATAATAGTATGTGCCAATCGGTAGATCTTTTCCGTTGAGGCGCCCGTCGAATACCACGCTGCTGTTATTGTATCCTTTGCCTTCATATACTTGAATTCCGGCGCGGTTGAAAACATTTACATCAATAGAATAGAAACCGCTGTATTGTTCCAGATTGTTGAATATCCACAGGTCATGTATTCCATCTCCATTGGGTGTAAAGCCGTTTGGAATGAAGAAGTTCAATGATTGGTGGATATACACCGTATCGCTATTAGAACAATGATCGTCAGCCGTAAGAGTCAAAATCAATGTATACGGATGATCCGGAGATGTTATATAAGCGGGAGAACTTGGAGAAGACAAACCGGCAGTATTGCCACCAGGTATGGATGTCCATTGATAACTGCTATAATTTTCGGCGTCGATATTCAATTGATAAGTATCTCCCTTAGGAATATAAATGGTGTCTACTGCAAAAGCAACAATCGGTAATGATTTGTAATCGACGGTTACTGACGATTCATTCGTACAGGAGCTACCATTAACTGCTACTTGAGCTATCAATTTATACGAACCGCTTTCGGGATGTTGTATCAATAATACAGTGGTATTGGGATCAAACATCTCCACATTTCCATTGGGATATTCCCAATATGCGTTTACGACAGGATTATCCACTCCAGTGACACTGATGAATCCTTGTATTGCAATCGGTTCGTCCGGGCAGATTGCGATTGAATGAGGATCGGCAGAGTTCAAAAGCTTTGCGTCTACAATAATATCAGGGCTTTCGAGGATTACAATCCAATCATCGGAATAACACGGCGTTTGATCGTGTACGGAAACAGTATATGTTCCATTAGGTAAGTTACTGAATACAGCCGGTTCGTTTAATGTGGTTTTTACAATCGTAAGAATTGAAGTTCCTGACGTTGCAATGCCTTCGTACAATTCGTACGTAAACGAGGTTGGTGTAGCCAACGGATCAGAAGATGCTACCAATGCTGTGATGGTTGCATCCGTGTTGCTGGCACATGCGTTTAGGGTACTATCTTTTTGTATGAATTTAAGTGCTGAAGTATACGGAACTTGAATGGTGTCACTAATTTCACAATTATTTGCATCAACAACCTTGAGGATAGCATTTCCACCCTTGTGTACAGTTTGGATATATAGCCATTTATTGGTGTTCACATCATCCAATGTCCCAGCAACATTTTGTCCGTTGAAAGTAAGGGTTAATGTGCCTCTTCCACCTTGAGCGGTTATTTCTACCTTGCCGTCGGGATCATCACAAGTTGCTTTTTTCACAGTTTTAGCAGTCATAGTGATTTCGGCAGGCGCTTTAATTGCCGTATCTCTCGTGGCAACACATGTGTTCGGATTATTTTTGATTCGTACGTCAACCGTATATGTTGCATCTGCAAGCCCATTAAATACGGGAGCATCTTGCCAACCAATAGTTCCACCAGTCCATGTCAACATATATTCCAACGGAGCGCTGGATCCGCTGACAACGATGTTGGTGATATTTGATAAATTGCTATGGCATTCTGAACTTATTATGATGTCATCAATGTATAAGCCAGGATCAAAACCTACGGTAGCTGTACTTGTCACCGGAGTACATTTGGAAGCTTTTGAATCAAGCATATCAATCGAATAATCACCTTCAGGTAAGCCTGTGATGGAATCATTTGGCCAAATTTGGAAATCATATCCCGGAACGGTAATACCGGTATTTTGGTCTTTTAACCGGAACATGTAAGGCCCACCCAATCCTCCTGATGGGAAAATTTTAATAGAGCCTGTAGATGGCTGGTTACATTTTACTCCGTAAGGTTTGATATTGTCGAAAACAGGATTGCTTGGCATGTAAGCAACTTCAAATTCTGTAGAAGCGCTGCATGTGTTGTTATCTGTTACCACTACACGATAAAAACCAGCATTTAAGCTATTTTGTGGTGGGTTTTGATTCAATGGGTTTCCTGTCCCGTCATCAAATAATGGGGCATAATTGGCTGCTTCGGTCGCATTGTAGTACCAATAATATGCAGATGTCACACCGCCTGACGTCGATATAGAATAATCGCTTGTTGTGCCGCCCGGGCATATATTGTCGGTTGTTACTGTGACAACAAATGGAACTAAGGGTTGCTGTATTTGCACATCGGTTTGTTTGCTGCAATTTTTGCTGTCTGTGACCATAACAGTATATCGATTGGCTGTTAATCCTGTCAATTGCCAATCATCATTTGCATCGGCTAAAGTATGCGTCCATTGCTGTCCGGAACCCGATGCTGTTACAACTACATTATATGGAGCTTGTCCTTGTTTTGCTTTTATATTGATTTCGCCGCTGGCATCTCCATAACAAATGATATTTGTTGGCGCCGTTAAAATCTTCACTGCATCGGGATTATAAATATCAGCAGTTACTTTGGCGGCGGCTTCGCAATCGTTGTCGTCAATTACATCGATCACATGCGAACCTTCTGTCAAGTTGGGTATGACAACCGAATTTCCGGTGAACGGAACCCAAGCGCCGCCATCAACTTGATACAGATAATTTCCTGAACCTCCTGTTACGGAAATGGTTGCAGAACCTTTCGTTTCGCCATTACATCCTGCAGCATCTGTTTTTGCAATATGTGTGATGATGACTGCACCAGGAGCATCTATTACGACCGGATTAGATGATGTTTCACAATTGGTAACACCCACATAACGGGCAGCAATGTAATACGTTCCTTTGGGTATGTTAGGGAAAGTATAACCTTGTACTTTGTCAATCGGTTCCCAGTCTACGCCATTATACGATACTTCAATGTCATCTGTTGTAGGTGTATTTTCGGTTACTTTTACGAAAATCTCGGTTGTTTCATCATAACAATCCAATGTAGGTTTTGCAGCATCTGCTTGAGTAAATTGGATATTGTTGTCGCTACTGATGCTTATTGGCGCATGGTCACATGTGACGCAAGCAGGCGCATTCTTGTCGCGAACGCAAATCTGATAAATACCTGTGCCTGTTACAAAAGTGTTGCTGCCTATCCAACTGCTACCATTATCAAAGCTGTATTCATATACACCGCTTCCTCCGGTGGCATTTACGGTAATGGTTGATTGTTCGTTGATATTGCAATCGATTATTGATGGAGAAGCCGAAGCGGTGAATTTAATCGTATCCGGCGCGGTTACTGTTGCATCCATGCTTTGTTCATAAGAATCGTACGGAGCGACATAACGTACCCGGAATGTATAGGTGCCTTTGCCAACCAAAAATGAATTGGTCCGCAGCCAAAGAGTTCCATTGATGCTATATTCTACGTCAAGCAAAGGATCTTTTTGGTCTAAAACAACAGTCAATAAAGTTTTATCAAAAGCGCAATCCAAATTTTTATTCCCGGAAATTTCTTGTATGTTCAATTTGCCGGGTTGTGTGATCGTTATTGTAGTCGATACGGTACAAGTTGGATAAATCGCGTCGGCAATAGTCACTGTATAGCTTCCGGCAGGCAGGCCGGTTACTTCGGCATTTGTGGAAATCACATTGCCGGGATCGGCATCATTTACCCACGAATAGGTATAAGATCCATATCCTCCTTGGACGTTGGTAACAGCCACACGGCCATCGTTGGATTCAAAACGGGTTAAGTTTGTTGACTCCGGATCAAAAGTGATGGGAACCGGCTTGACAATGTTTGTTGAATAGGTAACAGACGAGCAACCCTTGCTATCATAAATTACGATGGTATAATATCCAATGCCTAATCCTGTATAAAGTGTAGTTTGGGGAGTAATAGTGATATCAGCTCCATCCTTTGTAACATTGTAGGTAAATGGAACACCGTTGCCTCCTTGAGGATTACTAATGGTAATAGTTCCATCATCAGGTATGTTGGCGCAAGTAACATTAGTTGAACTGATGGTTGCTGTCACCGGATCAGTAGGAGTAATTGTTACTGTTATGGTGTCGGAACATCCGTGGGCATCGACAACTACAGCATCATAATATCCGCCAATCAGTCCCGATATGCTTACCCCTTGTCCAATCAAAACATCATTGGAATCATACCAGTAATAATCGTATCCCGGTGTTCCTCCTAACGCTTGAACGGTTGCACTCCCATCCGTGTCATTCTGGCAAAGAGGACTTGCTTGGGCTGTGATGTTTATTTCAAGTTCGGTTAAAGGTTCAGTGATACTATAAGGCAACACAAAAGGACAACCGTTACTATCTATGATGGTTACATAACCATCTCCCGCCGGTTGATCGTTAAAAATTCCGGTAGTATTGATTTCGAGATTAGCTCCATCCAATATGTACCTATAACCGGGGAATCCGTTCTGGCCCGCTGCTGTGACACTACCTGTGCTTTCTCCAAAACATAAGACATCTGTTGAGGAAATAGTTCCGCTGGTGGGTACGTAAGGCCTGATAGTCTGGTTCGAAATAACAATAGGAGGATTACATGAATGAGCGTCTGTAACCGTAACAGTATATGTACCCGGTTCAAGGCCAGTAAACGAAAAAATTCCTGTTTGATTATTTACATCTTGTCCAGATGTCGGTCCTCCGGATAAAATTGCTGTGTAAGGAGCAGTTGCTCCGGTTACCGAAAAAGTGATAGAACCTTTTCCATCACAATTTTCTTTTGTTTCTGCAGCTTCATACAATTGCAATAGTGATGGCTGAGTTGTTTCTACACTCCCTGAAAAAATAGGCTGGTAATTACCGCCTACAGTTTGGTCTATGAGAATCGAGAAGGTGGCAGGAGCATTCACATTGGTGAATGTGTAAGAATTATTTGATGTTACCTCGGTTAGTATTTCTGTTGTTCCTATCAATCGAATTCGAAATGGCGCTGTACCGGTAATATTGCTCACTACTACCTGAGCATCATTCGCTCCGAAGCACGTTGCTTCTACTGGGGTAACAGTTATTTGTCCCCATGCCCAAATGGATGTGCAAAAAATACCAAGAACCAAAGAAATAAATTTCTTCATATTGCGGTGTTATATAAACTTCTAATTCCTCAACTTTTCACAAAACAAAGCGTTTGCTTTTCCCCTTTATACGCACTACAACAAGAAAAGTTTCTTTTCAAACAGGAATCATTATTAGCAACTAATATCGAAAACAAATCAATTTACTTACATTCAGTGGAATGTAAAATATCTAACAGTGAAACTTTACCACAAAAAGTGCAAAAATAACTATTTAACAATCGAATAACCAAATAATTTGAAGAATAAGGATAAAAATATTTTTATTTATTGAACAAATATTCATTATCGATGTTCTCAAAATAGGATAATAAAATTCAAGATTAAGGTTCGAATGATGAATCTGGTTTCTGTGTGTGTTAATGGGAGAAGGGGCAATTTTGCCCCTTTTTTGTATAGAAATTTTTTCTAACTTTATGATAGATACTTGATCGTAAAGTATCCAAATTTGAATATGTTGATAAAACCACTTCACAGAGGTTATTCACCGGCTTGTTGATAACTTCATGACGCTTCGATAGTGGTTTCTCCCTATCTTTGATGTTTCATTTTTAGAGCGACTAAATGAGTGCAGAATATCAAGACGACAGTATAAAAACGCTTGAATGGCAGGAACATATCCGGTTACGGCCAGGTATGTATATTG
>JAVBPN010000209.1:0-7454 GCA_031549585.1 Bacteroidales bacterium
TAATGCGTTTGAGAGAAAACCACTTTAACAAAGTATGCGCATCCTTTCCGGTAGATACTTCTTCTTGTACACCAACGATCTGGTTATCTTCTAGACTAAACAGAATCAATTTTGTATCAGGTTCTTCTGGATTACCTAGGCGTCCGTCTTTTGACGAAATGGCAATATACTCTTCCATAATGCTCGAATTATTAATTTATTCACTTCCAAAATTTACGGCAAATAATGCTCTTTATCGACTCCATCCATTCACGAAACTCCTGGTGTTGGATTTCATAAAGTAATTCGGGGAAATCTTCCGGACGGCATACTACCCGTTCAAGAAATGGTTGTCTGACACTTGCGTCTTTTTCGTAGATAATGCTCAAAGCAAGGAGCTTGGCGTATTTTTCATCTTCACTCATGTCTTTAATTTTTTTAAGATTATTAAATAATGATTTATAGATTTTGATAGGATTTGGAAATCCTATTTGTGACTCATTTTAAGTAAAAAATATTCATTTATTGTATTATATTCAAAAAGCATACCAAACGGTATGTAAAAAAGACCCATTAAGTTTTTTATGCTTAATAGGTCTTACAATCAACAACTAAACCATTGGAACACTCTCTATTTCATCTGATTCACTTAATAATTTATTCTTTACCAATTCCACTGCGCGATTATGACGTAGGCGGCGAAAACGGGATGTAGCGCGATCAAACAGGTAATATACAACGGGTACAACTACCAATGTTAGGATCATCGAGCTGGTTAATCCGCCGATAATTACCCAAGCCATACCGTTCTTCATTTCGGCACCGTCGCCTGATGCCAATGCTATTGGTAACATACCAAATATCATGGCGAAGGTGGTCATTAAGATGGGACGTAAACGTTCTTTGCCTGCTTCCACGAGGGCAGATATTGTATCCATACCTTGGTCGCGCATGTGGTTGGTAAAGTCCACCAGCATGATAGCGTTCTTGGCTACCAACCCAATAAGCACAATCAATCCGATAATACTGAATATATTCAGGTCGTTCATGGTGAGCGCTAGTGCAAGGAAGGCGCCAATCATTGACAATGGAATCGAGAAAAGCACTACAACAGGGTCAAGCAATGAGTCGTACAATGCAACCATAATGAGATATATCAAAACGATAGCAGCAACGAAAGCAAAGGCAAGGCTACCGAAAGCGCTGGCTTGTTGTTCCATAGAACCGCCTTCCTTAATGGTGACGCCTGCAGGCACTTTACCAGCAAAAGCAGCTTTGATTTCTTGTCCAACCGTTCCTGATGGACGGCCTACTACATTGGATTTTACAGTGATGGACGATATACGGTCGGTACGTTCAAGTACTGATGGGCCGAGGCCATACTTAACATCTGCAAATTGCTTTAATTCTATTAACTCACCACGCTTGTTGAAAAATGTAAGTTTTTCAACGTCTGAAGGTTGTGTGCGATCAAAGTTGTCTACACGGATGTTAATATCGTATTCAAAGTTACCTTCACGGTATTTCGAATCATCGTTGCCGTTGAGGGCTACACGGAGGGTTGATCCGACATCGGTAACTGAAAGGCCTAATTCTGCCATTTTTTCACGATCTAACTTCACTTGTACGTCCTGACGGGGATCGTCAGTTGAATATTTTGCATCGGTAACGCCCGGCGTGCGACGAACAATGTCCAACAACATAGCGGCTGTGCTTTCTACTTTTTCGAAGTCAGAGCCTTGAACAACCAACTGTATGGGTTCGCTGCCGCCACCGCCAAGTGATCCAACACTGATGCGGGCACGTACACCAGGAATGTTCATAATTTCGTTTTTCACTTGTTCAGCAAATTCATTCACACCAATATTACGGTGTTTCTTATCTATCATCTTTACGGAAATGGTAGTGGCGTTATTTTTAGCAGTGCTTGCTACCATCGAACCCGTTGATCCAACATTGGTGTAAATGCGTTCTACTTCTGGCTTACCACGGAGAATGGCTTCAGCTTGCATTGTTACCAGGTTATTTTGGTAAGTGGTCATTTGTGGGTTCATGTCCATTTTCACTACAAACTCGCCTTGGTCGGTGGTTGGTGTGAAAGCCATACCAATAAGGCCGGCTGGGAATAAAGCTACAGAACCTATAAATAATACTAATGCAGCAAGTAAAATTAATGTCTTGTATCGGAAACTGCCAGCCAATACGCGGCCATACCAATTTTTAAGAGATTCGAAGGTATGCTCTACTGCATGTGAGAAGCGTCCGGAAAGGCTCTTGCTATTTTCGTCGGATAGTTTGCCAAAACGCGACATCATCAAAGGTGTCAATGTAAATGAAACCAAGAGGCTGCACATGGTGGCAACAATAATAGGTATGGAAAATTCTTTAAGGATATTTCCAATAGTGCCACCGGTAATGGCCAATGGGAAGAATACAACAACAATTACCAATGTAATGGCCATACAAGTGAACATGATTTGCTTGCAACCGTCAATAGCGGCTTTACGTCGTGATTTTCCCATTTCCATATGGCGGAACATGTTCTCAATTACTACGATGGAGTCGTCCACCAAGATACCAACTACCAACGATAATGCCATCAATGACATCATATTAAGTGAATAGCCGAGTGCATACATGGCAATGAATGCGGGAACGATAGATAAAGGTACGGCAATCATAACAATTAAAGCGCTACGCACATTATGCAGGAAAATAAAACATACAAAAGCTACGATGAGTATGGCTAAGAAAAGGTCAACCACTACTGCATTGGCAGAAGCCCGTGTAAAAATGGAACTGTCGGTAGCGATATCGAATTTAAGGTTATAATCGGCGTATTCTGTTTCCATAGCTGCAAGTTCTTTCTTGGCAAGGTCGGCTACGCGTACAGCGTTGGCATCGGTCTGTTTTTGGATGGATAATCCGATAGCATCGCGTCCGTCGATACGGTTAATGAGCTTTTGCTCAGCAATGCCGTCTTCAACTTCAGCAACATCTAATATTTTTACTTTACCGCCATCGGCTGTTGTCATGATGACAGTGTTGCGCAACTCGTCGAGTGAAGCAAACTTGGCAGCCAAACGTACTGAATATACAGCTGCAGCATTTTCTATGTTACCTGCGGGTATTTCCATATTGGCTGTTTGTACAGCCTGTAATACTTGTAAAATAGATAGATTGTATGCACGCAACTTCTCAGGGTCAATGTTTACTTTGATTTCGCGTTCGGTTCCACCTACTAAGTTTATAGCGCCTACGCCGGGCAATTTAGCCAATCGTGGTTGGATACGGTCCTCTACTAGTTTATAAAATTCAGTTGACGGCAAGGTTGATCCGGCTGCTACTTCCATAATCGGCATTTCGTCGATGGAAATCTTATCGATACTTGGGTCGAGGATTTCGGAAGGCAAATCAGATTTGATGGCGTTGATTTTTCGTTGTGCGTCTTGTACAGCTTGATTTGGATCTGCACCTTCGTTCAATTCAACTACAACAATGGATGCACCTTCTTGTGAGGTTGATGTAATTTTCTTCAGATTTTCTAAGGTTGATAATGCATCTTCTATTTTCTTGGTGACGGAGGTTTCCACTTCCGACGCGCCTGCGCCGGGATATACCGTGGCAACTGTGATGATGGGTACATCGAATTTAGGAAGAAGATTCAGGCTAAGCATGTTGTAACAAACAAGGCCGCCTAATGTAAGAACCGTGAATATCACTACGATAAGCAACGGACGTTTGATGGAGGTTTCGACTATTGAAGCCATGATTTTTAATTGAATATGATTAAAAAATAAATGATGTCTGTTTTGATATGATTTAAAAAGTTTTGACTTTTACTGATTTACACGCTATATCGTTTTTAAGAATCCAAATTATCTCAGATGGTCAATTGTTTGCAAAAAACTTATCTTTGCAACCAAACTTAAAATCCTTTGAACATGCTGAAGAAAAAAACTTGGGAGAAAATAATGAGAGGAACTCATTTTATGATTATTGCAACAATTATATTTTTATCGTCGTGTCAACCCAAACAAGAGCCAATGAGCGGTTTGATTGAAAATCGTTTGGCTCGTTCGGTGGATCAATATTTATTGATGGCGGAATCTCTCAAAGATCAGCCTGACAGGTTACCTAGGACATTTAGTGCCGAAGGCAAGCTGGTGACCAGCGACGCTGGTTGGTGGTGTAGCGGTTTTGTTCCGGGTTCGCTATGGTATCTTTATGAATATAATAAATCCAATGTATTGCTTAATGATGCTCGAAACTATACGATGCGCATCGAAAAAGAGAAATATAACAAAGGCACACACGATTTGGGATTCATGTTATATTGCAGTTTTGGAAACGGCTACCGTATTACAGGTGATACAACTTATCATAATATCATGTTGATCGGTGCTGAGTCTTTAGCTAGCCGGTTTAATCCTACAACAGGTTGTATCCAATCATGGAAAGCTACTTCAGAATGGCAATTTCCGGTAATCATCGATAATATGATGAATCTTGAGTTCTTATTCTGGGCTTCGAAGGCTTCGGGTAACCCAAAGTACCGGGATATTTGTATTTCGCATGCCGATATGACCATCAAGAATCATTTCCGTCCTGATTATAGTTCTTATCATGTGGTTTCGTATGATACAATCAGTGGACAGCCTGAGAAGAAACATACAAATCAAGGTTTTGCTCATGAGTCGGCGTGGGCGAGGGGACAAGCGTGGGGTTTATATGGTTTTGTGGTTATGTACCGCGAAACCAAAAATCAGAAATATTTGGACCAAGCCAATCATATTGCCTCCTTTATGCTGAATCATTCGAATTTGCCTGCAGATAAAATCCCGTATTGGGATTTTGATGCTCCTGACATCCCTAATGCTAAACGGGATGCTTCGGCAGGAGCTATCACAGCATCGGCACTGATCGAATTAAGTGGTTACGTGGATGCTGCCCTAGCAAAGACTTATTTAGATGTGGCCGAAACGCAGATTCGAACGCTCTCATCGCCTGAATATTTTGCCGAAAAAGGCACGAATGGTAATTTTATTTTGAAACATTCGGTAGGTTCGATACCACACAATTCAGAGGTTGATGTGCCGCTCACTTACGCCGATTATTATTACATTGAGGCGTTGCTACGTTATCGATCCATCAAAAAATAATGCGTGTAAACCAATATGTCAAAGAACGGAAGAAATTAAGAATGAAAAATGAATAATTAAGAATTGGGCTGATACATGAAATAATTCTTAATTTTTAACTCTTAATTCTTAATTACGGTTACGGGTGCGCCGTCCATCAGGTTGATTTGTCCGTTAATTACTACTTTATCACCTTCGTTTAGGCCGTTCAATACTTCGAGGTAGCTACCATTATCGTTCCCTGTGGTGATTTTTACCAATTGGGCACGGTCATTACTCACTACATATACTGATGGTTCTTTCACGCTGCTGACAATAGCATCGCGTGGTATCATCAAAGTAGGATGGCTTTCGCCCATATCAACGAGTACTTTTACATATGTTCCCGTTTTGAGCGGATGTTTTGACGAATTGGCGATGGAAATTTCAATAGGGTAGGTGTGTGCTTTGTCACCTTTGGGGCTGATGTGCGATACCACGCCATCAAAGGTTACACCCGGATAGACAGCCGTTGAAACATTCACTTTTTGACCTTTTTGCAAAGAATATACTTCCGATTCGGATACGGATAATTTTACTTTCAATTGCGAAATATCAGCTATTCCTGCTACAGAAGTTGCCGGATTCACATAAGCGCCTAAATCAATACTGCGAGAAGTGATGTATCCGCTAAATGGAGCAACAATCCTTGTGTCTTCCAATTGACGTGTAGCTTGTTCCAACTGTATGGCTGCATTTTCGTAAGCCATCTTTATTTCACGAAACTGTAAGTCTGATATAGCATCGCCTTCACGCAATGTTTGATATTTTTGAAAATCTTCTTTGTACTTGTCGTGAACCAAAGTAGCGTTTTCAACAGCTAATTTCTTGTAACGATCGTCTACGCGGGCTAATAATGTACCTTTTTCTACATAATCTCCCAACTTAAAATGCAATTCAGTGATTTTTCCTGTAGCTTCAGATGCTATAGTTACTTCTTGGTTGGCTTCGGTAGAGCCTACCAATTCCATACCGTGCCGGGCAGTACGATGTTCAGCTTGAGCCACAGCCACGGTAATACCTGTATCAGAAACTTTTACTTCCTTACGGCTTTCTATTTCATTCTTGTTGGCCATTAGCCTCCAACACATTGCTCCGCCTATGACGATGAGCGATACGATAATAATATACTTTTTCATTTTATTTATGGTTTATATTGTTGATATTTTGATTTGTTGATATTTTGTGTTCTTATATTTGTCGATTCTCAATACATAAGCGATTCCGCTAAATGCAATTCCGATTTTGCTGGTTTTACCTGCATTGCTTGTGTATCTTTTGTCATCAGGTTTTCTATTTCTCCGTTCAACTGCATGATTTCTAATTCAGCAACTTTAAATTGATATAGTGCGTTTAGATAACCAGCCTGAGCGCTGCTAAGGCCTGTTTCGTCCTGCAACAGGTCACTCAATGTGGCCATTCCTTCACGATACTTTAGTGCTGTTTCGTGGTATACTTTTTCAGCTAATTCCATGTTCTGTGCCTGACGTTCTACGTTATTCTTATTATTAAAATAATTGTTCATGGCGTTTTTGTAATTCACTTGATAATATTGTTGTGTATTATCGAGCATTAAGGTCGACTGTTGATAATCGATTCGGGCTTGTTGTACTTTTGAACGTTTTTCTAACCCACTGAAAATTGGCACATTAAGGCTTAATCCAATGGCTGCTGAACTATACCAGTTACTCATTGGGCCACTTTTGAAATAATCGTTAAAATTGTTGCGCATCCCAGCATAATTCCATTGTCCGAAAGCGGCTAATGATGGTAGATACTTGCTCTGCTCCAATTTTATATTCATCTGTGCCATATCTTGTTGCATGGATAGCATCCGGATATCAGTACGCCCTGAAAAATCGGTTATTTCTGTAGGAGTGCTAGCCAACAATGGCATCGATACCGTATCTATAAGCACAATCTCTGTTTCAAGAGGCATTTCGAGCATATACTTGATCATATTCAATTGTTGTTGGTGCATTGCATCGGTATTGCTCAACTCAGTATTCAGATTTTCAAGATTTACCTGTATGCGGTCATAATCTACACGTCGTCCCATACCATTATCCACCACTAGTTTTGAAATATTGGCTAATCGTTCGATACGCTCGATATTTTGCTTTACAAGTTCTTTTTGACGAGCTGTGGTTTGTGCCAGAAAGTATAAATTGGCTACTTCCTGTGCCAGGTCTTCGCGAGCCTTTTCTACATTCAAAGCATTCAAGTCATCAGCTTTTTTTGATAGATTCACACCTGCAATTACTGTTTGGTTATATAACACTTGGTTGACAGATA
>JAVBPN010000367.1:0-24600 GCA_031549585.1 Bacteroidales bacterium
CAAGTCCTATATTGGTTGCATATTTTACGATGTTTTTCATTCCCTGTACCAGCATGTCCATAGACCGGAATTCTTTGTTAAACTCGTTATCTCCTTGGAGATCGGTTTCGTCAAATTCAATATTGACATTGCCTTGTGACAGGGCTTCCATATTTCGCGTGATTTTATCGAGTGGTTTGCGCAAGAGGCGAGCGATAACAAAGAAAACTGCAACGATGGGTGTTGCAAAAAGCGGCACTAACCATAAAATATGCTTAATACCAATTTGGAAAACAATGGTTCCGCAAATGGCCGCCATCACCATTGGAATAACTATCCATGCAGTGATCGGGAAAAGGATAGATTTTCCGAATATAAGTTTTAAAACCAAAATGAATAATAATCCAGCAGCGAAAAAAGCCAGAGAGAGTGTCCCAACGCCTTGAATATCCATGGTATCTATATTATAATTAGCATACGAATGTATGGTTTTTTTCAATACGGACAAAAACTCGTGGAACTAATCCCGGAAAAAGCTATGTATTATACTTAATTCAATAGATTTGTAGCGGAACATTTGTGAATCAGGATTACGGATTATTGGGTAAATGATATTTCATTTTATTCAAGTCGGGCTTAGATTAAAACGTAATTTTTGATACCTTTGTATGATTTTAGCAACATAAGTTGCATTTATTGATCACTCTTCATCAAAAATGAAGATAATAAAAGTCCGTATGAAGAATTTGTGTTATTGCCTGATTATTTCACTGATGGTCATTTCTGCATGTGGCAGTGGGAGTGGCTCTGCAAACGGATCGACCGTGAATTTCGATTCGTTGCCCAAAACGACCATTCTTTTTCCTTTGACAGAACATGACTTTGGAAAAATCAAGGAAGGGGAAAAGGTATCATATAGTTATGAATATGAGAACACAGGAACCGTTGATTTAATCATTCGGGAGGTGAAAACGTCTTGCGGATGCACTGTTCCCACATACGATAAAAAACCTTTGAAACCCGGAAAGAAAAGTTCGATTAAAGTTGTTTTTAATACAGAAGGAAGGCCGGGCGTCCAGGCAAAAACGATCGCAATAATTGCGAATACCGAACCGCAAACGCAGATTCTTTCTTTCACTTGTGATGTAGAACCAAAGAACCATTAATTAAAATCATTTATTATGTCAATTTTGTATATTTTATTGCAAGAAACACAACCTAATGCGTGGACTTCTTTTCTTCCGCTTTTGTTGATCATTGCTGTATTCTACTTTTTAATGATCCGTCCGCAAATGAAAAAGCAAAAGGAATTAAAAAGTTACCGCGAAGCTCTTCAAAAAGGAGATAAAGTTGTTACTACCGGTGGCATTTACGGAAAAATAGTTGGTATTTCAGATAATGTAGTAGAAGTTGAAATAGCTAACAATATCACTATTCGTGTAGATAAATACGCGATATTGAAAGATTCGACCGACCTCGCTAATCAAAAATAAGCGCATTTAACCCGTACAACAAGTAGTGGCCTATTGCGTTGTACGGGTTATTTTATCCATGTCCGGAACATTCATTCTAATAACCGAATGGTTTCAAGAGCATGAAACAAAAATTTAAAATTCGTTTTAATCGTGAGTGGTTAACTTATTTGGTTTTTTTATTGATTGCTATTGTTATTTGGTATCTGAATGCACTAAATAAAAATTATACAACTACGATGAACTTCAAGGTCAGGTATGTTAATCTACCGGCCGATAAAGTATTGGTGAATACTCCACTTGAAAAATTATCCTTGACAATCAATGCATCGGGCTATACGATTTTGAAAGAACGGCTTGGTTTTGCTTTTCAGCCGATTGCTATAGATGCCGGTCACCGGAATCTGAGAGCCAAAACATCAAATCCAAGTATTTACTATATTTTAACAAAGAACATTTATACCCAAATCGAGCAAGAGTTTGATGCAAGTATTTCTCTAAAAAGCATATCTCCGGATACCATATCGTTCGTATTCAGCGAAGTAGTACAAAAAGAAATACCTGTAAAAGTGCTTGTTGATCTTCAATTTGAAAAACAATATCTGCCTAAAGGCCAAATGAAAATCAATCCGGCTAAAGTTACGATTGCCGGGCCTCGAGCTATAGTGGATACCATGAAATATGTGTATACCCAACCCATAAAATATAGGAAATTGAACGACACCTTGCGTGCCGATATTAAGCTACAACCTGTTAGGCAGTTAAAATATTCTGTGGAAGAAGTGCATATTGTCCAACCCATAGAACGCCATACCGAAGCTACACTTTCTGTTCCTATTGAAGTTATTAATTTGACAGATGGGCTTAAGATGAAAACATTTCCCGGAGTGGTAACTATTAATTGTATGGTTGGGATAAGCGACTTTGAAAAATTACAACCCTATCTATTCCGTGTCGCTGTTGATTATGCATCCATTAAAGATAGCAAGGATAATCAGGCAAGGGTTAAAGTATCGTTATTGAAGTCACCCGATTATGTTTCGGATGTCAAATTTAATCCCAAGAATGTTGAATATATTGTTGAGAAATAATGTATCGTGTAGGAATTACCGGAGGAATCGGAAGTGGAAAAACAACCGCCAGCAAAATATTTGAAATATTAGGCATTCCTGTTTATTATGCCGATACCCGTGCGAAGGAACTAATGAACACAGATCCGGAGTTAAAGGCTTCTTTGATCAAACTTTTCGGAGAGTCTATTTATGTGGAAAATGGATTGGAGCGTAAAAAATTAGCCGGTTTAATTTTTTCTGATAAAACTGCGCTTGAAAAGGTAAATCAATTGGTACATCCGGCTGTAGGGCGCGATTTCTTGACTTGGTGCGACAGGCAAAACTCTCCATATGTGATGGAAGAGGCAGCTATTTTGTTTGAGAATAGCTTATACAAACGTTTTTGGAAAATTATTTTGGTGACTGCTCCCGAATCTTTGCGTATAGAACGGGTTTGCCAGCGCGATCAGATAGATCCCGATACTGTGCGGCAACGGATGGCTAATCAATGGCCTGATGAAAAGAAAATCGCATTGGCCGATTATGTCATTCACAATGATGAATCCCACTTATTGATTCCTCAAGTGATCCATATTCACCATCAATTATTGAAAGGCATTATTTAATAACGTTCAAAAAGTCAAAAATGGACGTTATAAACCGTCCGATAAGGACATAAAAGGTAGGAAGGTATGAAGCAATCTGTAGAGTTTGAGGGTTTGTGTATTGAACACCAGGCCGAAGTAATGAATATTCTCAATTATTATGTTGAAAATTCTTTTGCGGCTTATCCTGAAAAAAAATTACCCGATACCTTCTATAGCAATCTGTTGGAAATGACAAAAGGCTATCCTGCGTATGCCGTCAAAATGGATGGCAAAGTGATAGGCTTTAGTTTTCTTCGGGCATATAATCCGCTTGCATTCAGAGAGACAGCGGAAATTACCTATTTTATAGATAAGGATTATTCAGGAAAAGGGATAGGAAAAATAATATTGGACAAGATAGAAGAAGACGCAAAAAATAAAGGCATTTGCAATATTTTAGCAAGCATTAGTTCGCAGAATGCACACAGTCTGAAATTTCACGAAAAGAACGGATTTGTTGAATGTGGAAAATTCCCCGAAATAGGGAAAAAATTCGGAAAAAAAGTTGATGTCATCTGGATGATAAAAAAAATCAGCCATATGTCAGATAATTGAAAAATTATTTTTCTCCGTTGAGCAGCATTTGCAATGCTACTCGGAATATCTGGTAATTTGCAATTACCATTTGAAGAAAAAATGAGTGTAACCCGGAAAGTCTTATTTCGATTCGAGAATTGATTGCGGATTACACCGAGTTTATGAGTTCAGCGAAACCAAATCCGACTATACTTCGAGCGGCAATGCAATTGCCGCTCAACGAAGGGGGGGTGAAGCAATCTCGAAGTTGGGTGCAAGCAAGGCGAAAGCGTCGTCCTCGAAAACTTAATATTTTTGACTTAACAACTTTTGATTAAAGAATTTACCGTTGACGAACACTTTTGGAAAACAGAATAAGTAAAGATATATGATTATGGGTATAAGGATTTTAGTTTTAATAATTTGCACAATAATGATTGTGAGTTGCAACCCCAACAAAAAGAAAAATGTTAGAACTGCAAAAGTTGAGCAAACCGCAACAGAGGAATCTATTGAGCAGAATGTCAGTGATAAAATAGAAAAGGGAAAAGAAAAATTATCACAGGATTCTATGTACATGATATTGCATGGTGCAAATTCTCTTCCAGATAGCATTGGTAATCGTTTGCCAAAAAATGCGAAAGATTATTTTTCACAGATAAATTTTCCATACAAATTCCCAAAGGATTTTTCCATTGACTACTATTGTAAAAAAGAAATTTTCCAAATAGAAGATTTGTTTATTTTTAAAACTAAAAATGGTTATCGGACTTGCGAATATATTGCACTGATAGACACATTTTCTTTTGTTGAAATCATTGCACAAAATTGCAATGAAATGGAAAATTGGATAGCGTTGTATGTTTTGAATGAGGATTATAAGATTATTCATTCTGGATTATTATTGAATGTCGGAGGTGAATACATGGTGAAGATTGATGATAAATGGACATATATGAATGAAGTATCTCCATTAAAATTTGGAAATCAGAATATCAAATTTTCGGACTTGACAGATACTTTAACCTATTCTAATCGGCAATATAGAATTTATTCGGACGAGGTGTTTGAAATAACATACGATTCCGGCAAAATCGAAAAAGACAATGGGATTCGCAGACTCAAAATGTTTACGGTTGATGAAAGAGGGAGAGTCATTAAACAGTGCGATAGCATAGTCTATAAAAAAGAATATTATGACATGTTTTGGACAAAGAGAGAATGATGATTTGCCCGCAGCCAACTGCCTGTGCTCCGAGCGGCAATGCGCGGAGTGCACTACATAAGAATAAGTGCAGAGAAGAAAATACAGCCCGAAAAATATGACACCTTTACAGTCGACAATTGTTAGAATTTAGTTATATATGAAAAGATTTCTTGTATTTGTCTTTCTCTTGTTTTCTTGTGGTATTATTTCGTATGCCCAAAATGAAGGCTTAAACAAGACAAGTCTTATAAGGATTTTTGACGGTGGTACTACATCTTGGGTTATAAGAGAATTTGAAATTGATATAGATAGCAAAAAAGTTTATGCCATTAATCCTGTTATGAATTACTTGGACATAAGAGGTAGTAAGCCCAAGTATAAAATTGGTGTAAAAAGAGAAAAATGGAATAAAATAATAAAATTACTTTCAGCAATTAATTTGTTGGATTATGAAATTGTTACAAATGAGCACAAGAGCTATTCAATAACTTATTTTTTTGAAGATAATGCTTCTAAGACATATACCACTCAAAATGAAGAAGCATTAGAAAATTTAAAAGAAATCATTAAATTGATAAGAGAATGAAACGCCTCAAAAAGAAGATAAAATGTACTGACTCCAACTTGGGATCTGCTTCCAGCGAGTGGTGAAGTGGTATCATTACCGCTTAGTGCCCGCGCTGGTTCTTGTCCCAGTGGGTAAAAATGCATCCGAACGGTCGCCATCAGTAATCGTGAACCATTAGCAATCATTATTATAAATCAAGAAGCAAATGAAAAAATATTTTTATATTTTAGTTCTTCTGACAGGATTTTGGAGTTGTACTCCATCAGAAATAAAAGTGCCCGAAAGTGCAAAGAATATTGACAATTATTCACGACAATTTATTGATTATGTTATTGCCGAGAATTCTGAAAGTGCTATAAATATGATTTCTCCGGATCTTGTGAATGAGCAGACACAACAATTTATTGCAAATACAGGTAGAAATATAAACCATGAAATTGTAAGAAATATAAGGGTTGTAGAATATGCATCAGCTACAACAATGTCTAATGGGAAAAAGATTCATAATTATCGAATTTCCTACGAATATACGTTTGATAAAGGAAATATCCTGTTTTATACGACAGTGAAAGAAGAGAACGACAAGATGCTAATTATCGGATTTAATGGGGAATTTTTACAAGCACCTCTTTCAGAATTAACAAAATTTACTTTTGCGGGAAAGACAGGAACTCATTATATCGTTTTTTTATGGTGTATACTTGTTCCTTTGTTTGTTTTTACAACATTTATTATCATGCTATTCTCGAAAATAAGTGTGAAGAAGAAAATAATTTGGGGAATTGTAATCTTGTTGATTTCATTTCCGAGATTTACTATCAATTGGAATACTGGCGATGTTGGTTTTAATTTGCTTAATATTAGCTTATTCGGAGCCGGCTTTGGAAAGGCAAATTTGTATTCGGCATGGATTTTAGCATTTAATATCCCGATAGGAGCGATTATTTACTGGATTACTCAGACATTTTCTGCGAAACGCCAAAAGAATAAAATAAAACTAGAAGAAAAACAAAACAATTGCTAATTTACAATCTGTCTCCAACGGGCGGAAAGTGCGGTTGGCAAGGTCTGTCATTCAGCAAACGAGGAACGTTAAGTCATGTTGAATGACCGCAGAATATTAAAGAAGAAACAAATCAAAACAAATAAATATGGGAGTAACTATTCATTTTGAGGGAAAATTAAAGCAAACGAAAAGTATAGACAAAGTTATTGAAATTGTGAGGGAGTTTGCGAAACAGAACAATATGCAATATTCTGAATTTACGGAGGATAATATATTATTAAAACGAGTAAAAGACGAAAAAAATTGGGACTATTATAGCTCTACGATAGGAATAGAAATCCAACCGCATGAGAATACAGACCCATTACGTTTTGAGTTTGATAAAGATGGGTATATTCAAGACTATTGCAAGACACAGTTTGCAGATATTGAAATTCATGTAAAAGTTATAAACCTATTGAAGCAGGTAGAGCCCTTCTTTGACAATCTGATAGTTTTGGATGAAGGGGAGTATTGGGATACAAACGACATTGAATTATTAGACGAATTATTTGAGGATTGTTTTGTAGCAATTGAAAATGCAAAACAAGGAAATACGAAATTGACAGGTCCTTACCGAATACAAGGTCGAATTATTGATTTAATGGAATGACAAAACACGAACTGCCAACTTATAGTCTGCTTTCAGGTTGGCTTACCATGACATGATAAAATAAAAAAGCGATTCCTATGGGAATCGCTATCAAACACCACTGTATAACTATTCAAAAACCTATTCTTCTTTCTTCACTTCAGAATCTTGAGATTCTTCCGTTGCTGTATCGGTTTCGGCTACTTCTTCCGGTTTGACTTCGTCGATTATAGCTTCATCCTTTACTTCTTCTTCCACTTCTTTAGTTTTGACGGCTTCAACTTTCTTTGCAGCTGCTTTGCCCTTTGCTTTAGGTGCAGCAGGTGTTGCTTCGGCTTCTACAGCGGTTGATGCTGCCGTAACTTCAGCTTTTTTGCCACCAGTACTGCGCCGACTTCTGCGAGTTGTTGCCTTGGCTTTGGTATCTTTGGCTGCCAACATGTTTTCGTTGTAGTCAACCAATTCGATCATACACATTTCTGCGGCATCGCCCTTACGTAATCCGAGTTTCAGGATACGGGTATAACCTCCGGGACGATTTATGATTTTTGGTGATATTTCGCGGAACAATTCCGATACTGCAGATTTATCTTGCAAATAATTGAATACCATGCGGCGCGAATGTGTCGTATCTTCTTTTGAATATGTGATCAAAGGCTCTACATACACTCTCAATGCTTTAGCTTTCGCTGTTGTGGTAGTGATACGTTTATGCATGATCAACGATGAGGCCATGTTAGCCATCATTGCCTTACGATGTGTATTGGTACGACCAAGATGATTGATCTTTCTTGCGTGTCTCATTTCTTATTAATCCTTATCTAATTTATATTTTGATACATCCATTCCGAAACTCAAATTCATGCTTTCCAACAATTCGTCCAGTTCGGTAAGCGATTTCTTTCCGAAATTGCGGAATTTCAACAGGTCATTTTTGCTGAATTTGACCAAATCACCCAACGTTTCTACTTCAGCTGTTTTCAGGCAGTTAAGCGCACGTACGGACAAATCCATATCTGCTAAACGGGTTTTGAGTATTTGACGCATGTGAAGAATTTCTTCGTCGAATTCATCGGTTATTTGTTTTTCTTCCGTTTCGAGCGTTATCTTTTCGTCGGAGAAAAGCATGAAGTGATGAATCAAGATCTTTGCTGCTTCCTTTAATGCTTCTTTAGGATGGATCGAACCGTCTGTTTCCAATTCAAGCACCAATTTTTCATAGTCTGTCTTTTGTTCTACACGATAATTTTCAATCGCGTATTTGACATTCTTGATGGGCGTATAAATGGAATCTATGGCTATTATTCCTATTTCTGATGTTTCAGAACGGTTTTCTTCTGCAGGCACATACCCTCTTCCTTTTTCGATTTGAAGAACTATATGAAGTTTTGTGCTGGTATCCATAGTACAAATCACCAGATTGGGATTTAATACCTTGAATCCTGACAGGAATTTGTCCAAATCACCGGCTTTAAATGTATTTTGACCGCTGATGGTGACATTTACTGATTCCGAATCAATGTCTTCCTGCATTTTTTTCAAGCGAACTTGTTTCAAGTTCAGCACTACTTCGGTTACATCTTCAACCACTCCGGGAATAACGGAAAATTCATGTTGAACACCGTCGATTTTGATATTTGTGATGGCATATCCTTCAAGCGAAGACAATAAAATTCTCCGCAAAGCATTACCAACTGTGATACCATAACCGGGTTCCAAAGGACGAAACTCAAATTTACCATATTGGTCATTGGCTTCGAGCATGATGACCTTGTCAGGCCGTTGAAAAGCTAATATTGCCATGTCGTTTTTATTTTGAATACAATTCTACAATCAGTTGCTCCTTGATATTTTCCGGAATGTCGCTTCTTTCAGGTACATTTAAGAATTTACCCGACAGGCTTGCTGCATTCCACTCTAACCAAGAATAACGGGACTGACGTGACGCGGTATTGGTAACTATTTCCATTGATTTAGACCGTTCGCGAACACCAACTGTTTGTCCGTTTTTTACTTGGTATGAAGGTACATTCACTACTTCTCCGTTCACAATAATGTGACGATGAGTCACCAACTGGCGGGCTGCTGCGCGTGATGGGGCAATTCCCAAGCGGTATACCACGTTATCTAAACGTGATTCGAGCAATTGTAATAATACTTCACCCGTGACACCGTGGCTACGGTGCGCTTTTTCAAACAGATTTCTAAATTGACGTTCCAATACGCCATACGTATATTTTGCCTTTTGTTTCTCTTTCAATTGAACGCCATATTCCGATGTTTTTTTACGACTTTTTGAACTGCCGTGTTGTCCCGGAGGATAAGGCTTGCGTTCATATGCTTTATCGGTTCCGAAAATGGGTTCACCGAATTTCCTTGCTATTTTGGTTTTGGGACCGGTATATCTTGCCATTATTTATTTTATTAACAAATTAATTGTAATCTCTTTAACAATAAATTGTCCAGACTGTTTACACTCTTCTACGTTTAGCTGGCCGGCAACCATTGTGTGGTAGTGGCGTTACGTCAACGATTTCGATCACTTCAATACCAGCACCATGAATGGTTCTGATAGCAGATTCGCGGCCTGCTCCCGGACCTTTAACAAAAACTTTTACTTTGCGTAAACCTAAGTCATAAGCCACCTTGGCGCAATCGCCGGCTGCCGTTTGAGCGGCATAAGGCGTATTTTTTTTCGAACCTTTGAAACCCATCTTCCCTGCCGAAGACCACGAAATAACTTGTCCCGTGTTGTTGGCCAACGTGACGATGATGTTGTTGAACGAAGCGTTGATATGCGCTTGTCCGGTGGGTTCTACTTTAACAACTTTTTTCTTGGTTGTCCCTGTCTTTTTTGCCATAACTATTTATTAACTAATTATTTGGTAGCTTTTTTCTTATTCGCAATGGTTTTCTTTTTGCCTTTACGAGTCCGAGCGTTATTTTTTGTACTTTGTCCTCTTACAGGCAAACCCAAACGATGGCGAACACCACGATAACAACCAATGTCCATCAAACGTTTGATATTCAATTGTACCGATGAACGCAATTCACCTTCGACTTTGAATTCCTGATTTAGAATGGTACGTATTTTCGACAAATCATCATCGTCCCAGTCTTGTACTTTTTTATTAAAATCAATACCTGCTGAGCTTAAGATTTTTCTTGCCGAGCTACGTCCAATGCAGTAAATATAGGTCAACCCTATTTCACCGCGTTTATTTTTTGGTAAATCAACACCAACAATTCTTGCCATATTCTAACGAAATGTTTTTTGATTAAATTATCCTTGACGTTGTTTGAACTTCGGATTTTTTTTGTTGATCACATAAAGACGACCTTTCCGTCTTACAATCTTGCAATCCTCGCTTCTTTTTTTGATAGATGCTCTAACCTTCATGTTTATTGTCTATTGTCTATTATTTATTGACTATCCAATAATCGATCATCAATTATCAATAATCAATTTTTATTTATATCTGAATTTTATTCTGCCTTTGGTAAGGTCATAGGGCGACATTTCCAGCTTAACTTTATCGCCCGGAAGGATTTTGATGTAATTCATCCGCATCTTTCCGGAGATATGGGCTGTGACGATATGCCCGTTTTCCAACTCGACACGGAACATTGCATTTGACAATGCTTCCAGTATCGTGCCGTCTTGTTCTATAGAAAGTTGTTTTGCCATATAATGACTAACTGATATTTATTTTTCTTCTTCTATGAATGAAAACGTGGACAACACATCTGCTTGATGTTCCCCAACAACTACTGTTAATTCAAAATGTGCAGACGGTAAATTGTCTTTGGCACGGATGGTCCATCCGTCTTTTTCCTCTACAACATCCCGTTTACCTTGGTTGATCATCGGCTCGATACACAGAACCATGTTTTTTTGCAGCCGTATGCCGACACCCCTTCGTCCATAATTTGGAACTTCGGGACGTTCGTGCATTTTGGTTCCGATACCGTGTCCGACCAATTCGCGCACCACCGAATAACCATTGCTTTCGGCAAGCTGCTGAATTGCGTAAGATAAATCGCCCATCCGGTTTCTGGTGGTCGCTTCTTGGATTCCTTTAAAGAGGCATTCGCGAGTAACCTGAAGTAATTTTCGGGTTGCTTCGTTTACTTCGCCCACTTCAAAAGTGTAAGCGCTATCACCGTAATAACCATTCATTAGAACACCACAATCAACCGATACAATGTCCCCATCTTTCAACACCGTATTTTTGGATGGGATGCCATGTACAACCTGACTGTTGACAGAAGTACATAAGGTTTTCGGATAACCGTTATACCCTTTGAATCCGGGTTTTGCCCCGTGGTCAAGGATAAACTCTTCAGCGCGGGTATCCAATTCGAGGGTTGTTACGCCCGGACGAATTAATTTCCCTACCTCAGCTAAGGTTTTAGACACCAATAATGCACTTTGTCTAAGTAATTCTACTTCTTGGTCGGTTTTAACCATCAAAGAACAATTAATTGCCTGAACGACCTTTGATACGGCCGCTCTTCATCAATCCATCATAATGCCTCATCAACAAATGGCTTTCAATTTGCTGTAAGGTATCCAAAACAACACCCACCATGATCAACAAGGTAGTGCCACCAAAGAATTGCGAAAACTGATAGCTGATTCCCAATAGTTTTGCAAAAGCCGGCAATATAGCGACAAATGCTAAAAAGAGAGAACCAGGCAATGTGATTTTCGACATGATGGAATCCAAATATTCTGCTGTTTTCTTACCTGGTTTTACGCCCGGAATAAATCCACCGTTACGCTTCATATCTTCAGCCATTTGCGTTGGGTTAATTGTTATTGCGGTGTAAAAATATGTGAAAACAACAATCATAAGTGCGAAAACAAAATTATACCAGAATCCCGTAATGTTTGTAAAAGCGGCTAAAAATCCGCCCATAGATTCAGAATTTGCTGTAAATCCGGCAACGGTTACAGGGATAAACATCAATGCTTGTGCAAAGATAATCGGCATAACACCTGCTGCATTGACTTTTAATGGTATGTATTGACGTACGCCACCGTATTGTTTGTTACCTACAATACGTTTGGCATACTGTACGGGTATTTTTCTTGTCCCTTGTACCAATAGAATGGATACGGCGATTACTATCAACCAAATAGCTACCTCGACAAGGAAAGCAACCAAGCCTCCTCCTTGATTTTCAAGACGCATGGCCAATTCTTGGAATAATGACGTTGGGAGACGTGCAATAATACCAACCATGATGATTAAAGAAATACCATTTCCAATGCCTTTATCGGTGATACGTTCACCTAACCACATGATAAATAACGTTCCACTAATCAGAATGAGTGTATGAAATACCATATCCCATCCGCCATAGGTAGAGCCCAAAAGAAATGCTTTTTCAGGTATTTGGTTTTGCAAGTTAACTAAATAAGTCGGGGCTTGAATAGCTAAAATTACTACTGTCAAAAAGCGGGTGATTTGATTGATTTTGCGTCGACCACTTTCACCTTCTTTTTGCAATTTCTGGAAATAAGGTATGGCCATGCCCAATAATTGGACAACGATGGATGCCGAGATATAGGGCATAATCCCCAGAGCTACAATGGATGCGTTAGAAAATGCTCCTCCTGAGAACATATCCAACAACCCCATGACACCACCTGCTGTTTGCTTAGCCAAATTACCCAATTCGGCCGGGTCGATACCCGGAAGGGTTACAAACGCACAAAACCTGTACACCAATATGATACCTAAAGTGTACAGAATACGCCTGCGAAGGTCTTCAATCTTCCAAATATTTTTTATCGTCTGAATTAAAGCCTTCATTCTTTTATAATATTACGGCTGTGCCTTCCAATGCTTCAATTGCGGTTTTAGCCGAGTTAGAAAATGCGTGTGCTTTCACTTCCAATTTTTTGGTCAACGTTCCGTTACCCAATATCTTTACCAGGCTATTTTTCGGAGCTAATCCTGCATTGACCAAAATTTCGACATCAATAGAAACGATACCGGTTTTTTCAGAGAATGCTTCTAACATATCCAAATTGATAGCTTTATATTCTTTCCGGAAAAGATTTTTGAACCCGTATTTGGGAAGACGGCGTTGCAAAGGCATTTGACCTCCTTCAAATCCAATTTTCTTGGAATAACCAGAAATGGCTTTTTGTCCTTTATGGCCTTTGGTAGAAGTTCCGCCTTTTCCGCTTCCTTGTCCACGACCTAAGCGTTTCCCCTCAGCTTTAACCGAGCCTTTGGCCGGTTTCAGATTACTTAAATTCATTGATATTTTTACTATAAGTTACGATCTATTTTTCAATACTCACCAAATGATTCACTTTTTGAACCATCCCAAGAATCTGAGGAGTGCCTTCGTGTTCTACAGAGGAGTTCACTTTGCCTAACCCCAAAGCCTTAACGGTCGCAATTTGGCGTTTGCTCGAACCAATGGTGCTTTTTACCAGTTTAATACGAATTTTTGACATGATCTGGATATTTTCTAACCGTTAAACACTTGTTCCATACTGATTCCGCGTTGCTGAGCAATCGTACGTGCATCACGTAACATTGTCAACGCTTCAAACGTGGCTTTTACCAAGTTGTGCGGATTGGATGATCCTTTTGATTTAGCAAGTACGTCATGTACTCCTACACTTTCCAATACAGCGCGCATAGCACCACCTGCCTTCACTCCTGTACCAGGAGAAGCCGGTTTCATAAATACGGTTGCACCACCATAACTAGCTGTTTGTTCATGAGGAAGCGTTCCTTTAAGGATGGGCACTTTGATCAAATTTTTCTTGGCATCTTCAATACCTTTTGAAATAGCCGAAGTTACTTCGTTTGATTTGCCCAAACCATAACCAACAATGCCGTTTTCGTTGCCAACTACAACAATTGCTGAGAAACTAAATGTGCGTCCCCCTTTGGGTACTTTAGTGACGCGTTGGATACTGACCAACCTGTCTTTTAATTCTAAATCGGCCGTTTTTACTTTACGAATACTTGTTGACATATATTTTCTTAAAATTTAAGTCCGCCTTCTCGCGCTGCGTCGGCCAACGATTTAATTCTACCATGATATAAAAAGCCATTGCGGTCGAAAACCACACTGCTGATACCTTTTGCAAGTGAACGTTCTGCTATTAATTTGCCGACCTGTTTAGCTTGCTCGGTTTTGTTCCCTTTTTGTCCTGCAATTTCTTTGCTACGTGATGAAGCGCTCAATAAAGTTGCGCCAGATAAATCATCAATCAATTGCACATATATTTGATTATTGCTACGGAAGACCGACATCCGTGGTTTTTCGGCTGTTCCCGATACCACTTTACGGATTCTTTTTTTAATGCGCTCCCGTCTTTCTATTTTTGTTAAAGCCATTTTTTCCTCCTTTAAATATTGATTGTTCTCAATATATTATTTTGCACTTGCCGATTTTCCGGCTTTTCTTCTTAATGTTTCGCCAACAAACTTAATACCTTTGCCTTTGTATGGTTCTGGCGGACGCAATGAGCGGATTTTCGCCGCTACTTGTCCCAATAATTGTTTGTCGAAACTTTGCAATGTGATAACCGGGTTAGAACGCTTTTCAGTCACTGTAGTGACATTAATTTCTTTTGGTAAAGCGATCATAATATCATGAGAATAGCCTAAGCTCATTTCGAGAATTTGCCCTTTGGCTTCTGCGCGGTAACCTACACCTACCAATTCTTGTTTGATGGTGAAACCTTGAGATACTCCGGTAACCATATTATTTAATAAAGCGCGATACAATCCGTGCATGGAACGATGACGCTTTTGGTCGGTCGGACGGGTAACGGTTAATACATTGCCGTCTATTTGAACGGTGATATCAACATCTACTTTTTGTTTTAATTCGCCGAGTGGCCCTTTTACTACAACAGTATTATCGGGTTGAACGGTTACTATTACTTTTTCCGGTATGTTAATGGGTAATTTTCCTATCCTTGACATGGTTTCCTCCTCATTAATAAACATAACATATTACTTCGCCACCAATACTTTTTTGGCGCGCTTCTTTATCGGTCATCACACCCTGTGAAGTGGAGATGACAGCTATTCCCAAACCATTCAGGATACGGGGAAGCTCATCATGGCCTACATATTTACGCAGACCGGGACGGCTTACTCTTTGAATAGCCCTGATTGCGGGCTGTTTTGTTTCGGAATTGTATTTTAGGGCTATTTTGATGTTGCCTTGAGGCCCCTCGTCCTCAAACTTGTAATTGAGTATGTAACCCTTTTCAAAAAGTATTTTTACAATACTTTTCTTGATGTTGGAAGCAGGGCAGTCAACAACTTTATGACGTGCGCCGATTCCGTTACGAATACGGGTCAGCAGATCTGCTATGGGATCAGTCATTTTTACTTTTTTTAATTTAATACTAATTTAAAAATCGATATCCTTTAAAGTATAGCTTGTTTGCATGAGTTTATGCTGCAAAAAAGCACTTCATCCGGCAAGCATTATTTGTTGATAATCAGCGTCTAATGTTGCCTTTTGTATTTCAAACTACTTCGAAAATCGGTGGGCAAAGGTACTCCTTTTTTTAATAAAAACAACAAGATGAAAAAGTTTTTACAAAAAGTGTAAAAAAAATAAAAGCAAGGAATTTTCTCCTTGCTTTTATATAATACTATGGTATAAAAATTATGATTCGATAAGTCCTTCTTGGATTTTGAGCCAGCCCAAGAACATCAAAATTATAGCTCCTGCAGCGAATATTGAAGTTACAATCGTGCCCACAACAGGAATAGCGCTAACAAAGAATCCAATAATTCCTCCGATAATGGCAACCAGAATTGCTAAAAGGATTAAGTTCACACCATTTTTACCAACTTCTCCAATCGATTGTGAGTCTTTCAGTTTAAAGTATCCGACTACTTCTAAAATAAAAGCAACCAATCCGAAGATTCCGCCAACTAAACCAATTAGTGGGATCAATCCGATTACAGCTCCCACAGCTCCGAGTATTGCCCCAAGACGAATAAGTCCAACAGCAGAAGCTCCTGCTTCATCCAAATTATCTTTCAACTTACCCAACCCCACAATTAATAGCACGAAACCCAGCACAGAAATAAGGGCTACGCTAGTTAGTTGCAATACTGATCCTACCAATGTGAAGGTAACCGATTGTATTTTTTCCTTGTTCATAATTTAATGTATTTTTTTAGGTTAAAAATTTGCCAAAGCTATATATAAAAATTCATATTGTATCATTCGCATTATTTTTTTATTAACTGTTTAAGTTGTTGTAATATCTCGTATTACGTATTTTTGTTAAAAGTAAATGGATCATATAAATACGTTCAAAAATATCTTGGCCTTATTTTTACAAATTATTACTGTTTTACATCGAATTACAGAAAAATGTTGTATTCTTGTTCGCTCAATAATCCTTCGTAATGTTATTGATGACAGAGTTCATTAACCAACTAAAATATAGTTCATCCGATCCCATGTTGTTTACCCGGGCTTCCTTCTGGGTATTCTTCATGGTTGTTTTATTGTTGTATTCGTTGGTATATAGAAAAAATGCATTGCGTAATGCATTTCTATTCATTGTTAGCATTTACTTTTACTATAAAAGCGGCGGATACTATTTCTTTCTATTGATATGGTCTGTTGTATTCAATTTTTCTATTGGCTATTTAATTGCAGCCATTTCAAGAAAACACTTGAAAAAGCTGACGCTTTCGATAGGTGTTGTTCTTAATTTATTATTATTGGCATATTTTAAATATGCATATCTTTTTATCGGTTGGCTTAATGATATGTTTGGGACTTCTTTTGAAGTCAAAAATTGGTTAGCTAGTTGGAGTAATCACATCGCCGGGACACATTTTGATATCTCACAGATTATTTTGCCGGTTGGTATATCTTTTTTCACCTTTCAAGCGATCAGCTACATTGTAGATGTGTACAAAGGGAAGGCTTCGGTTGTAAAAAACATGTTGGATTTTGGATTCTACTTGTCCTTTTTTCCTCAATTAGTTGCTGGTCCTATTGTGCGTGCTGCGGAATTTATCCCTCAAATGTACCGGCAGTACCGATTGAGAAAGGCCGAAATGGGACATGCCTTGTTCTTGATTTCTTGTGGATTGGTTAAGAAAATGGCTATTTCGGATTATATATCCATCAATTTTGTCGATCGGGTTTTTGATCAACCGTTGTTGTATTCGGGATTTGAGAATTTGATGGCGGTGTATGGCTATTCATTACAAATATATTGTGATTTTTCAGGTTATACCGATATTGCTATCGGATTGGCGCTATTGATGGGATTTCGGTTGCCGGCTAACTTCAATTCACCATATAAGGCACATGATGTTACCGATTTTTGGAGGCGTTGGCATAGATCTTTATCTTCTTGGTTGCGTGACTATTTGTATATTCCATTGGGAGGCAGCCGGAAAGGAAATATTCGCACCAATGTCAACCTTTTGGTTACCATGTTAATAGGAGGGTTGTGGCATGGCGCCAATATACGTTTTGTTTTATGGGGGGCGTTGCATGGTGTTGCTTTGGTGATGCATAAAGGATGGATGAAGCTTTTTCCGGAAAATCCTTTGCGTAGGAATCCGGTACGTTCATTTTTTGCAGCTTTGCTTACCTTTCATTTTGTAACCTTTTGTTGGATATTTTTTCGTGCCCATAGCATGGAGGCTGCGACAACTATGATTCACCGGATTTTTTCTGCTACATCATTCCATATGCTTGGCGAGATTATGGATGGTTATGGAATTGTGTTTGCTATTATCCTGTTGGGATTCCTGCTGCATTGGATTCCTGCCCAATGGAAAGAATATTGTAGGGGTCGGTACATTAAATTATCATTGGTTGTAAAAGTTATTTTGGCTGTTGTTCTCTTCTTATTCCTTTATCAAATGAAGGCTTCAGTCATTCAGCCATTTATCTACTTTCAATTTTGAAACAATGGTCGGATTCCAGATGTATTTCAGATTTCCGGCATTATATATTCTAATGTATCCAAGACTGCTTAAAAAATCTTCTATTGGCAGCGTTTGTTCCAAAAATGCTATTTGCAAATCTTTAGGTAGCCGGTGTTGGTAGTAGCGGATTTGCTCTATGGGATGAATCCAAAACATTTGTGGTGGAGTGGTTGCTGCATGGTTAAATCCTAAAGCGTAATATCCTTTTCCCATACCCCATTCAAAATCAACATATGTCATCACGTCGTCGGGTTGGATTTCTTTTAGGAATTCAGCGAATAATTTCCCCATGCCTCCATTTACTCGATGGTGAAGAAGCCCGGCATAACGTAATAATTCGTACGATTTAATCAAAATTCCGTAACGTGTAATGGATCTTCCACCGCTGAATGAAGCTACGGCCACCAATGTGTCATCGGTTGTATACAGACCATAGTTATGCCTTGAGGATACCGCTCCTTGTAGATGATTGGTCTCCAGAAAAGAACGAGCAACATCTTTAGTAATCCGTTGTGTGCGAGTAGAACGAGCATGAATAGATTGAGATATGCCGAGTATTGCGGCAATACGTGAACGCATAATTTCCTGATGCTGTTTCCATTGGTCTTGCCAAATATTGATTACGCGTATTCCTTTAAAAAGATATTGGATGATAACGTTTTGGAAGTATGTAGGGGTGATATCTTTGCTTAAAGGGATTGGTATGAGCTGGAAAACAATTCCTTTATCGGGAATGTATAAGCTAGGAAACGATAATTCGGGCAACTTGTTATAAGACGAGAATGCTTTTATACGGATGACAAACTTGTTGTGCTTCCGGACATAATCATGTATTTCTTCCGAAAACGACACGATATTTTTTGAAAAATAGATTTAACAAACAGAAATGATTTGTTTTTTCCGGACTTGGTTAACGATGATATGGGCTGTATTTATAGCTTGTATTTGTTCGTCTATGCTACGAATAGATTCTTGTTTTCCGGAAATAGCATGATAAAAATTATTGAAAGCGGCTTTATAGATGGCTTTTTCTTGGTACGCTTCAAGTGTCTGGTTGTCGATTACATCAAGCTCACAGTATTGTGTTTCCACTGTCGACTTAAAGACATCAGTACGAACAATCCTATCGGGTAGGTGAAAAGTGACTTCCAATTTTGGCTCTCCTTCTGCGATCATCCGGATCGTAGTATGTAATGTTGAGCCATTGTCACAGTCTAAATGGCAATGTAATATAGCAGGAAAGCCATCGGTCTTTGTCCATGTCTTAACATCAGTTTTACGAAAATTGATATGCAAGATACCTATAATTAAATCTAAATCGGAAGAAAGTGTGGTTTGTAATTGTGTGTACACATCATCAGATTGAACCATTTGATGATTGATGTTTATCAACGCAGGAGTTTGTGATAGGTTCCTCAATGCTTTGTCGACGGCACAATCACGATACCCTATTCCCAGTTGTAAAATCATTCCCGATTCGTTGGCCAATTTAATGAGGTGTTGAATTTCATCCATCGGCAACAGATACGGATGTGTGATATAAGTGTGTTTAAAGTTTTTTAGCGATTTTTCTGCCAATAATGTCGTGTCAGACACATATCCGGATATGACAATGGCATCTGTGTATTTAAATAACGCTTCCATGGAAGAATAAGAAACCAACCGGTATTGTCTTGCAAATACCATTGAATCGCGGTTGTTGGATGCATAGCTGCCGGAAATCTCATAATGATTATCGGTAAGCAATACTCCTGTGCATAAATGAGCAGTGGTATTGGTTCCGATGATCCCGATTCTTACCATAAAAGAATTTTTATTGGACAAATATAGATTTTACGCTTTATGTTTACGCATGGTTTGAATACTTTTTTTCAACTATTTTATGTTCATAACTATTAAGCACGTATAAATATTCGAAAACAATGTGTATCAAAAAATCAACTGTGTAAATGATAAGTATTTTGGATAAATTATTTTGGTATTACATTTGCTGTGAATAAGAAAAAATTGAGTTTGTGAAAAACAAAGTTTTTCTTTCTGGGTTTGTTGCCTTGCTGTATTTAGTGGCGTTTTCTTTCGTTTTGTCGGAAGAAACGTTATTCGCATCTGAAGGTGCCGGTGTAAACATTGATGCGTCTTGCTCAGCAAACATGGGTGTTGTTTGTGCTTCATCTGATTGTTGTTTCGGATTTAGTTCGGAAGGAGCTCAGATATTACATCCTGATAATACATATGAAAAAAGTTCAAAATACATACAATTAAAAGAAAATTATCAAGTTAAGCATTCTTTTCTTGCATTGTTTGTATCTTTTCATTCTTCGGAGTATCCGCAACAAAGTCTAATAAAATTGCGGAGGTTGAATATTTGATTCGATTGTTTTTCTCTTACCGTGTTAACAATCATTTAAATATTTATAATTAAATTATTTCATAATCATGACTTCAGACGAAAAATATGCCAAATTGCTGGCATTATCAATTATATACAACAACAAAACAGAACAAGACAGGATATCACAAGTACAAAGAGTATCATGTCGTCCGGAAGAGATTCCAGTTATACTTAACGAGGTATACGATGAAAATTTTAAACAATGGGTTTGCTCTGTATCTCACTTGTTTAAGAATTAATCCGGGCATATATCAAAACAAATAATTTCTTGGGATTGTTGTCAATAATCCCAAGAATATTATTTTTGTTCTTGATAAAATTAAATGAATGTCCATAGAGCCCGCTTTATTAGTTATTTCTATACTTTTTTTTATTAGCCTTTTTGCAACTAAGGCGGGGAGTCGGTTTGGGGTGCCTGTCCTTTTGCTCTTTTTAGGAGTGGGTATGCTCTTTGGAACAGATGGATTGGGCATAGACTTTCAAAATTACAAAATAGCACAGGCCGTTGGAACGGTAGCCCTTTGTGTTATTCTGTTTTCAGGAGGATTGGATACCCATTTCCGTAGCATCAAACCAATCATAGCACAGGGAGTAATATTAGCTACTTTGGGAGTACTATTAACTGCTTTATTTACCGGAATATTTATTTATTATATAGCCAATGCGCTGATTGACAGCATTCAAATATCTTTTCTGGAGTCTTTATTGTTGGCGTCCGTGATGTCATCTACTGATTCTGCTTCTGTGTTTTCTATTTTAAGAGGGAAAGGGGTTCGATTGAAAAATCATTTGAAACCGATGTTGGAGTTAGAAAGTGGGAGCAACGACCCAATGGCTTACATGTTGACAATTATTCTGATACAGTTGGTCACGAGTGAGGGTACTGGGGAGGTACAGTATGGATATGCTGTATTTTCTTTTTTTCTACAGTTTATTGTTGGCATGGGAGCCGGATATATATTGGGTAGGGTATCTGTATGGCTGATTAATAAGATTAATCTAAGCAATGATTCGTTATACCCTATCTTGCTATTTACCTGTGGCATTTTTGTTTTTTCATTTACATATTTTATCAAGGGAAATGGTTACTTGGCAGTATATATAGCCGGATTGATCATTGGAAATTCAAAAATTGTATATAAGCGTCCTTCAATCAAAGTTTTTGATGGATTTGCTTGGTTGGGTCAGATTGTGATGTTCTTAACACTAGGTCTGTTGGTTAATCCAAGTGAACTTTGGCCGGTGGCATTGGGAAGCTTACTTATTGGAGCTTTTATGATTGTCGGGTCCCGTCCATTGAGTGTTTTTATTTCTCTTTTGCCGTTCAAAAAAATGCATTTTAAAGACAAACTTTTTGTCTCATGGGTTGGTTTAAGGGGCGCTGTTCCGATTATTTTTGCTATGTATCCGCTGGCTGCCGAAGTGAATAATGCCAATTTGATCTTTAACATTGTGTTTTTTATTACATTGATTTCATTGCTGGTGCAGGGAACCTCATTAATTAAAGTAGCTGATTGGTTAGGATTGTCATGTAAAGAAGCGGATAAGAGTAAATTCCAAGATTTTGATATTGAGTTTTCTGAAGATATTAAATCGACAATGACGGAGATAGCTATTACTGAAGAAATTTTAGTAAAAGGCCGTTATTTGATGGAATTGCCTTTGCCGGAACAAACATTAGCGGTGATGGTCAAACGAGACGGTAAATATTTTATTCCTAAAGGCAAAACCGAATTAATGTTAAACGACAAATTATTGGTTATTACGGATCACGAAGCCGCTCTTGTTGAAACATATAAAAATTTGGGCATTTCTGATTACCGGTTGAGAAGAGGGTGAAATAATTAAGTAATTGAATATTGGTGTAGCTTTCATTAAACCAACTTCAAAAGGATATATTAAAACGTTGATTATTTTCCGGGAGCACTTATTTGTGCAAATCAAGAGTGCATATTTGTTCCAGTCAAAATGTAAGAGGAGAATGGATTCTTATTCCAAGCTAATGTTAAAAATACGATTCAATTACTCGCGATTATCACCTTTTTTCCTGAGTTTTTTGATCCCCAGCACAACAGCCAAAATAATCCCGACGGTTATTCCCATTATTGACAGTTTACCGATAAGTTTTCCAATGGCATAACCGGCATCATACGATCGATTTTTTTTCAAATTCGTGAATTGTCGTAAATCAGATTCTTCTGCCGTAAAGCCGAAAGAATTGAAAAAGTGATCTTTTCTTGACAACATTTCTGCCCTGTTTTCGGAATTCACGAAAAAGCTAAGAGCAAAAAATTTATCGTTGACAAATATGAATCTCATAAACCTCACATCGGGAATGTTCGGATCGGTAGCCGAAATGAATTCGATTTCCACGCCTTTTTGCCCGTTTGTTTCAAATTGTTTTTTATGAACCAATTGGCCTCCCGACTCTTTGATCGCTCCGGTCACGACTTCGTCATAGAATTTATCAAGTTCGCCTTCTTTGACTTGCATGGCATTCGTATTTGCATAATCTCCGATGACGACAATGTAATAAGCGCTCGAATCGATATATGCAAAGGTTTCTTGGCCCATGACGGTATCCTTATCCGGTTGATCCGGAAAATCGATAGTTGCAAGATCACCCAAGTTTTGTCGATATGTTGATTGACCGAAAGAAAAGAATACGGTTGAAAGAAGAAGGCAAAACAGAAGAAATGGAATTCTCATAAAATAAGGTTTATTTTGAGCGGTAAAAATAAGTTGAATATTTGTATAAACTCATAAAAGTTGCGAAGTCTTTGTTGTATGTTTTTGAATCGTTAGTTAGGGAATTTGAATCCCTTAATTCGCATTATTTAGGTATAGTTATATAAAGTTTGCTAGTAAGATAATATTAGGATGAAACAGGTGTTATAACAAAAAAGCATCATCGTTCGATGATGCTTTTTTGTATTATTTGAGAACAACTGTTAATCATCAGCTGTGTTGTTTTCTTCCAGAGGGAAAAATTGGCGAACATCTTCAAAATATGCAGATATCCCTGATTTCCCGGCAACGACATATCCTTGTCCTCCTGGGAAAGAAAAATAGCATGCTCCTTCTCTCATATTGACATTGTTGTTGGCCAATGTGAAATTTTGTCTTTGTATCCACAAATCAGCTACAGGATCGTATTCCCAGACCATATAGTTATTGTTGCCAGCCACCACATAACCTTTTCCACCAATAGTCAACGCTGCTGCATTGTATCTTGTGATGTAGCTACCATAATCATCATCATAATCTTCATCTTTATTGCTGCTGTCTATATTCCTTAGTTTCTTCCATGTTTGCCCGTCGAATTGCCACATATCGGCGACAAGTCCGTTATTGGATGTGCCTGTACAGATATATGCGATCCCATCAATTATGAAAGAAACTGCGCCTCTCCGTTTGCTGCCGCCGTACCCGTATACTTCCTTCCAGGTTCCCATTCCACCTTCTTCCGGTGTATATTCCCAGAAATCCAAAAGGGTAGCCATATCTTCGCCTGCACTATATCCTGTTCCTACATAACCTTTCCCATTCAAAGAAAAAGCAAGGGCGCCATATCGAAAATATTTGGTCGAACTGGTCGTTGTACCTCCCAATGAAGCCACCTGTCTCCATGCTTTGGGTGTACCGTCCGGATTTTTTTGTCCTTCATATTGAGGGTCATATTCCCAAAAATCGCTCATTACGTCGTCATATCCGTCCCATCCTGTTCCGTAATATGCTTTATTCCCAATGGTAAAGGCTACGGCTTGTTCTCTACCTTTCCCAGGGAACGAATCTACAGGCGCCCATGAGCCGATTCCATCAGAACTATTGTGAAATACATAAGCATCTCTCCTACGCTTATTGCTTCCGGAGTTAACTCCACCCACTACATAACCATTTTCTCCTATGACAAAGGAAGAAGCAAATGCACGGGGAGGACCACCAAAGTCACCACGTCTTACCCAATTGCCAACCAATTCATCTTCACCACTGCCGCTACATCCATATACAACAGCTACCAAAACTAAAAGAAACAATCTGTACGCTTTCATTCAAAAACTAAAATTAATTGTATTTTTACAAACCCAAAAACGGGTGTTTTTATCTTTTATTGTGCTCGTTGGAGCATATATCCACGACATAATAAAACGTTCCAAATGTAT
>JAVBPN010000235.1:0-10898 GCA_031549585.1 Bacteroidales bacterium
TCCATGGGACTTAGAATCCTTACAAGCTACCGTAAACGCTTACGAACAACAAGGTCTAAAATTTTGTGTAGTTGAAGGCCCTCCTACCTTAGGTTCACGCACCAAGCTAGCTTTGGAAGGCCGTGATGAAGAAATCAGCAACTTCATCAAATTCATGCACAACCTTGGCAAAGTGGGAGTCAAGGTCATATGCTACAACTGGATGCCGGAAATCGGCTGGTTCAGAACCACCAGTGAACGCAAATCACGCGGCGGATCATTAGTTACCGGTTTTGATATTGAAGATGCTCAAAGCCTACCCATCAATCGTTTCGAACGCGAATTCACAGCCGACGAAATGTGGGCTAACCTAGATTACTTCATGAAAGCAGTTGTTCCCGAAGCAGAAAAGGCAGGAGTACAACTAGCACTTCATCCGGATGATCCGCCAATTCCTATGGTAAGAGGCATCTCACGTATCCTCACCTCAGCCGACAATTTGGAACGTGCCATTAACTTATACAAAAGTCCAGTCAATGGCTTAACCTTATGTCAGGGTTGTTGTGCCACCATGGGAGAAGACATTCCTGCGACCATCAGGCGTTTTGCCAACCGGTTCTTCTTTGTACACTTCAGGGATGTCAAAGGTGTCAGGACCAACTTCGAAGAAGTATGGCATGATGATGGTATCACCGACATGTATGCGGCCATGAAAACATACTACGAACTAGGTTTTGATGGGCCGATCCGTCCGGATCATGTACCGACGATGGTCAATGAAGACAACAGCAATCCCAGCTATGGATTATTGGGCAATCTTTTTGCGATAGGTTACATGCGGGGCTTAATGGAAGCAGCCGACGAAGAGGTCAATGGATAAACAAGGATATCAACAATAGATATTTAACATATCATTTGATATAAGCATATAAAGGGTGTTCCAAACGGAATGCCCTTTATTATTTCGAGTAAAATAACAGAAGATTGATTTATACGGATATTTTCAACAATAAAGAAAACATGGAAAGGTTTGTTTAGCTTTTTGTTTTTTTGCAAATAAAACAAAACGTTACCCTCAAATTAACATTTTTTAACAAATCGAATTGTATATGGGTTACTCTTTTCCCTACATTTGTATTAACACAATATTCTTTTTGTTTTGAAAATCAAATCGTTTGTAGATTGTTCTTTAAGCGAATATCTATTTGGGGCGGCAAGTTGTGTTTTTGATTTTCATAAAAATATGAAAGAATCGAGAGAGAAAAAGTGCCTTATGAAAAACGATTTGATGCAAAGAGGGTATTTTGACCACGAATATGCCAAATATGAAGGTATATATGCAAAAATCTAATAGTGTCATAGATAATCCGGATTACTTTTGTGTGAAATGTCTGGCAGTCGGAGATGAGAAGGCTTTTGTTGCATTATACAATAAGTATCATCGCCACATTTATTATTCTGCATTGAAACTAATACAATCAGAATCTTTGGCTCAAGATATTACCCAAAATGTTTTTCTTAAAGTTTGGGATAATCGTAGTAAATTAGATCCTGCTCAAAATTTTTCTGCATACATTAGTACCATATGTCGTAATGCTATTTTTGATATGTTCAAAAGGGCAACGTATGAACAGACAGTTAAAGACAAATTGAAACAATTTGCTATAATTTCGGAAAATGAATTGGAAGAGGAAGATTTTTACGAAGAATATAAAAAAATATTGGAAGATGCGATAAAAAGCCTTCCAACACAAAGAAGAATTGTATTCGAACGTTGTAAGTTGCAGGAACAATCTTACGAAGAAGTGGCCAAAAGTATGGGAATTTCTCGTAGTACGGTGCAGGATCATATTGTAAAAGCGAATAAAACAATCAAAGAATATCTACAAACTCACGGTAATTTCTCATTTGCGATTTTATTCTCTATTTTATTTAATTTAGTAGATTGATAAATAGAATATTGCGAAATATTTTTTCATTTTTCTATATTTTGAACCCACCATTTGGTGGGTTTGTTCGTATTATCATAAAATATAGAGAATGGATTATTGGGAGGCTTTATTGGAACGTTTTCTGCAAAATAAATGTACAGAGCAAGAGAATAAATTTGTTTTTTGTGCCCTTCGTGATGGGGTGATTGATGATGAATTTCTTAATGCTATTGAATCGGTGATGCAAGATAGTACCATGAATGCGTACATCGAGCAAGAGTTGCCGGTTTCTAATGAAGTCTTGAAGAATATCCGAATGCGGATGAACCCCATTCATGAGAAAAAAACGTTACAGCCGTCTATTGTGCCTGATTGGTTGAAAATAGCAGTTGCCATGTTGATTACATTCGCTGCTTCATGGTTTTATTTTGATGAGATAAAAGAACCAGATCAAGCGGTGGCAATGAACATTGTTTCTGTTCCGGCTGGACAAACAGCTAAACTGACGCTTTCAGATGGAAGTAATATTTGGCTTAATTCTCGTACGGAAATGAAATATCCGGGTATATTCACAGGAAAACAACGTGAAGTAATTTTAGATGGTGAGGGATACTTTGAAATAGCTCATGGCCAGCAAAAACCATTTGTAGTGCATGCTGGTGAATATGATATACGGGTATTGGGTACTGAATTTAATGTTGATGCATATTCCTCAAGTAGTAATGACTTTTCGACAGCTTTATTAAAAGGTTCCGTAAAAGTGTCTTTAGCAAAGGACACTACACAATCTTTAATGTTGCAGCCCAATACGATGGCACGGATACAAGACGGGATATTAAAGTCTGATGTTATTAGTGATTTTGATCATTATCATTGGCGTAGAGGATTGATATATTTCAATGACATGTCTTTTGCCGATTTGATGAGAAAGTTTGAAAAGTGCTATGGAATAGGGATTGTTATTGAAAACGGTAACGCGAAGAATTATGTGTGTACGGGTAAATTTCGCCAATCCGATGGCGTTGACTATGCCTTACGGGTATTGCAAAAGGATGTAAAATTTAAATTTGTACGTGAAGAGGAGAAAAATATCATTTATATCAAATAGATCAAAGATTAAGGGTCAAAATCTGGGTCATTAGTGTTTTTATTAATTTAAAAAATAAAGAGCCTATGAAAAAAACCGGTTAAAATTATGAAAAAAAAGATGCCGACAAGTATTCTACCACCAGCCGGCATCGTAGAATAACACACTTTTTGAATTAAAAATGTATTAACTTAATTAAAAATACAAAAGTATGAATTATTATTCTTTGCCGGGACATAATTGTTCCAATAAACGGCAAAACAAACGATTGTTTAAAATTATGAAATTATCTTCGTTAATGCTTTTTCTCAGTACCGCGTTGCTATTTGCAGAAAATACATATTCGCAGAAAGCAAGGGTAACTATTGAGCAACGTAATGCTAGAATGCAAACTGTCTTGACAGAGATAGAAAATCAAACAGATTACTTGTTTTTATACAATGGTAATCAGGTGAATGCAGAAAGAAAAGTTTCTGTTGATGTGGAAAATATGCCTGTCAATCAATTGTTAGACCAAATGTTGGCGGGAACTAATGTAAGATACGTAATGGAAGGTACGCATATTGTGTTATCTACAGAAAAAGACAACGAAAGCCTTGTTGCTAACATTGTTGCTTCTGCAGCTGTGCGACAAACCATTACCATTACAGGAACTGTAACAGACGAAGCAGGTTCTCCGTTGCCGGGTGCAAATGTTACAGTACAAGGAACGACTACAGGGGTTATTACCGATTTGAATGGCAAATATTCAATTAATATCCCCAATCGTAGTGCTGTTCTTACATTTTCTTTCATTGGCTATACACAACAAGATATGCCAGTTGGATCAAATAATGTGGTCAATGTCACATTGAAGGAAGGTAGCGAAATTATTGAAGAAGTCGTGGTTACTGCGCTTGGTATCAAGAGACAAACCAAAGCCTTGAGTTATTCTTCTACCGAAGTGAAAGGCGATGATCTGTCGAAGACGCCGGAAATTAACTTGATGAACTCATTGCAGGGAATGATTGCAGGTGTTGATATCAATATTTCAGGGACTGGTGCAGCTGGATCGTCAAAGGTTACTATTCGTGGCAATACATCTATTAGTCGGGACAACAATCCATTGTATGTGATCGATGGAGTGCCGATAACCAGATCGTCTTCATCTTATGGTTCTCGTGACATGGGCGATGCATTAACTACATTGAATCCGAACGATGTCGAATCGATGAATGTTTTGAAAGGCGCTGCAGCAACAGCTCTTTATGGATCAAGGGCATCAAACGGCGTTATTTTGATTACTACTAAAAGTGGAAGCGGTAAGAAAGGATTTGGTGTTTCCTATAATGGTAGTTTTGGATTCGAGTATTATGATAATCCGTTTAAGGGCCGTCAAACCGAATACGGTAACTCAGGATCAAATGGTGATAATACGGATACATATTTGTCTGTTTGGAATCAAGAAGTACATCGTAACTGGGGGCCTCGTTATGATGGTAGGAATTTGGGCATATTTTGGAATGATGATCCTGATAAACCACTTTATTATGCACATAAAGAAGATCATTGGAAACAATTCATGCGTACAGGCCATACCATTAGTAATTCATTGGATTTTTCAGGTGGTAGCGATAGGCAAAGATACCGTGTTTCAATTTCAGACATGCGTTATACGTCGCCATTGCCCAATTCGGATATGAATCGTCAGACGGCTAACATTTCTACCAATAGTCAAATTGGTAAAAGGGTATCATTGAATGCGAGAATGAATTATTCAACAGCACAAAGTAATAATCGTCCCAATCCAAACCGCTATGTTCGTATATTGACCCTTATTCCTACCAACGTTGATATCGAATGGTTGAAAGGCCCGACAGATAAGTGGGGTGCTAATCCTGATGGATGGATGCTCCCATTTAGTACCAATGATTATTATCAAAACCCATATTGGTCTGCTTATCAGGATCATCAGGAAGATTCCCGAGATCGTCTTGCTGCCAATGCAGATATTCGTATAGAAATTACATCATGGTTGTCACTTACTGGACGTATGGGGACGGAAGTTACCACTTTGAAAATGACAGATAACGATGCATATGGATTTTTAAGAGGAAATATCAACGGAACAGGTGCTGTTACCGAAATGACATCTATATACAAGCAGTTTAATGCTGACTACGCGTTGGTTTTCAACAAAACCGTTAAAGATTTCGGATTGAGTGCTATGTTTGGAGGAAGCATGACCCGCGATAAATATAATAGGGATGGTATATATGGAAATAACTTATTAATACCTTTCTATCACGTAATAACTAATGCTGGTTCATTGTCGTCAACAACAAATAATGTAAATCAATTCTCTCAATCAGGAATTAATTCTTTATATGGAAGCGCTGAAGTTTCTTATAGGAATATGCTTTATTTGACCTTTACGGGAAGAAATGACTGGTTTTCTATGCTTTCTCGCGACAATAACAGTATCTTTTATCCGAGTGTTGGTTTGAGTTATTTGCTTTCTAGTAATTTTACACTTCCTTCATGGTGGTCGTTTGCAAAACTCAGAGCTTCTTATGCCGAAGTGGGTGGCGGAACCAGTGCTTATGCAACAAAAATTGCGTATGATATCAACTCTGTTGGATATCTGGGAACACCCTATTTAGGAATTCCTAACACAATTGCGAATCCAAATCTTCTTCCGTATAGTACTCGTGAATATGAGGTTGGTTTTGACTTCCGTTTTTATAATAATCGTTTCGGTATAGATTATGCGTATTATGATAAGAAAACAACTGATGACATTGTCAATGTTACGCTTGGTCAATCGACAGGATATACCGGTGCAACGGTTAACTTGGGTGCAATCAGCAACAAAGGCCATGAAATTATGGTTTCTTTAGTACCAATTAAGAGAGCTGTGGAATGGAGACTTAATATGGCTTATTCGTATAATAAAGGAGAAATATTGGATTTGGGAGGTGTTGATGAAGTCAACGCGCAAAGTAGCGACAACACTGGTGGAGGTATAAATATTAAGCAAGTGGTTGGCAAACAGCCTTATGGTATTTATGGATATACTCAAAAACATGTGGATGGTCAGCCAGTGTGGGATAGATGGACATTTAATTATAACGGACAAGCGCACCAGTCATGGCGTCCAGGACGAGATGCAGATAAAAGCCTATTAGGTTATGGCGTTCATCCGAATGCTGCCAGCGTATCAACCACAGTTACATGGAAAGGGATATCTCTTAGCGCTATGATTGATGGTAAGTGGGGTGGTAAGTTGGCACTTGCCGCCGAACAAGAAATGATTGAAAGGGGTTCTAGTAAGCAGACATTGCCGGGACGTGATGGAGGATTGTTCTTACAGGGGGTGTATGAAACGAGTAAAGATGCAGCTGGAAATTCCACTTATGCAGATATCACCACAGCTCCTGGCTATACAATCAATGCCAATCCTGCAGCGAACTTGCCGAATCCTGTTCCGGTTGCCGGTAACGAAATACCTTACAATGTGAAACATTTCGAAAATTATTACAGGGAAGGGTTTACCAAACGTGTTGCCGATATGGTCGTATACGATGCTTCTTATGTTAAATTCCGTCAGTTGACATTGGCATATAGCATACCGAAATCAGTATATCGGAATGTGCCGATTCAATCGATCAATGTATCTTTTGTAGCTCGTAATTTATTTGATCTTTATAATAAACTTCCTAATGGAGACCCGAGTACTGGTGGGGCTACAGGGTTAAATGATAATGTTTTTCCTTCAACCAGATCATACACACTCAATCTCAATGTTAATTTTTAATTAAGTAAACCATGAAAACCAAAATATTTTTGAAAATAATGGGTGTTGCGATAATCCTGATGATGGGTTATTCATGCAACACAGATAAGTTGATGGATCTGGATAATCCGAAGTATATGCTTACGCCAGCAAATTCAGATATGTCCATGATGTTTACCAATGTGCTGAGGGATTATGGACGTCGCGCTGCGGGTGGTAACACCGTGAGGGTTCACGGGGCTTATGTGAAATATTATGCCTCTTATTCTAACCTTTACATTATGGGCGGGCTGACTCAATTTGACCAAGGTGTAAATGACGATCCTTGGGGTGCATACCAAAATTGTATGAGATGGGCGGTTACTTTGGAGGATTATTTAGTTAATTTAAACGATCCGAATCAAGTGAATAATTTAGCTTTTACTCGTATTATGAAAGTTGCAATCATTCAACGGTTGTCCGATTTTTATGGTGATGTTCCTGTCTCTGAAGCTGGTTTGGGCTATATCAGTAGTGTATACAAACCCAAATATGACAAGCAACAGGATATATACACATATATGCTGGAAACTCTGGATGCAGAAGCATCAGCACTTACAGATAATTCGACCATTATGCAATATACATGGAAGGGTGATAGTGATTCCAAAAAGACTCGCGATATTGTATACAGTGGCGATACTAAAAAATGGAAAAAATATGCTTATTCCTTGATGTTGCGTATAGCTATGAGAATGTCAGCAGTTGATGCCGCAACGGCAAAAACATATGCAGAAAAGGCAATAGCTGGGGGCGTTATTTTGACCGATGCTGATAACTGGACGCTTAAAACCAAAGATAATCTGAATGACGAAAAAAACCCATACAGCTCTTGGTTTGAAGGTTCTCCAAGTGGTGATCCTGAAAGGTATACAAAATTAGGGGAATATTTTGTTGATTTCTTGAAAAACAATAATGATCCTCGTCAGAAAGTATATTTCGGTGGTCGGTTAAATGCAGGTATTACAGATATAATCGCTTCTGATATGCAGAAATATTGGAGAGATGCATCAAAATGGAATTGGGATCTTACACAAGCTAAAGGTATGGCACATGGAACGAATGCTAATCCTTGTGCATCGGTAGCGGAATATCATCAGACTTACACAAGTCCTAATCCTTTTCTTTATACTATAGATCAGCCATTGGTCGTTTTGACAGCATCTGAAATGTTATATTTAATAGCTGAGGCTTCGCTTAATGGTTGGATAACTGGGACAACTGCTGATGCCGCTTATGCATCGGCTATAACAACCAATATGGAACAACTCAGTTCATATAGTGGACTGTTGACTCCTAGTGCAAGTAATCCTACCTATCCGGATCAGAAAATCACTGCAGCAGAGATTAGTGCTTATATAGCAGCTAAGCCTTTGGGTACAGGAGATGCAGCAAGGCTAAGGCTTGCGGAAGAAATGTGGGTGTCGCTGTACATGAATCCTTCAGAAGCATGGTTTAATGTTCGTAGAATGGATTTAAATCTCCCAGCAAATAGTGCGACAGCTCCTATGCCTGTTCGTAATGCCTATTCCGAAAATGACCGATCAAATAATATAGATAATTTAAACATAGGTTTACAGCAAATGGGGTTAAGCGTGAATGCAACAAGAGAGGAAGAAATTGCGACACGTGTTTGGTGGGATACAAAAGATAATTTTTAGTATGAATTTCGCTAGGATTTATATTTTATAATTCCAAGATTAATGACCGCGCTTGTAGATTTGTTTCGGCAGGCGCGGTTTTTTCGTATAAAATGTCAGGTTAGATATAATGAATCTTGTTTAATGTATTGTAATATAAGAATATGCGCATGTGTGCTGTGTGTGACTCGCATAAATCATAAAAAATCATAAATAACCTCGCTGGAAAATACTATTTTGCTTATATTTGCATTTTAGTCATTTTACTTATCAATTAAATCAATTAAATAGATATTCATGAAAAAGATAGCTTTTTTGTTTTTGTTTGCTTTTTGCTCGTTGCTTGTGGTTTCAGCACAACATGTTGGCGCAACACCGGAGTATATTAAAGCGCTCACTTCCGAATGGAAGGGAGAACGTTTTCCTGATGGAAGGCCTAAAATTTCGGATAATCTTTTAGAAAGGTCAAAAAATGTTGCCATAGAAGCATTGTGGGGCGCTCTTCGTAATCAGCGTGTCGAAGGTCAGCAAGGCGCTTACAATAATCAATATATGGGAGAGTGGAATGTCATTTGGCCTGATAAGCCTATGTCGGGCAGGGCAGTGACCGCTCAGTATATGCCTTCGCGTCCGGATGTAGAGGCTTATGTTAAGGCACAAGGTAAACTTGAAGGACGTGCTCAAACAGGAGGCACCAATTCATGGCCTATTGATGCTTTGGTTGAAGGTGACATTTATGTGGCTGACGGCTATGGAAAAATAATCGATGGTACATTGATTGGTGATATGCTGGCTAATGCCATATACAGGAACTCTAAAAGAGGCTTCGTTTTCTATGGTAGTGTGAGAGATGAAGAAGGGATTTCTCTTGTCAAGGGTATAAATGGATGGCATGTAGGTTCGGATCCGTCATACATTCAGAATATGATGCTTACTTCCATTAATCACCCTGTTCGAATCGGTAGGGCTATCTGTCTTCCCGGAGATCTTGTAGTAGCAAAAAAATATGGAGTGATATTTATTCCTGCTCATCTTGCAGAGAAGGTAATTGTTGCAGCCGAAGTAACTGAATTGCGTGACCGGTTTGCATGGCAACGGCTTGGTGAAGGTAAATATTTACCCGGACAAATGGACAGCCGTTGGTCGGATGAAATTAATGCAGATTTCAGGGAGTGGTTGAAAAAATATCCTACTCTGCCTATGCCTTTAAAGGATATATTCGATTATTTGGATGGTAACCGTACTTGGTAATTAATTCTTTAGAAAAACAACTAACATGTGGTATGTTGTGATTCAAAATATTTAGTCGAAACAACCATGAAAAAAATATTTTTATTATTATTTATAGTAACGTTGGTAGTTCTTCCGGCAAAATCTCAATTGGTTAAATGGAGTCCGGAGGATATTAAGTTGCTGACAAAACAATGGGAAGGCGAACGCACTCCCGATGGGAGGCCTAAGGTTTCAGATGCGCATCTTGAACGATTGAAAAAAATCGGATTGGAAGAATTGTGGGAATTTTTGAAAAGTAAAGGTTATGAAAACCAATTCGAAAATTTCTCAAGTATTTACGAAAATGGTTGGATTATCCTCCATCCAGATCAAGTAATGACTGGGCGGGTTGTAACTGCACAGTTTATGCCCATGAGATTCGATTTTGACGATTATCTTCAGGAAGTCGGAAAAAAGCAGGATATCAGAAGGGTTAATAATACCCTGGCAGTCAATTCTTTGAGTGAAGGAGATGTTTATGTTGCCGATGCTTACGGAAAAATTATAGACGGGACTCTTATGGGTGGATCGGTTGGCGCTTCAGTTTACAATAATAGCAAACGGGGCGTCATTCTTAACGGTTCGGTAAGAGATATTGAAGAATTGCTTGAAATTAAGGGATTTAACGGATGGATAAGGGGTCATGATCCGTCATCTATTAGCCATATGGTATGTGCGTCGGTTAATGCACCCATACGTATAGGACGGGTATCGGTGTTACCGGGCGACGTGGTTCTTGCAAAGCTTGGAGGCGTGATCTTTATACCACCTCATCTTGCTGTGGAGGCTGTCCTTACTGCTGAGGTTGCTGTATTACGCAATGACTTTAACACGCAACGGCGTGAAGGTAAAGTTGCCAACAATGCTGACTTTAAAGAGTGGGCGAATAAACAAACTAATTTGCCTATGCCTAAAGCAGAGTTGAACACTTTTTTGGATCAACAAGCAAGTCAGCAATCAAATCAGACAAATCAACCAACTAGATCACAAAGACAATAAAAAATCAATTAAAATAACATTAAATATAAATTGAACATGAAAAGTGAATTGTATAAAATTTTTGAAAAGCAAAGGGCTATAGAAAAAATGGAATTGGCGCAAGCAGAAGCCGCTGCACAAGAAGATGGCCGCAGGGGATTTCTTAAAAAAGCTGCCTTAGGAGGACTTGCTTTAGG
>JAVBPN010000039.1:0-3631 GCA_031549585.1 Bacteroidales bacterium
AGTTTGGTAACTGTAGGGATGCTGTACCCAGTTTCCTTACTCAGGTTAGGAATGGTATTCTCTCCCTCGACGGTCAGCGTCTTCACCAAGTTCTTTTTCAGGTTGATGGTTTTGAGTGCTGATAAGGGGATGTTTTCAGAACTGTTGAATAATAGAGAAATACTCATATTTGGAGACATTATAATATACAAAGATATAATTTTTGAATATAAAACCAATATTTATATGGCAAATTTAAAATAACTTAATTTTTTAATAAAATTATTTATTAATAAGTATTGTTATGATAAAATATTTGTTTATATTTGCAAGGTTAAATAAATGAATTGGTGAAAAAGATTTTGAAATTAAAATATTGTCTATTAAGAGATTAAGCCGATATAAATATGAAAGATCTAAACCTTTATAAGGAGATATACTACAAGGAATTGATGGATAACATTATTCCTTTCTGGGAGAAGCATTCGCTTGATAGTGAGTATGGAGGGTATTTTACTTGTCTGGATAGAAAAGGGCACATTTATGACACTGATAAATTCATGTGGCTTCAGGGCAGGCAGTTATGGCTCTTTTCAATGATCTATAACCAAATCGAAAAACGCCAGTCGTGGCTGGATATGGCACTATTGGGAGCTCGATATATGGAAAAATATGGAATGGACGAGCAGGGGAACTGGTATTTTTCATTAACCCGTGAAGGCAAACCACTGGTTCAGCCATATAATATCTTTTCCGATTGTTTTGCATGCATGGGTTTTGCTGAATTATATAAAGCAACCAAAGAAGATAAGTACAAAGATATTGCATTAAGAACTTTTCACAATATCCAGTCAAGATCTGATCATCCAAAAGGAATATACAATAAACTATATCCCGAAACCCGCCCAATGAAAGGATTTTCGTTGCCCATGATTTTAAGCAACCTGTCATTGATTTTGGAAGATGTCATTGGTCGCGACGGAGTAGATACGGTAGTGAAACCGCTGATCAGTGAAATCATGGAGGTATTTATGCAAAAAGATTCGGGGCTAATTTTGGAAAACGTGGCACCCGATGGTTCATTCTGTGATTGTTTCGAAGGACGAACGGTAAATCCAGGACACATTAACGAAGCCATGTGGTTCATGATGGATTTAGCTCGACGTTACAATAATAACGAATTGATGAAGAAAGCAAAGGACACCCTGCTACGTTCCATCAAATACGGTTGGGACAATCAATTCGGCGGTATTTTCTCTTTCAAAGACATCAAGGGCTATCCGCCGCAACAATTGGAATGGGATCAAAAACTCTGGTGGGTACATGTCGAAACCCTGATTGCCACGCTTAAAGGATATGTACTGACAGGCGACGAACAATGTAAAGAATGGTTCTTGAAACTACATGATTACACGTGGAACCATTTTCGCGATACGGAATATCCCGAATGGTACGGATATCTCACCCGTCAAGGCAATCCGTTGCTCACGCTTAAAGGGGGAAAATTTAAAGGTTGTTTCCATATTCCAAGAGGATTATTTCAGCTATGGAAAATATTAGAAATAAGTACAGAACAGTAAATTATTTTAATTGTCCTTAGATATCAAAATCATGAATTTCAATAATATAAACAATATGGTAATATAAATTAATTTCCATCTTGTACCTATACTAAGTTATACCAAAAAAGCAAGGAATAAATAACCTGATATAAAAACAAAAATTATGAATATGAATACAGAGAAAAGCAGAAGGAATTTCTTGAAAACAATTTCTGTTGCAGGTGTAACCGCATCCATTCCTGCAATAACTTGTTGTTCATCTGGAGAAAAGAAAAGTGCAGTCCCATCAGGTATGGAAAGCACATTGATAGTACCTAAGGCCCAAGGACTAAAAATAACAGGTACATTCTTAGATGAAATAACCCATGATATTCCCCATCAGAATTGGGGTGAGGCCGAATGGGATGCAGATTTCAGTCATATGAAAGCTATTGGTATCGACACCGTGATTATGATTCGTTCGGGCTATCGCAAATTTATCACATATCCATCCGAATACCTGATAAGTAAACACGGTTGTTATAAGCCTTCAGTCGATTTATTGGATATGTTCCTGCGTTTAGCTACCAAACACAACATGAAGTTTTGGTTCGGATTGTATGATTCTGGTAAATATTGGGATACTGGTGACATGGCTTGGGAAATAGAGGATAATAAGTTTGTGATTGAAGAAGTATGGAAAAAATACGGACATCATAGAAGTTTCGGAGGATGGTATATAAGTACTGAAATCAGCCGTAAAACCAAAGGTGTCATTGAAGTATTTCGTGCTATGGGAAAACAGTGTAAAGATATATCGGGAGGTCTACCTACACTTATCTCTCCTTGGATTGATGGGAAAAAAGCTGTAATGGCAGCATCAGGCCAATTGACCAAGGACGATGCTGTTTCTGTACAGGAACATGAACGCGAATGGGGCGAAATATTTGATGGCATCAAAGGTGCTATCGATACTTGTGCCTTTCAGGATGGACATATTGATTATGATGAGTTGGATGCTTTTTTTGAAGTAAATAAAAGAATGGCCGACAAATATAAGATAGAATGCTGGACCAATGCCGAATCATTCGACCGCGATATGCCCATCAAATTTCTACCCATTAAGTTTGATAAACTTCGCATGAAGCTCGAAGCGGCTCAACGTGCAAAATACGCGAAGGCGATCACATTCGAATTTTCGCACTTTATGAGCCCGCAATCAGCTTATCTTCAGGCCGGACACCTATACAATCGGTACAAAGAATATTTTAATATCTAAAACAATTTGCAATATTTTATAAATATCTAAAACAAATTCTTATGAAAAAATGATACAAAAAATGGTTGTTGTTACAAATTTCATCCTATATGATTTAACTCATTAAATCACATTAATATAAATTTCAAAACAAATCTAATATGAAAAGATCAGAAAAAAAATGTTCTATAACATTAATAATGTTTTTGCTTTCCTTATTCTTTATTTCATGTGATAAACAAGATCCAAAAAGATCTCAACCATATGATCCGAATAAACCGGTAGAATTATTTTCTTTTTTTCCTGACTCTGGATCTTATTTAGACAAGGTTATATTTAATGGAAATAACTTTGGTGATGATCCGGAAAAAATCAAGGTGTATTTTAATAACACAAGAGCAGCTGTGGTGGGTTCAACAGGTACCAATATGTATGTGATTGCACCTAGACTACCGGGAGATGTTTGTGCTATTTCAGTGGTTGTTGGTAACGACTCTCTAATACATAACACTCCTTTTCGCTATTTTTCCTCAGTAACAGTTACCACTATTGCTGGAAATGGCAATGGTACCATATATAAGGATGGTGTTTTAAGCCAGTCAATTGTCCAACCTCGCTATGTTTGTGTTGACAATCAGGGTAACGTGATTATGATCAATAGAGAACACAATCTAGGACTATTGCATATTGCCAGAGTCGATGAAATTAACAATGAGTTGATTACCGTAGCACCAAATGTAAGAGCGAATGTTCCTGCCGCAGATCCTGTAACGGGTGTGATTAGTTTTCCTACAGAAGCTACACCAGGCTCATTCGGAACCCTTGACCCCAAGGAATTATGGGGGTTGAGAAT
>JAVBPN010000193.1:0-2886 GCA_031549585.1 Bacteroidales bacterium
AAGAACGATATTTCTGTCCTGTCAGACATTCCTGTGATGGAATGGGTAGGCGCATGGGGTGAAGGACTTCCCGGACACGACCTGACTTCAACCATGCAGTTTAAAAAAGATACTTGCTTGGTCATGCACTACAAATTGAGAACATTTTACCAAGACGACGATGATAAGGAAAAGACAATCAGCACCAAGCGATTTACCGTGACCTATTTTTTCAGGAACAATGCTTTTGAAACCGACGAAGGATATAAATTAGAGGGAATTTTAGAATAAGCGGATAGCAAAGTCAACAAATTGACAAATAGATTAATAAATGAAAAATATAGAAATCAGAAAAATAACCCAAAACGATATCGCTCCATTGCAGAAAATAGGCAGGCAGACTTTTTTCGAAACATTTTCGGAGGTAAACACCGAAGAGGATATGAAAAAATATCTGGAAGAAAGTTTTGCTTCAGAAAAATTGAATACCGAACTCGATAACAAAAATTCTGAATTTTATTTTGCGGAATTGGATAATCACGTCATTGGCTATTTAAAAGTAAACTTCGGGCCATCGCAAACAGAATTGAAAGACAACAAAGCGCTCGAAATTGAACGGATTTACGTGTTACGTGAATTTCACGGAAAAAGAGTAGGGCAATTGCTTTACGAAAAAGCGATCCAAATAGCCAATCAGATGAATGTCGATTATGTTTGGTTAGGCGTTTGGGAAGAAAATCAAAGAGCCATCTGTTTTTACAAGAAAAATGGGTTCGTCGAGTTTGACAAACATATTTTCAAATTAGGCAACTCCAAACAAACAGACATCATGATGAGATTGCCATCAAAAAAATTGCAGGATCATATGAATAATTGAATTAATTTCGTTGTTTACGATATGAATATTTATTTCAAAACAGAACAACAATGAATATAGAAGAATTGCGGAAATGCTGCCTCTCGATAAAAGATGCAACAGAGGACATGCCTTTTGATGACGAATATCTCATCTTCAGGGTATTTGGAAAATGGTTTGCCGTAATCCCTTTAAAAGACCCGGAATTAAAAATATCGGTAAAATGTGATCCTGCAAAAGCTGTTGATTTACGCGAACGTTACCACAGCGTGGAAGCAGCTTGGCATTTCAACAAAAAATATTGGAACAGCATTTCCTTGAACGGCGACATGGACGACAAAACCGTAAAGCATTGGATACAGCATTCGGTAGAAGAAGTAGTGAAAAAACTGCCTAAAAAAACACAATTGGAATATTGGGGAAACAAGGCCTAAAACAAATATACAATAAAATAATGGCAACCGTTTTAAAATCAAACCAAAGGGAATTTAAAGAAGTTCCGAACAAGATCGACAATTTCAGATTATTCACTGATTTTTCGATCATTAATAAGGGGATAAAGCCTCAAAATCTGAATTTTGACTTACGGCAACTCAATCCGGGGCAATATTCTACATTGTATCATTTTCACAGGTATTCGGAAGAACTATTTATGATTATTTCCGGTTCTGCAACTTTACGGACTCCAAATGGATTAGAAGTGGTTGAGAGTGGAGATCTGATGTTTTTTGAAATGGGCGAAACAGGTGCGCATCAACTGTATAACCACACAGAAGAAAACTGTATTTACTTAGATGTAAGAACTTTCATCGGACACGATGTATGCGAATATCCCGATTCGAATAAATTGCTGATCGCTCCGGAATTAGAAGTATACAAAAAAGATACTCGGGTAGGATACTTTGACGGAGAAGAAAATATCAAAGACAAATGGAAAGAAATCGAGCGGCAGAAAAAATAAGGTTCAAGATAACTTTATAAAGATATTATCTTTGTATAGTTCATATAATCAATACTTATATTGAAATATTCAGTTTTACGCTTCAATATTGTTGCTAACTTTACATCTTAAAATTTTAAAATTCAAACAATGAAAACATTTCCAATCGTAACTATATGCATATTGCTGTTCTATGCCTGTTCGTCTAATAAACCTACAAAACCGGCTGTTGAAACAGACTATTGTCAATACGTTGATCTGTTTATCGGCACGGCAGATAATGGCCATACTTTCCCGGGCGCTGCTGTTCCCTTTGGCTTCATTCAGGTAAGCCCTGAAACAGGAAACGATTCGTGGCGTTATTGTTCGGGTTACAATTATGCCGATGAGTCAATTATTGGTTTTGCACAGAATCATCTTAATGGTACGGGCTGTTCTGATTTGGGTGACATCCTGATGTTGCCGTTCAGTGGTGATATCAATAATGGTGTGTATCGTAGCAAGTTTTTGAAATCGGAAGAAACAGCTTCGCCTGGCTATTATGCTGTCCGTCTGAGCGATTTTGATATCAATGTGGAATTGTCGGCTACGCAACGTACCGCATATCATCGTTATACCTATCATAAGGATGCTCCGGCATATCTATTGCTCGATATGCAAAGCGGTGTGGTGTGGGATACCAAGTCTATTGAAAGCCACGTGCTGGCTGCTGAAATGGAGATGCCAGACAACCAAATCATTACAGGACATCAACAGGTACATAATTGGGTAACCCGCCATTATTATTATGAGATTCGTTTCGATAAACCATATACCGTAAAAGAAGAATTATCTGCTAAGCCGGGAAATAAGGCCAAGCGTTTGATTCTCGCTTTCGATATCAAGCCTGGGGAAACATTGCAGGCCAAAGTGGCCATGTCGTCGGTAAGTGTGGATGGAGCTAAGGAGGCAATGAAAGCTGAAAGTCCCGGTTGGGATTTTAATGTTGTTCGCGAAAGTGCTCACCACGAATGGAACGACCTATTGTCGGGTGTGCAAGTGACCGGGAGTAATGCTCAGAAGCGAATTTTCTATACTTTGCTGTATCATCTTTACATACAGCCCAATAATA
>JAVBPN010000221.1:0-7368 GCA_031549585.1 Bacteroidales bacterium
TGAAGGAAGCCATTGCTATAGTACGGAAAGAATATCCCGAAATACCGCTTTTGTTCTCTTTTGATGCACATGATCTGAATAATTATAAAGTGCTGGATACATCATTTATTGACCTGTTTGATCCGCATATTTGGATGGTGCAATTGAACAATAGTGAATTCTATAACAAAGTAGGATACAAATATCAGCCGTTTGACCCTCAGGGATATAAAGACACTGTCGCCCATGCAGAAAAACTCTATTACGAAAAACCTGATTATTGGAATCAACTCCTGATTGACAAAATCAAAGATGTGGCAAAAACAATGAATGCATTGGGGCGTCCTCTTCTCACAACCGAATGTTGGGGAATTGTTGATTATAAAGATTGGCCTTTGCTGGATTGGCAATGGGTGAAAGACTTATGTGAGATAGGAACCATTGCCGCTGCCCAAACAAAACAATGGGCTGCTATTTCTACCAGTAATTTTTGTGGGCCTCAGTTTATCGGCATGTGGCGGGATATTGAATGGCATCAACGCCTGACATCCATTATCCGTTCTTCTCCATTAGACAAATCGTTGACCCAAAATAATCCAATCGCAGCCAAATTATTGAAACGTTTGTGACTAACGTTTAGCTGACTTGGTATTATGGCTACACACAAAGAGAAACGCCTAATATGCCAGCCTGATCCATTAATCTGGATATTACGAGCTTAACCTTTCCCCAAGGTGTCCATGCCAAAGAATCGACACGATGCTGCATATATGGAATGATCACATCTGCGCTTTTGGTAACACCTCCGCCAAGCACAATGATTTCTGGGTCATAGGCATGTATCAGGTTGACAATTCCGGCTGACCATACATCCATACATTCACAGCAGATTATTTTTGCATCAGCATTGTTTTCAGCATATAAATCGAATAGCTTTTTAAAATCAAATGGAGCATACTGATCATAAAAATGCTTGCTAACCTGTTTGTTTTCACGAACAATGTCATCCAGAAAAAATGAAGCTGACATAGCTTCAACACAACCAACATTTCCACAACTGCAACGACGCCCTTTGTAATCGACAATCATATGCCCACCCAAGCATCCTGCTTGAAAATGTGCACCTGTCAATATTTTCCCTTCGATGATAACACCACATCCAATACCCGTTCCAATGGTCATCATCACCACATTGTCATAACCCTTGGCTGCTCCATAACGCCATTCGCCAGCGGCTGCCATACGGGCATCATTGTCTATATAAAACCGTCCGCCAAAACAATCCTGTGCCCATGACTTTAAATCGAGTTCAGGAGCATCGTCATACTTGGCGTTTGTAGATAATACAACACTCAGTTTTGAATCAACCAATCCGGGAAAACAGATTCCGGTTCCTGCTATGTCTGAATCAGAAATTTTCCGGTCTCGAAGTAACCTTTTAGCACAGGCTTCCACCTCCGGAAGTTTTCGTCCAAGCCCATTTGTCGAATCAGATTGAATGGAATCGAAAGCGATTACTTCACCATTCTGTACGATTCCGACTTTAATGATGGTGCCACCCAAATCAATTCCAATCACATACCTGTTCATACCAACTGGGGTTTTCCATTTACTTTTTTCAACCGGGCAGTAAACCCGCTCTTTTCGATCGAGCCATAATCATGGCCTGCATTCGAAGGCCAACAAGCCCCAAAGCTGAGTATCGTGTCCGAAACATTGGCTACACGGTGAGCCACACGGCCGGGTATGTAATGCAAGCTTCCGGGAAACATCCGTTCTCCCCTGACATGGCCTTTTTCATCCATCAGAATAAGGATACCTTCTCCCTCAATACCCCAATAAAACTCGGCAGTATCTACATTGGCATGAAAATGTCCTTTGGTCATGAAATATTCGTCGCCTACCAATCCGCCATACAGGTTGGTAATTCCGAAATATAATCCACCCGGAGTTCCTTCTTTTTCTGGCAGGTAACTACTTACACTATAGGCAATGTTATTTGCTTGTTGTTCTGTAATTTGATTGCCATGTTCAAATATAGACCGGATTTCCCCCAATGTTCGTGTAATATGGTCTACTTCCTTTCCAACTAAGCTTTTCCCACTAAAAATGATTTTGGGCATTGTGATTTGATTCATATATTCTATTTTTTATTCAAATTCAAAATTATCTTTCATTTAACCGAGACACGGCTGAATTACAAATTCAGCCGAACACTACATCCAATAAACCAGACGGTGTTGAGCGGAATTTGCAATTCCGCTTAAAATAAACTTCAAACATCCTCATATTGAATGCTTATATGATTTATTTATTGAAAAAACGCGGCTTCCCTCCTTTTCTCCAAAAATCTTCAATAGATTCCAACGATACGCCTTTGGTTTCCGGCAAGAAATAATATCCCCAAACCAAGGCACAGACGGCAATAACAGCATAAAGGAAAAACGCTCCGGCCGGATTGCCCAGATTTTCTCCTTCCACTATAATTTCCGTTCCTTTAAAAGTAAACGCACTCACAATTTTAAAGAAGGTAAACGTAACAATGGCATCAGCAATCCATACAGACAACGACCCAATTGATGCTCCCAAGCCACGTATCTTCTGCGGAAAAATTTCCGAAATAATAAGCCAGCCAAGCGGCCCGATGCTGACAGCAAAAAATGCGATGTATACAAGAACCAATACAACAGAAATCCATTTACCTGCGTCGCCTAAACTTTGGTTGAAAAGAAAATAAAGGCCAAGTGATACAAGCGAAATAGATATCCCCGTAAGGCCTATAAAAAACAGCTTCCGTCGGCCAATCCGGTCAACAAAATAAACGGAAATCAGCGTAAAGAGCAAGTTCGCTACACCCACCGCAACCGATGCCCAGATGGCAGCAATATTTCCTTCAAACCCAGCCATCAGGAAAATCTTGGGGCTATAATAGATTACCGTATTAATACCCACAAATTGTTGAAAAAACATAATACCAACTGCAATCAACAATGGTGTTCTCAGCCAAGGTTTAAACAACTCACGCCAACCGGCCGCATCTTTGCTTTTCTCAATTTCGGCTTTCATCTGATTGAGTTCCTGCTCAACCAAATCGGCACTTTCAATACGCTCAAGAACAGCCCTGCTCTCCTCTTCCCTTCCTTTCTGCATGAGCCACCTTGGCGTTTCGGGAAGAAAAAAGATGCCGATCAACAGCACCACAGCCGGAATCACTCCAACATAAAACATCATCCTCCAGCATTCGGCGTCGGATTCATCGGCTATAGCCAAGTCACTGAGATAAGAAACCAATATCCCTGTCGTAATCAACAATTGAAAGGTTGAAACCAACGCCCCGCGTTTTCTCGCCGGAGCTATTTCGGCAATATACAATGGAACAGCAAAAGATGATATACCTATGGCAATCCCCAAAATAAGCCGTGCGCCCATAAGGCTTTGCGGAGTTGGCGCCATACCCGACCAAATGGCGCCAACAACAAAAATAATAGCAGATATCAGAATCACTTTCTTACGGCCCATCATATCGGTAATCCGTCCGCCAAGTAATGCTCCGAGCATCGCTCCGATCAGGACAGACGTTGTGATGGATTCGATCACATGCTCATCGATTGAAAAGTACTTTTGCAGGAAAGGTATAGCGCCTGAAATCACTCCTGTATCAAACCCGAAAAGAAGCCCGCCGGTAGCAGCAATGACCGCAATTACGACCACAAAATATTTGTTGTATTTCTTTTTACTCATATCGTTTCAAATTTTAAAAGTCAATTTTTAAAAATTAAGCATTTGACAACTAGTTATTTATACCATATTTTGATCATCCGCATAGGGGTTCGGAATGGCAATTGGAACCAACCATCTCCGTTTATCTCCTGTCCGTAAATGTTTTCAATGGACAGACTGAGTAAAATAAACCATACAACGACTTTCATAATTTATATTATTCAATAAATCCCATCATTCTTTTAATTGAATTAACTTTCTCTTTACTCGAAAGCATCTCAAGTAGTTTAAAGGCAACACCGGATGCTGTTTGAGGATTATATGAGGTAATAATATTACCATCAATAACAATAGGCTCATTTATTACAATTATACCTTCATATAATGCTAATTCCTTTTGTCTTGCTCCATTAAGTGAATGATAAGTAGTTGCTCTTCTACCATTCAAAATACCACTTTTAGCAAGTGCAAATGCTGCTACGCAAATAGACGCAATAGGCTTATTCTGGAAGTTAAATTTTCTTATTAATTCTAGTGTTGTAATATCAAAAGCTTCTTCACGAAATCCATATTCTTGAAACCCACCGGGAATAGCTAGGGCATCATAGTCATTAACATCAACATCAACATCATCTATTAAAGTATCCATGATAATTGGTACTCCAAATGTACTTACTACTGTTTTACTAAAACCACAAGTTGCTACTTCGACATTGACTTTTTCTTCATCACGAGCCCATCCCATAATATCTATAAATACACTAAACTCCATGGTTTCAAAAGCTTTTAAACATAATAATAAAACTTTCATTTGATTTTACCTCTTAAATATTTTTGTTTTCAAAAAGAATGAAGAAATAATCAAAGCTATTCTATATCGAGTACTTGATTTCATATTATGGAATAAAATTTTGCCAAACCTCATTTTTGATCTGTGGTTGAGGCACATATAAAAAAGTATCCGGATTCCGTTCAAAAGTCGAATAAATAGCCTCACCCGGCACAATTCCCAGCTTTGGATATGGATTAGGCGATTTGCAAATCAGTTCAGATTTTGCATAGTGCGGATTCGCCTCCCACGTCAGTTTCCCATCCGCATCAAACAAAGGAAACCATGCAATTCCTTTATGTTCCCTTACCTTTTCATATTCAAAACCATATGCGCGATCACACCACGCCCCGAAAATAAGAGGAGTAGCCGGATCGGCACTTATGGTCGCATGAGTCCATCCTGGAGGAACCACGACTACTTCACCCGCTTTTGCATGTACGGCAAAACACCGTCCCGGATCATCATCTCCGGACTCTTGCATATAAATAATTCCTTCCCCTTCCCAAATTTCATATATTTCAGGTGTCGAGATATGACTCAACGGAGATCTTTTGTGAATATGTCCCTGGCTTCGGATGGGTTCATCGCCAAGCCTTCCTGCTGCATACATAACTACGCCATATAACAAATGTATCTTTTCCAATATAGGGCGATGTATGCGTTTTCCTACATCCATGGCAATGGAATAAACAACGGCCGGACCATCGCAATCGGGATCTCGCAGGCTTGCCCTGATGGCATCCAACGATCTGTTTTCCACTTCCGGGCCAAAGCAGCCATCTCCATAACGAAAACCCATCGGTTGATAAATGGGTGTGATGTCAAAACCGGGTTTAAAATTCATATTTCAAAATTATTCACTAAACGTTCATGAGATCGCTTCGCTAAGTTGATTTTCTATGCTTTGCCCACCCGAATGACAAGTCAGGCAAATGTCATTTATCATTAAACATTAAACATTGTTACGGTTTATTTCTCACAAACGCCTTGATAATGCCACACCCCTTCCCTTCCGATTCGCCGTACGGACGGATGGTATACGCTCCAACATGTGCCGGTACGATGAATGTTTCGGCATAGTGCACAATAAACGGCTCAAAAGCATGATCCGGGCTTTCTACAATTACTTCCCGCCCTTCTATCAGATTTATTACTTGCACTCCATCGCAGGTATGATGCGTTGTCGTTTTAGTGAACCAAAAACGGCGTGTTTCGATAAACTCACGTTCGTGTAAACCGGTGAATTCTTCCCTCCAACCGTTTCCGCTGGCAATAGGTTCTACGCGATTCAAGAGGTTCTCTTTCACCCAGCTTTCCGTGCGATCCCATTGAATGGAATTCCGCCCATGCTCTATATTGATCGGGCGCGGACGTCCATCCAGCCCCAAACGTCCCCAATCCCACAATTTGAATGTAAAAATAAAAGGCGTAGCACTGATTTCAAGTACCATTCCGTTGATTCCCGAACAATGCACGGTACCAGCAGGTATCAACACGTGATCATGTTTTTTAACTGGATATTTCCCTACATGTTTTTCCACATCAAATTTTCCGGTAGTCAACGATTCTTTCAGTTCGGCCATCATAACATCCGGATTTACATTTTCTTTCAATCCCAGATATACCACCGCATCAGGTGCTGCATCCAGCAGATAATAGCTCTCATCCTGTGTATAATGCATTCCAAATTTTTCCTGAATATATTCCGTCAACGGATGCACTTGCAAACTAAGGTTTCCGCCACCCATTGTATCCAAGAAATCGAAGCGAATCGGAAATTCGTCTCCAAAACGCCCGTGCATCGGATCACCCAACAGTTGGCGGGGCTGATAAAACACCAAATCAATAGACGGTATTTCAAACAAAGCATTACTGAATTTCAACAATAAGCTGTTTTCCTCAGGAACGCAATCAAAGCACCATGCAAAATTCATTGCGTCCCTATCGAGGTCGCATACCTCTTTCATCCATTGTCCGCCCCAAGGGCCCGGATCAAAGAACGGGACAACGCGAAATGGTTGGCAAACGGCTCGTCTCAATGTATCCCTGACTGCTTCTCCCGATGCCATTTTAGGCTCATGCTGCTTATTGGTATCCAACACATAATCCCACCTGTCGATTATTGTCTTTTTGTGTCGGTCTAAAATACGCCAATCCACAAAGAATGCCCTTTTATATTTCAAAGATGCCCGTTCCGTATGGTTATTTACACCGACATTCCATGCTTCATTCCGGCGGTAACGCATTTGTATTTCCCAACGGGCCATATCGGCATATACCAGCAAATCAACGCGAGGAGATACATACGCAGCTCCTATCCCATAAACCACAACAACGCCTTCACCAATATTCGCTAATTCTTCGCGAAGCAGCTTCAATTTTTCTGGATCAAAGTAACTATCAATATAATAACGGGTCTTATATCCAAAAATCTCATCATCGGTAACATCTTCCTTAAAAAACGTTTCAATTTGTTTGGGAGAAAACATCACATCCGAAGTATCGACAAATTTGACATAGCTTAATCCCTTCGTCAACGCAGTTTTTACTTCGGAATCGATGATTCCATTATAACAATCAATCACCAAATATTTTGTTCCAAAATTCAGTTTTGCAACTGCAAAGTTCAATTGTTCAATAATGGCTAGCCATCCGCAATAACATTGATCATGTTGCGACACTACCTTTACAGAAGGAAATTTATCGTAATTCGATTTTTGATTTTTTCTATCGATCATTTTAATATGCTTTATTCCATCTTGCCCGCCAAACTTATCATTCAGGCGAACGCCATTTATCATTTACCATTAAACATTAATCATTATTTAAAATGACTT
>JAVBPN010000383.1:0-7077 GCA_031549585.1 Bacteroidales bacterium
AAAGCCGTCGAACAATATCTTACTGAAAAAGGCATGGCATCTACCTTACATGGTATTGCGTGGGAATTTAACCTGATAGACGATCCCAATACGGTCAACGCATGGTGTATGCCGGGCGGTAAAGTTGCCTTTTACACAGGTATTTTACCTATTTGCCAGAACGAAGCCGGAGTAGCTGTTGTGATGGGACACGAAATAGCCCATGCTATTGCCAATCACGGTGGAGAACGTATGAGTCAAGAGTTGGTCGCCAACATGGGCGGCGTCGCTTTATCCACTGCAATGCAACAAAAACCGGAACAAACACAACAATTGGCTATGTTGGCCTACGGCGCAGGATCGCAAGTGTTAGGCCTTTTGCCATTCAGCCGATTACACGAATCTGAAGCAGATCAAATGGGATTGATTTTTATGGCTATGGCCGGATATGATCCTAATGAAGCGCCTCGTTTCTGGGAACGGATGAAAGCTGCATCGGGAAGCAGCGGCTCGCCGGAATTTCTTTCTACTCACCCATCAGATAGCAGAAGGATTAGCGATCTTCAAAAAGAAATTCCCGAAGCAATGAAATATTACAAACCACAATAATTAAAAATTCAAGGTTTAAAATTTAAAATTGGTTCAAAACCTTCGATAAAATTTTCAAATCCAAAAGATTGAGTCTTTAAGTAATGAATCTAAAAAAGATTAAAACTATCTTCAACCAAATCAGGCACTTCGTTACCGACGAGGTGTGGAGTGTCCGTTTGGATGATTATCCGCCCGTTATTGCCAGACTACTAAGATATCTTCGGGTTGTTCTCTTGTCTTTCAGACGGTTTGGAGAAGATAAAGTACAACTCCGGGCATCGGCATTAACTTTTTATTCTTTGCTATCCATTGTGCCCATTTTGGCTATGGGTTTTGGCATTGCCAAAGGATTTGGTTTTGATAAAGATCTGGAAAAACAGCTCGTTGACAATTTTAGTGGACAGGAAGATGTACTTAATTGGTTGCTTTCTTTTACCAATTCTTTCTTAGCTAACACCAAAGGTGGAGTAATCGCCGGCGTCGGTATGGCTGTATTATTTTGGTCGGTCATGAAAGTGTTGGGCAATATAGAAAGTTCATTTAATGACATTTGGCAAATAAAAAAATCGCGTACATATGTACGCAAATTCACCGACTATCTTTCCATGATGTTAATTGCGCCGATATTGATCATCGCATCAAGCAGTGGAAATGTATTCCTTGTCACTCAATTAACCAACGCATCGGCAAGCATTGAGATCATCAATCTAAGCCCTTTTGTTGTCTTTTTGATCAAGCTCTTCCCTTACATTATGGTGTGGCTATTGTTTACGCTCGTATACATGATCATGCCCAACACCAAAGTTTCTTTCAAATCAGCTATGCTGGCAGGTATCCTAGCAGGAACTGCTTTCCAAATATTACAATGGATATACATTGACTTGCAAGTTGGCGTATCCCGTTACAACGCCATTTATGGTAGCTTTGCGGCACTACCCTTGTTCCTTGTATGGATGCAATCAAGCTGGTTGGTTGTTTTATTGGGTGCAGAATTTTCGTTTGCCAACCAAAACATTGATTTTTATGAATTGGAACGCGAATCGTTGCACATCAGCGATTATGCACAAAGAGCATATTCTATTTTGATCTTACAAAGAATCGTCCAGCGTTTCATCAAAGGTGAATCGCCACTCACTCCGGCAGATATGGCAAAGCAAATGAGATTGCCTATTCGTTTGGTTAGGACTGTTGTTGCCAACTTATTGTCAGCCAATCTTGTTTCAGAATTGAGCACATCGAGCGACAAAGTAAGAGCTTATCACCCGGCAAGAGACGCCGCCCATTATTCATTAAAATATGTGATTGAATCATTGGATAAATGTGGAAATAACCGGATTATGTGTGATCCTGAAGAAAATTTAAGAAAGATACTAGATATTCAGGAATCTTTTTTGCATGCTATAGACGTATCGCCCCAGAATATCTTGATTCAAGAATTGCCTGAATATAAACTCCCCAGAACAAAAAGAGAACGAAAACATCAAGATGACCATTAAGCATTTTTTGATCGGTTTATTATGTGTTTTGCAATTGGCTATTGTCAATGGTCAGGTTAAAAATCAAACAGACGCACAAGGCCGCAAGCAAGGATATTGGGAAGCGGTCGATCGAAACGGACATTTGGTATATGCCGGATATTTTAAAAATGACAAGCCGGTTGGAGAAATGAAACGTTATCACCCTCAGGGAGGTATACGTGTTATTATGATATATGACAACCAGAGTGTGCATGTTCGCGCCCGGTTTTTCTATACCAATGGAAAACTTGCCGCCACAGGCAATTATGTCAATACGAAAAAAGACAGCATATGGACATATTATAGTGACTACGATCAAAAGATTACATACCGGCAGGAGTACAAATCAGGCATACGTATCGGAAAGTCCATTAGTTACTACCCGGAAGGGCAAATCGCTGAAGAAAACCAATGGACCAACGATCAGAAAAATGGCGCTTGGGTTCAATATTTTGAAAATGGACAAGTGAAACTGAAGGGCTCATTCAAAAATGACGAACGGGAAGGTAATTTTTACGCGTATTATCCTGATGGAAAAAAAGAAACAGAAGGAAATTACAAAAACGGATTTCCTGACGGAAAATGGGTACATTATAAAGAGAATGGGCAAATTGCTTCTTCCATCGAATACAAGGATGGACAAATTGCCAATTTAGAAGAAGTTGAAAAAGCAGAACAAGAGTTTTTTAAGAAAATAGAACAGCAAGAAGGTAAAATTGTTGAGCCTACTTTAGAAGATTTGGTACGACAAAAATAAATGCACATCTACAAGCAGGGAAAAAATAAACCAGCCCCCGCAAATTGTTATATTTTTACTACTCTACGCATGCAAGATTGAACAAAATTTGCACCTTGCGCAACTTTTTGTGACAAACTTCGTAATAAGTGTATTAACTAAATTTATCTGTATGAAAAAGAAAAGTTTTTTGGCATTTATTGCATTTTTGGCTTTGAGCCTAGGGTTTATGGGTTGTTCAAAATCAGATGAAGAAACCATAGGCCCTGATATCGAGTTTGCCGATGGGATTACTGAAACAACAGCAAAAGCCTTCCATGTATCTGTGACCATTACATCTTCTGTTGGATTAAAGGAAGTTGTCATTGACCGGATTGTTGATAGTAAGATAGATGGAATCATAAATACTGTGACTGAATTTGAAAATTCCAAAAAGTATACTTTCGAACAGGATTTTAGCGTCTCACAAAGAACTCTAATCAGATTTACTGCTACTGATAAAGATGGCCAAAAAACAATCGAATCATTTACCTTCAACATCAATTGATTTGACTTATCCATATAATCGATAAAAATCGACGAAAACAAAAAAAAGACCGTGCTATTTGCACGGTCTTTAACAAACACACTCCTAAAATTATTATTGAAACGACAAATTAATTCTTTGTGACGATCTAAGTTCAACTTTTGCGCCTCCGTTTCCAACGGTTCCACTCATGCTTTTATCTTCCATATTGCCACGGAAATCTTTCAATCCGGAAGTTTCTATCTTATTGGCTTTTGCATCGACATTATAACCTTTTCCGCTAGGTAACGAAAGAGTAAGATTTCCACTAGTTGAAAGCTTCACAAATTCGTTGACCGATTTCATTTTTACGTTCATACTTCCGCCTGACGTAGAAGCTTCCACATTACCGGATATATCATCTATATTAACACTTCCGCCAGACGTTCCGGTTTTCAATGTTCCGCTAATATTACTTGCATTGACACTACCGCCGCTGGTCGATGCATCAATAGTACCATTAAGATTTTGCAACTTGAGGCTACCGCCTGATGTCTTCAATACGATTTTTCCGCTACAATCACTGGCGTTGATGCTTCCGCCGCTGGTATGTAAATCAATATCATCTTTTGAACCGGAAACAGTAATGCTTCCTCCTGATGTTCTACCCAAAATCTTCCCCGACAAGTTTTCAACATTCAGTGATCCACCACTAGTCGCAAAATCTTGTGATCCAGATAGATTACTAATATGGATACTTCCGCCACTGGTTTTCAATTGTGTATTTGCTTGTTTTGCCACACTGATCTTGAACGATATACTTAATGAATTTCTCCATTCTCGTATATTACTTTTCGCTTTTGCTATAGCATACAATTTACCATTTTCAACCTTAATCTCTATGGTATAATTCTCGTCAAGGTATTTTTGAATTTCTTCACTTGATCTCTTATCCTGTGATAGATACACTTCAACAACTGCTTCGGATGACGCATCTCCATTTATAGTAATACTCCCACCGGCAGTCGCCACTTCCACTTCTTTAATAGAGGATGCAGGGAATTTCTTGGTCATGTAAGGATCCTTTTGGTTGTTATTAGCCGACACCGTAAACAAGGTTGCGCTCAATAAAACGCACATCAATGAGATAAATACTTTTTTCATGATAATTGGATTAAGAAGTAAAATTTTAAAACTATGATTGATAATTAGGTGATTCAATAATTGATTTTAAAGAAACGGATGCGCGCAATCCCTCCCCTTAAAAGTAAATTTGCTTATAATTTATTCAATTTAGAGGCTTTGCTATTCTGTACACTGATAGCAGGAGAACCTTTATAATTGACTGTAGATGCTCCTGATGAATTAACCGTAAGGGCACTGGTAACATGCATCGTGACATTACTGGTTCCTGAGGATGCAATCGTAGCAGTTTTAACCACAAAATCGACTGCTTTAATGATAGATGTCCCCGAAGAACTAAGCGTAACAGTATTCGCCGATCCGCTCATATCAATAATACTTGTGCCTCCGGAAGTAAATTGAACATTATTTACATTTAATTTAAGTTGTGCCTTTGACGTTCCAGAAGTATTAAAACTCATATCATTAGACACTTCTGCTTTCAAATCAATATCGCAAGCACCACTCGAATTAAGAGATAAATGGTCAGTTTTTAAAATTAAAGACAAACGGGACACGCCACTACAGTCTCCTTGAAATTGATCTGAAGTGAACAAGTCTTTACTCGATAACTTACAAGCTCCTGAAAGCGATACTTTGTCCAGATTTTTCATCACAACAGATGCTTTCAACGTTTTTACATTCTTCACCTCTTTGTTGTTATCAAGGTACAAATACAATACACCGTCTCTTACATCACTACGCACGTAAGGCATAATATTGTCTTCGGCCTCAATGGTCAACGATTCCGTATTGCCTTTTGTTACAGTAACATCAAATGTACTTGCTGCATTAATTCCCGTGAACCCGGATACATTCCGTTTCTCTGTTTTTTGGCAAAACGCAACAAGCGTGAAGCCAATTAAAATGAAGGATAATAATACTTTTTTCATATGTTTAATTTTTATTTTTTCGTTAAAGAATAATATAATTTTAATCGATACAAGCCTAAAATTGAGTCAATTGTTTCCACATCAGATCTTTTGTCTTTAAATATCCTTTTCCCATAGGAAAAAATACGGATGGCTTTCCTAAATAAATTTTTGAAATGGCTGTTATGATGGTTTTCATGGCTTTATATTTTATAGAGATGAATATTAAAATATGATTTTACTATTCTTCTTTAAGTGTTTCGGCAATATTTTGCAAACTATTCAAATTGTGTTGGTAATAATCTGAAAGAATTGAATCGGCCTCATCTTTGGGTAATTCTTCCGGAATTTCACTTTTAAAATCGTCATTGGTCGCATCAATAATATTTTGCACATCCTCTATAATTTGTTGCCTGTCCCACTGATCCATATCTTTGGTTAATCCATAGATTTGATAAGCTACTTCGTTCATCTTATCCATATAACAGAGCTTCATATCTGTGGAAGTTTCACACAATGCAATGGAATCATCTGATTGATGCGTATACATCCAAAATGTACCGACTGAAAGCAAGAGTACAATTGATGCAGCGATAGAAGCGCCCCAGCGCAACATAACAACTTTATTGTTTTCTTTATTCACCTTCTGTTGGAAACGCTCGAAATGTCCGTTTTCAGGTTCTTCATCAAAAAGGTCTTTGTGATCATGAATGTATTGGTCTAAATTTTTCATGGCAATATCTTATTAATTGATATAAACTTCATTTATGCGATTCATATTTACTTGAGTCAACCGTTGGGCTAACTTTGCTTTGCCGCGAATGAACTGCGAACGGACGGTCGATTCTTTAATATTGAGCAACCGGGCGATTTCTTCAAACTCGCATTCCTCGAACAAGCGCATCGAAACAATTACCCGGTAACCATCAGGCAGATTATTCAGCTCTTGTTTCACTGCGTCTACTGACAAGGTCATCCTTTCTTCTTCTACCGGTTCTTCTTCGACAATTGCTAAGTTATCTACCGGTTCAAAAACAACCCGTTTCTTGCGAACCCTGTCAATTGATGTGCGCATAGCGATTTTTTGACTCCACGAATAAAACGCCTTTTCATCCTGCAACTCATCAATATGGTCAAATAATTTTAAGAACGTATCGTGCATGGCTTCTTCGGCATCCATGCTGTTTCCTATGATCCGCAAGCAGATATTATAAATCCTCTTGTAATGAAGATGATACAATTCTCTCTGAAATGCGGGAGACTTTTTATCTGCTCGAAAGATCGATATCATGAATCTGATTTATTTTTTGTTTTCTACTTTTAAGACGAGAGGGTTAAAATTTTGCTGCATTGTTTTGTAAAAATAAATATTTTTTTCAATGAAAAATTACATAACAAGCTGTATTTTAGATATAAAAAAATAAAAAATATTTTAAAAATCACGAAAAAATAAAATCAGGAATTCGACCGAATCGCATATATTACGTATTGTTATTATAAACATCTTTGTTGCATATGAATTCAAATCAAATTAAAGATCTGATTTGTCGAAGTAAACAAAACGATGCGGTAGCATTCCGGCAATTAGTGACCGAATATCAACCGCTTGTTTTTCGACTTGGATTCCGGTTGCTTTGTAACGAAGATGAGGCAAAAGATATTGTACAGGAAACATTTATTAAGGTTTGGCTTCAC
>JAVBPN010000238.1:0-7344 GCA_031549585.1 Bacteroidales bacterium
AAGTCATAATATAACTGATGAGAGGCTCTTATTTAGCTATATTCAATGTTCTATTGCGTCTGTGTGGGCGCTTTTCTTTTTCTCAACTGTTATTTAATAGCACTAATTTTTGTAAAATCCTTCCATCCATCGGCTTTTTGGTAGTCTTTTATCGAATCGTCAGGTACAAACAACGTACATTTAGACCTGTCTAATCCGCTAAATGTCATTTCATTAATCACTTGGGGAACTGTTCGGTGATTGATAAATTCAGTCAAACTACTACAATTGCGAAAAGCGTCCTCACCGATAGTGGTTACCGAAGTACCAATAGAGATGGATGTCAAATTTTCGCAAAGGTAAAAAACTGATTTTCCTATGTTAGTAACCGAATTAGGAATAATTACGGATGACAAACTACTGCAACCAAAAAAGGCCTCATCACTGATCATTGTTACAGAATTACCAATGGTAGCGGATGACAAACTTTCGCATTGGTAAAAAGCAGCATTCCCGATGTCTGTTACAAAATCAGGTATGATAATGGATGTTAAACTTTCGCACCCAGCAAAGGCATCATCACCAATTGTAATTACTGAATTGGGAATAGTTATGGATACCAAACTGCTGCAGCCGCAAAAAGCCCTTATGCCTATAGCGTTTATTGAATTCCCGGTTGTAACGGAAGTCAGATTTTCACATCGGAAAAACGCATAATTACCAATATTGCTAACACGATCGTCAATGATCACATTGGAAATCTCATTTCGATGCTCAAACCATTCGGGAAGAAACTCGATTGGTGTGACCTGGTAATCCGGCATTTCGCCCGTTCCGCTGATAGTGAGTGTGCCATCGTCAGATAATGTCCACGTAAGCGTTCCTTCTGTTCCACTCCATTCATCCTTTTCACAACCTGTTACTATCAGCATAACGCAAAAAAGAAATAAAAACAACCTTTGCATAGAATTGATATTTTTGGTTTGAAACATAACTTTTGCATCAAAAATCACGCCAGTATATTTTAAAAAAAATATCAAATATTAAACATTTACACTGAGATAGGGTTTAAAAATATATCAATTCAATGCCACTTAGTCAAGGTTTTATTGAGATTATTTGCCTTCGGGGAGTTCTTTATAGCGTCTAATATATTTGAACTCTTCTCTAAATACAAATATGGATTTATAGCATAATAATTTATATTTTACGAATAAATATTAGACTAAACCAAATAAAATAAAAGTAATACCAGCCAAACAGGTATAACCTACTTGAATCCAAACGGCTTGTACAAAGTTTTTCCAGTTGGCAAATTGAAACCTTAATGTGGCTTTTTGCCATCCACAGAATCCAACCAAAGCCAATATGGCAATCCATACCGATACTTTATCCAAAATGAAGAATACCAAGCCAAGTAATGCACTTGCAATAAGTTGTAACAACATAGTGCTTATAAAACTTGACATGCTTGGTTTTTCGGACATTTCTACTTTGAAAACTTGTATCCATGCTTTTGAGAAGAGCAAAGAATACCAAATGGCACCTATACCAAAAGTAATCACGACAGAAACAAGGAACCATACCCAATTGATATCAGTAATGATTTGACAAAATGTGTTTTCCATAAGATTTTAAATTTAAAGATTACAGCTACATGAAACAAATAAGAATATTACGAATTTTGGGAAGTATTATCATAACAGCCTTTCAAAGTATTTTGTTCGAATATTCATAAATATGTAAGTTCTTTGGATTCTTTCCGGAACTGATGTTAATCTACATTTAGTTCAAAAGGATACAAATCGGTATTAAATTTTCTTATATTTGTTCAGTAAATTCTAATTTTTACATGATAGACCTGATAATATTTATTGGGTCTTAATTGAAATCTATATTAATTGTGATAAAAGATGATGAAACGTTGGTTATTGATTTTTTGTGGTATTTATTCTATTTCATGCATGGCACAGAACGAATCAATTATACTTTTCCCCGGCGGAGCTCCAGGCGAGCAGAAAAAAATGACGGAACGGGAAATCGATGGAAATCAAGTTGGCGGCCGTCCGGTTACCCGGCTCACGGATATCGGCGATCCAGCTATAACTATTTTTCAAGCTCCTGCTGCAACAGCTACCGGTACAGCCATGATAGTCTGTCCCGGAGGCGGCTATGGCATTCTTGCATATGACCTTGAAGGGACAGAGATATGCGAATGGTTAAATAAGGTAGGAATTACAGCCATCCTTTTGAAATATCGTGTTCCCATCAGAGAAGGACGTCAAAGATATGAGGCTCCATTACAGGATGTGCAACGGGCGATTAGCTATGTGCGTTATCATGCGGAAAAATGGAATATTGACCCAGCCCGGATTGGAGTGATGGGATTTTCAGCAGGAGCGCATTTGTCGGTTATGGCAAGTACTCATTATCCGGAACGTACTTATGCTAAGATAGACGCAGCTGATGAAGAAAGTTGCCGCCCCGATTTTTGTTTGCTTGTTTATCCGGCATATTTAGCAGGAGAAAATTTTCAAGTAGCTTCGGAAATAAAAATTACTTCAAATACACCTCCTACAATGATCGTTCAAACAGAGGACGATAAAAGCCATATTAATAGCAGTTTATTTTATTATTATGCCTTGAAAGAAGCCGGAGTGTCAGCATGGATGTACCTATATAGCAAAGGTGGGCATGGTTACGGTTTGCGCAATACCGGTTTTGCTGTAAACGAATGGCCGCAAAGGGCAGAAGGATGGTTTCGTGAACTTAAACTGATTAAATAGGTTGTTTGTCATATTAGAATTTGACACTTACCCCAGCCAAACAAGATTGTGAACACATTTGAATATCATTCATTATACCCACAAAGTCTAAGTTATATTCAAAAAAACAACCGATTGATGGCAAAATTTGTATGTTTAGACCTCCCATAAACGCCAATGTGCTGCCACCTCCCCAATTATTGTTAGAAAAATAAGTACAAAAGCCTACAGCTCCTTTAGGCCTTATAATGGATTTAGGAGGATAGATATATTCAAACATAAAAGGCACTTTGTAAACAGAAGCTTTTGCATCCATGAAATTGCTCGATCCCGTATATGTTAACTCTGTGTATAGCAACCCTGTTCTAAAATAAAATTTTTCATTGGACCTTGGTAACCAAATATTAACTAGCACTCCACCTTGCAAAGAAGGCTTGCTTTGATCCTGAAAGTCGAACCAACCAATAGTAAAGTCTAATACTACTCCAATTAGGGGTTGTTTTCTTTCAAATACAATACATTCTTCTCCTTCTTTACAAACCGTATAATGGTAATTTTCAGCTAATTTTATCAATTTGCTATGTTCTGGCTTTTTCAATAGGTTCACCTGTGGCTGCAGACCTGATGCATCCTGTGTATAGTAATTAAGAACACCAATGTGCGTTTTTGATTTATATAATACCTCTTTATTGCCTACTTTTCTGAATCCTTCTTCGTATGGCACTTCAACTATAGGCATGTCAAATTTATCAATAAAATAATGGTCGCCTGTGTCGTCCCTTAAATAATAAACATTGAGTTGTCCTTTGATTAAGTACTCAAGAAATACTTTTTTGCGATTTATTTCTTTTGATATGTAGTATTTACTATCAATAAACCGGTAAGCTGCAATATCATTTGGTGTATAGTCGGTTATGATATGGTCATTTGATTGGAATTTACAAAGTTCTCCCATAACCCGGTCACCTCGATAGTCTATTTGTCCGTATAAAGTATCATTGGTATTGGTAATAATAAATCCCGGTCTAAAATCGGTTTGGGCATATAACAATCCAACGGGGAGCAAAATACCCACCAATAATATTTTTTTTAAATTCATTTATGAAAATATTAATCTATTTAGTAATACTAATCCCTTTGTTTTCAAAGAATAATCTTTACAAATTTAACAGAAATCTCTGAAAGATTTTCATGCGATCAATATTTCATTCTTTTGGAAAACAAATTGAATGCGCCTGGCAATAGCTTGAAATAAAGCGCAATGAAGAAAAATATATTGAAGGCCCATATAACAAGTATATTAACCCATAGTGTTGGATAAAATTTTCCGAACGCTTTTTTATCTGGGGCATAGTATTGTGCTTTGACAAATGAGCTTTCTGGGTCTTTATATATGGGATGGTAGTTTTGAAGCAATTGATCCTTGTATTCGATCAACCGATGTGTTTCATTATTGCTTTTCACCATATCGGCGAGGCTTTGATTGAAATACTTGGATTTAAGCGTGTTTAAAAATTCCGGATTTGTATCCATGATTTCGCTTGTTTCCCGGTCCTTTTGTTCGGCTGTTTTATTATACAGAAGCGTGTAATAACGGGTGAGTTGATCCAAATATTCAGCTGTTTGGTTGATTAATTGATCCGATACTCCATCTTTTTCCAAAATATTTTGAAATGAAAATTGGATGAGGCTTTGCTTATGATTCTCTTTAACTACCTCGTTGCTAAGCAATGTCAATGTGTTTTGATTCGGTTCTTTTCCTTGCTCAAAGTCTGATTTGACCACATTAAGTTTATTCTTCATTTCCACCAACCAATAGTTTTTATGAAATTCGGCAATGCTCAACTGCTTTTCATAAGGATAGTAGATACGCTCGTATTCGTTATTCATAAATTGTTCCACGGCGATTGCTTCATAAGCCCACCTGGCAGTTATTAACTCACCATACCAAGGAACAGAGGCAGGAGTGGATATGTCGGGATTGATTTTTTCGAAACGTAACAGCACTCCGCTCAGCATAAGCTGGGGAATGACAATGAACGGAATTAAAATATAGATGGTGACAACCGATTTAAAGGTATCTGATATGATTAAACCCATCAAATTGGCACAGCACCAAGCTGAAAAAAGAACTCCCCAATAGGCGAGATTCATTCCGGAGATTTGCATCACACCGTTTCCAACCAATACAAACAAACAGGTCTGAATGGCGGATATGGCGAAAAGTATCAACGTTTTGGAAAAGAGATATCCGCCCCAGCTGAGATTCAAAAATGATTCTCTTTTCAGTATTTTCCGGTCCTTGATGATTTCTTCGGCGCTGATAGATAAACCGATGAATATGGCGACAATGACTGCCACAAATATATATATGGGCAGGTTTTCGTTTTGCTCAAAGGTATACTTGTGGTCGGATATATTGTAATATCGTACGATATATGAGAGTAACAATGCGAGTAATGGGGCTTCAAGCAAGCAAACGATTACGAATTGAAGATCCGAAATTTTTCTCAATACATTGCGGCGGGCGTATACAGAGAATTGTTTCCATGCTGAAGGCCTTCTGTGCGTTCCATGAGGAAGTGTGTGATAATTTTCCCGGTCAGAAACTTGTATTTGGGGCGTCTTTTGGAACGCTTCATACCATTCTTTGGGTGAAATACGCCGGGTGTTGGTCGAGTTTCCGTGTTCGTCGAGTATACGCGATTCTATGATGTTGAATATTTGCTCTGGATTGACATTTCCGCACTCACGGCATTCGCTTTGATCACGGTTGGCTTGAAAGGTTTGCGATTTAAAATATAGTATGGAATCTATCGGATTACCGTCGTAAATCATGTATCCTCCCTGATCCAGCACCATGAGACGGTCAAACATCTTGAAAATGTCAGAAGACGGTTGATGGATGACGACAAAAACCAACTTTCCTTTCAAAGATAAATCTTTGAGCAGTAGCATGATATTGTCCGAATCATGTGAAGATAAACCTGATGTTGGTTCGTCAAGAAACAACACAGCCGGTTGTCTGATTAGTTCCAATGCAATATTTAACCGCTTGCGCTGTCCCCCGCTAATTTTCTTATTAAGCGGAGAGCCAACCTTCATTTCACGGACTTCATATAAACCAAGCTCTTGGAGTATTTCGTCGGTTTTTTTACGAATCGCTTCGTCCGGATCATTTCCAAAACATAATTTGGCATTGAAATAGAGGTTTTGAAAAACTGTTAATTCTTCAATTAACAAATCATCTTGAGATACGTAACCAATAAGCCCCTCAACCTCTTTAGCAGAGTCATAAATGTCGATATGATTGAGCAGTACTTGGCCTTTTGACGGCTCATTTGAGCCGGTCAACACACTCAATAATGTAGATTTTCCAGCTCCGCTTCCGCCCATGATCCCGACTAAATTTCCGGATAATACTTCGAAATTAATCGAATTGAGTCCGATTTTTCCATTATCGAACTTATATTCTATTTCTTTGGCTTCATATAATAGCGGATTTACTTGATCATCTAAATGAAACCAATTGACAATATCGTTGTAATAAATAGGCTTCGTTTGTGCATTGCGGATGCTGCAACCGTAATTAAGTATGTATATCTGATCGCGGCTCATGAGTTGGCTATTGAGGTACAACTCTTTGTCACCAACATAGCGTGCTAAATACATGTTACCGCTTTGTACATATAATATACTTAGATCATTCGCCAATCCGGCACGACGTAAAATCCTGTTTTCTTGCTCTTTATTTACAACCAAAATATTTGGCGATTCCGGAACATAATTTAATGGCAGAATTACGAAATATAATATTTCCTGAAATTCTTCTTTATTGATGTAAAATGAATCAGCTACTGTTTGAACAAATTCTTGTTCAAACTCTGAAATGGTGCTGTGTTCCCCATGTCCGGATTTAATGAAGCTGAGCAATAAAATCATTAAAGCCAGTTTTTGGGTATTGTTCAGCTCTTTATTGATTTGAGAGCAGATCACCAATAATTTTACCGAACTGGAAGAGGTCCGTTTCTGATATTTGGTTGTATCCTTGTATTTTTCCTGATAAAGTGCGTAGTAATGGTCAAATATTTGTAAATATTCCTGAGCAATTTCCTGATTCAGCTGCTTTTGCAAAAAATCGTTGATTACTTTGTGCCGGTCGGATTTTCCGCTTTCCGGACGCGAAATAATGGCGAATAATTGCATTAAAGCCTTTAAGATCTGTTCGCTCATCGAATATTAATAAGTTAAATTTAGGCTTTAAAGTTAAGACTTATCCTTTGAATTTCTATTCCATATGTATCAAGAATGAAAACTTTAATCTTGAACCCACTATATTGTTTAGTTGCTCATTGATTGCAGTTCATTCTGAATGATCTGGCGTACGTGTGCAGCTGCATCGCGTGCTGTCATATCTTTGATTGTCTCGTACGAAACAGGGGGAAGAATCCGTAGGTTAAGTTTTTGTTTGGAACGGGGGATGCCTTTTTCCGGCCAAGCTTTTGCCGAACCATCCAAAACCATTGGCAGGATATCCGCTTTTTGTTGCATGGCAATCAGAAAGGCGCCTTCTTTAAATCCGCGTAATTCACCTGTCTTC
>JAVBPN010000005.1:0-7178 GCA_031549585.1 Bacteroidales bacterium
CGCCGGATCAACAATGATATATTCAACTCCGAAGAGCCTTGTGCGGTGGCAATCACGCTAATCCCGTTACGTGCCAATGAGCGAAATAAAGTAGCCGATATCCCAGGCGTATTCCGCATACGTTCACCTACAATGGCAATGATAGATAAATCTGTTTCTATGTCTAAATTGAGTTCTCCAGGTACATTGACTTTGGGGTAAAACTCGTTATTTAATGCTTCCACAGCTATTTCAGCTTCTTCAGGACGTACAGCAATGGTAATGGAATATTCCGAAGAGGCTTGTGTTACCATAATCACATTGATCCGATGGTCGGACAATACTTTAAAGAAACGAGCCGATGCGTTGGTGATTCCCACCAATCCGGTTCCTTGCAAGGTGATGAGCGAAATATTTTCGATGGACGAAACTCCTTTAATCAAAGAAGTCGCCTCTTGTTCCGGATGTTTACAAATCAGCGTTCCTTTGGCTGCGGGATTATAGGTGTTCTTGATGAGAATCGGAATTTCTTTATCGCATACAGGACGTATGGTTGGTGAAAAAATAACCGATGCTCCAAAATGTGATAATTCAATGGCTTCCGAATAGGAGAGTGTACTGATAGGCTGTGCTTTTGAAATGATTTCGGGGTCGGCAGTCATAAAACCATCGACATTCATCCATAATTCCAATGCAGAAGCATTTAAGGCAGCGGCAATAGTTGCTGCCACGTAGTCGGCTCCACGTTGTCCCAAATTGGTAATAGCATCATTTTTGTTACATGCCATGTATCCCGGCAAGATTGCCACATGGTCAAGTTTTGAAAAATGATCGACAATCAATTGATTGGTTGTATCGAAATCAATCTTTGCATCCAAATATCCTGAAACAGTATGAATCAAATCTCCCGTATAATGGAATTTAGCGTTATGGACAATATGGCTGAGTATGAAAGCAGACAGGCGCACACCAATACTAAGTATCCGGGCGCGCGTTTTGGGCGTCAAGTCTTGCAGGAGATATAACCCATAAAGCGTATCTTCAAATTCACTGAGCAGATTTTGTACTTCGGCTAAAACGGTCGTTCGGTTTGAAGCGGGCACCAACGCATTCACTACGTCAAAATGTTGTTTAGCGATCGATTGGATACCAATTTTGTACTGTTCATCGTGTTGTACCGCTTGTTGTGCAAGTGACAATAATTCATGGGTAACCCCTTCGAACGCTGATACAACCACAATACATGGTTCGTTTTGCGATTCGATGATCTGCTGTACTAAGCAGATCGACCGGGCATCACACATAGATGACCCACCAAACTTGAGCACTTTCATAAATTCCGGATTTCGGGTTTAAAATTTTTGGTTTCGAGTTAAGGGAGTCTTATCAGCTCGAAACCCAGAACTCGAAATATTAATTAGATGACTGCACTGGTGGCATTCACCGTTTCGTTTGTTTTCTTAACCAATCCTTGTAATACTTTACCGGGCCCCACTTCGATAAAATCAGTTGCTCCATCAGCTACCATGTTAATTACCGATTGTGTCCAGCGGACTGGTGCAGTGAGTTGGGCAACTAAATTGGATTTGATTTGTGCAGGATCAACGACCGGTAAGGCGGTTACATTTTGATATATCGGGCACATCGGTTTTGAAAACTGTGTTTCATTGATGGCTTTTTCCAAAGCGACACGCGCCGGTTCCATAAGCGGGGAATGAAAAGCTCCGCCCACTTGTAATCTTAATGCACGTTTGGCTCCGGCTTCTTTCAGCATTTCGCAGGCCTTATCCACAGCATCAATTGCTCCGGAAATGACCAATTGTCCCGGACAATTATAATTAGCTGCTACGACAATACCGTCGACCATTTTACAAATTTCTTCTACTTTAGCGTCGGGTAAACCCAATACCGCAGCCATGGTGGAAGGTTCAGCCTCGCATGCTTTTTGCATGGCCATAGCACGTTTGGAAACCAAACTAAGGCCGCTTTCGAATGATAGAGCTTTGCAAGCTACCAGAGCGGAAAATTCTCCTAAAGAATGTCCAGCAGCCATGTCCGGCAGAAATTTATCACCCAACATGTTGGCTAAAATTACGGAATGCAGAAAAATCGCTGGTTGGGTTACTTTGGTTTGTTTCAAGTCATCTTCAGATCCTTGAAACATGATATCGGTAATTTTGAATCCAAGTATATCATTGGCTTGTTCAAACATGGCATGTGCCTGTTTTGAATTTTCGTACATATCTTTTCCCATACCAGGATATTGTGCTCCCTGACCGGGAAATATGTATGCTGTCTTCATAAATAAATAATATGATTAATTTTTAAAAATGCAAAGGTACAAAAGAAGTTTGTAATCTCGGATAAGTCATTATGATTATTAGGTTCGGCCGGATCATGTAGCCTACTTTAACTATTAATCATCATAATAGAGGAGACACCAATCTGGCTAGTGTTTCTCCAAATTGAATCCATTTACGCCGGCTTTTCCATTCTTCCAGATTCAACTCTTGGCTGCCTTGTAAGTCGTTCATGAAGGCAGCGGCCAATTCGCTATTCAATTGCCGGTCGAATACCATGGCATTGATTTCAAAATTGAGATCATAGCTGCGAATATCCATGTTGGCTGTGCCGATTATCGAAAGATTATCGTCCACAACCATTGTTTTGGCATGAACAAACCCTTTATTGTAACGATAAATCCGTACGCCAACTTCCAATAATTCCTGATAATTGGAGCAAGAAGCTGCATTTACCAAGCGTGAATCGGAAATACCCGGCACCAATAGCCGAACATCAATACCTTTAAGCGCAGCTGTTTTCATCGCATTCATGATGGTTTCGTTGGGGATGAAATATGGCGTAGTGACAAAAATACGACTGTTTGCCGCTGATATAGCGCCCATGTAAGACAACATAATTTCTGCTAATTCGGAATCAGGTCCGCTATTGATGATTTGGACCAATGAATCGGGGCGGGTAGGAACGTTAGATATTGGGAAATAGCGGTTGGTTATTTCAATTTGTTGTCGGGCACAGAAATTCCAATCGCTGATAAATACATATTGTAAGCCGCCAACAGCGTGGCCACGAAAACTTAAATGCGTATCACGCCAATACAGTTTGTTTTTTCCATCATTGATATAACGGTCGTCCACGTTAATTCCGCCTACAAAGCCATATTCGCCATCCACCACAATAATTTTGCGGTGATTACGATAATTCATCCGGTTGGCCAACATGAATATCCTTACTTTATAGAATGGAAAAACTTCTACACCCGCATTCCGCAATTCTTTCACCATTCTTCTACCTAATTTATGGCTTGCAAAATCATCATAAATGAATCGAACCTTTATTCCTTCACGTGCTTTGCGTATCAGGATATCTTTGATTTGATTTCCGATATGGTCGTCGGCATAAATATAATATTCAATGTGGATATGGTCACGCGCTTGTTCCAAAGCTGCCAATACTTCGGGAAATTTTGCTTCGCCGTTAATCAACAGTTTTAGATCAGAAATCTCAGCCAATGGCGACGATGACCCAGTAAGCATCATTTGTGCCAAAGAGGCTTTGTTGTCCAGTAATTCTTTGTGTACATCTATCTGTTCTTTTGATTTGGCCATGATGTATTCATACAGGGACTGGAACAGCGTGTTGTTGCGGACAATCTTTTTGCTATATAATTTTTGTTTGCGGTAATTAACACCAAAAGAAAAATAAAAAATAATACCAACGATCGGTAAAAAAACGATCAACAACAGATAGCCCAATGTTTTAACCGAATCGTGCGTGTCGTAAATTATTTTAATGGTAACAGCCAGCACCACAAGCGCGTAGAATATTTCAGCAATAAAAATTAATTTTTCCATAAAGAAAGATGTCAATCGATAACAAACAACAAATTTAAACGCTTTTTTAACAATGAGATCAATTCCCTGATTTTGAAAATTGTTAATCATTCATGACAAAACTTATGTATCTTTGTCCAGTCGCAACCATGTAGTTGTTTTGTTGTGGTGTTAGTAATAAAATCAATTCAAAAATTAGATATAATCGCAACCATATTGGATATTCATCGTATAATTAAAAATAACGTTGAATGGTGAAAGGTACCCTCAAAATATTGTTTTTATTGTTGTGCAGCTGGAATGTGGTTGCACAGACTGTTATTTCACCTCCGATCATCAATTACTTAACGGTTGACCCGGTAACGGGCGATATAACAATCAATTGGAAACCGAGTACTTCTCCGGAAGTGGACGGTTATGTGGTTTATTGGCATCGGTCTGGTAGTAATGCGGCCAACTTTCCTGTTGATACAGTTTGGGGAATTAATTCCACTACATTTCAATTTCCACCCAATGCGGTTGCCGGCATGCCCGATCCGAGAATACAATCAGTGGGCTTTGCTATGACAGCATTCGATAAGGATGTCATTCCTTACACATCCAGCAGAAGGGATGTTGTTCATTACAATATACAGGTCGTCAATCAATATGATTCTTGTAAAGCCGAATTAAAGTTAAATTGGTACCCTTATGTTGGTTGGTCGGACAGGACGCCTCCTATATTGGAGAAATACAGGATCATGCGTATTCCCAATGGAGGAGGAGTTCCTACGGAAGAAAAGATTGTTAGCGCACAGGATACTTCGTATACATTAATGGGTATTCAAGAAAACGAACAATATACATATTACATTGAGGCAGTTAGAAGTGATGGAGTGACGTCAACCAGTTATAAAACGGAAAAATACACACAAATGCCTATCCCACCTTCATATATTATTGCTGAAGGAACTCGATATGATAGTCAAGGATTAGCCAATATTACTTTTTCATTGGACCCGGCCTCCCAAACATTCAATTACGAGCTGTTAGGATCAAGCCAACCGGATAACTCTTTTGTGTCGGTGGCTAATTTTGATAATTTGTCGGGTAGCACGGTTGTTTTGCCAGATGTAAGAACAAGGGAAAAAACCTATTACTATAAGTTGGAAGCGTGGCATGTGTGCAAAAACAAATATGTAACAGAATCAAACACCGCCACGGCACTGTGGATTTATGTCAAACAGGAAGACCAAACAAACACCATTTCATGGAATGATTATGCCCAATGGAATGTCCCGGCAGTATACCAAGTCTATCGACAAATAGATGGTAGTGGCCCTCCTGTTGAAATAGCTTTTTTGCCTTCTACAGGCAGTACATTGTCATATAGCGACAATCTTTCTAATACAACCATAACAGGTGATGTTTTATATTGGATTATCGCTGTTCCCGAATCTGGTGGTACGGCAGCAATGCAAGCGATATCCAATACGGTACGGTTAAAACCTGAAAGCGATATCTGGATTCCCGATGCATTTACACCGAATGGTGATGGCCGTAATGATGAATATAAACCTTTCTTTTCGTATGCTCCTGAAAGTTACTATTTTGCCGTGTATGACCGTAATGGGGCGCGTGTTTTCCAAACCGAAAATATAGATGAGGCATGGGATGGCCATTTGAAGAATGGGAAACCGGCCAATGAAGGCGTATACGCGTATTACATAAAATATCGTACAGCCAAAGGACGGTTGGTAGAGAAAAAAGGAACATTTGTACTAGTCATACCCAATTAAATTATTTCTTTTTGCCCGGATATTTGTATATTCGCTACAACTTTTAAAATTTAGCTCGCATGAAATAGCCATGCGAATAAGAGTCTTATCAACTGATATGATGCATATTCATGGCGTATTCCATCTGACCTTTAAAAATAAAAATACAAACAGATGAAAATCGGTATTTTATCAGCGGGGGGAGATTGTCCGGGTATCAATGCAACAATAAGAGGTGTCGGTAAGGCAGCCATTACTTACGGGATGGAAGTAGTCGGTATTTTGGATGGGTTTTCCGGTTTATTATTCAATGACTATATGGATCTGGATGAAAGGCATTTGTCAGGAATCCTTACTTTAGGGGGAACAATCTTAGGCACATCACGGGAAAAACCATTCAAAAAGCAAGAAGGAGATTTAATATCGGATAAACCGCAATTGATCAAGCAGAATTATGCAAAAATGGGGCTTGACTGTCTGGTTTGTATTGGAGGAAACGGCACCCAGAAAACGGCATGGCAACTTTCCGAATTGGGATTAAACGTAGTGGGGATTCCCAAGACGATTGACAATGATGTGTGGGGCACGGATGTCACTTTTGGGTTTGATACGGCTGTTAATATTGCGACGGAAGCCATAGACCGCCTACATTCGACAGCAAATTCGCACAAACGGGTGATGGTGATCGAATTGATGGGGCATCATGCCGGATGGATTACCTTATACGCTGGATTGGCTGGGGGAGGAGATGTGATTTTGCTTCCCGAGTTGGATTTTGATATGCGCCGGGTGAATGACGAATTATTGAATCGGGCAAGGAAAGGAAAGCCCTATTCGATTGTGGTAGTTGCAGAAGGAATCAAGACCGGAGTCAGAGATAAGCCTGCTGGAGCATATGTCGCGGAACAAATCGAAAAAGGGACAAAATTGGAAGCAAGAGTAACTGTCCCGGGATATACCTTACGCGGAGGAAGCCCTTCACCACTCGACCGGGTGATTGCTACACGTATGGGAACTTATGCTGCATCGATGATCAATAAACAAGAATACGGAAAAATGGTGGCTATATGTAACAATGAAATGGCTACTGTTCCGTTAAAAGAAGTAGCAGGCAAATTGCGCTTGGTCGATCCCAATCATTTTTTAATTAGGCAAGCCAAACGGGTAGGTACAAGTTTTGGATAGCCAATAAATCAAATCAACATGAGTACATTTAGCGAACTGTGTAATCCTATTTTTGAAGAAAGTATCAAACAATACCATTTGACAGACCATGTGGATACGGAAATTCGAAATCCGTATCCGGTGAAAAGCATCGAATATTATTTGTTTTTAAAGAATTGGATTGATACGGTGCAATGGCATCTGGAAGATATCATCCGTAACCCGGAAATTGATCCGGTGGAAGCATTGAAAATTAAACGCCGCATTGACCGTTCCAATCAAGAACGTACTGATTTGGTGGAATTGATTGATAGTTACTTCTTGGATCAATATAAAAACGTCCAAATGCAACCCGGTGCAACCATTAATACGGAAAGCCCGGCGTGGGCTATTGACCGTTTGTCCATATTGGCATTGAAAATAT
>JAVBPN010000316.1:0-7828 GCA_031549585.1 Bacteroidales bacterium
AAAGAGTTTGCCCAAGCCGGCCCATGTCCTTCCGCATTCGTAGTATAAGGAGTCGATGGAGCCGATCCGGAATAAATAGAGGTACATCCGGTAGCATTAGCAATCATTTGATGATCTCCGAACAATTGAGAAATCAATTTCACATAAGGTGTTTCACCGCAACCTGAACATGCTCCGGAGAATTCGAACAACGGCGTTGCCAATTGTGAGTTCTTCACGTTTGCTTTCACATCAACCAAGTGTTGTTTGGATGTTACGTTTTCTACACAAAACTCCCAGTTAGCCTGGTTTTCGTATTGTGTTTCGATCGGAACCAATTCCAATGCTTTTCCGTTTTTGTTGCCCGGGCAAACATCAGCACAGTTGTCGCAACCCATACAGTCCAACACATCCACTTGAATGCGGTATGCCATTCCCTCAAATTGTTTTCCGTTGGCTTTCAACATTTCTTTGAAAGGCGCTTTGGCTTGTTCGGCAGCATTCAATACAAACGGACGGATGGAAGCGTGAGGACAAACGTAAGCACATTGGTTACATTGGATACAATTTTCGGAAGTCCATACGGGAACCAATGCAGCCACACCACGTTTTTCGTATTTGGTAGTTCCTTGATCCCAAGTTCCATCTTCACGTCCTTTGAATGAAGAAACAGGAAGATCATCTCCCATTTGAGCGTTGATAGGACGCACTACTTTCTTCACAAATTCAGGCGCTTTGTCAGCTGCATCTTCTGCTTCGTCGGCAAGGTTAGCCCAAGAGGCAGGAATTTCTAATTTAATATATTCGCCACCGCGGTCAACAGCTGCATAGTTTTTATTAACCACGTCTTCTCCTTTTTTACCATATGATTTATTGATCATATATTTCATTTGAGAAACGGCTAATTCGTAAGGAATTACATTAGTAATTTTGAAGAAGGCTGATTGAAGAATGGTGTTCGTGCGATTTCCTAATCCGATTTCGCGGGCAATGCTGGTAGCATCAATAATATATAAGGTAATATTATTCTTAGCCAGGTATTTTTTCACATTTGCCGGAAGGTTCTTTTTTACTTCTTCAGCATTCCAAACAGTATTTAATAAGAATGTTCCGTTTTTCTTCAATCCTTTGGTTACGTCATACATACGCAAGTAGGCTTGTACGTGGCAAGCTACGAAGTCGGGCGTATTTACCAAATAAGTAGAACGGATAGGCGCGTCGCCGAAACGAAGGTGTGAACAAGTAAATCCTCCCGATTTTTTAGAGTCGTAAGAGAAATAAGCCTGACAATATTTGTCAGTGTTATCACCGATAATTTTAATAGAGTTTTTGTTGGCTCCCACAGTACCATCGGCTCCCAATCCGTAGAATTTAGCTTCTACTGTTCCTTTAGGGCTTAATGAAACTTCCGCTTTCATTGGTAATGAAGTGAAAGTAACGTCATCTATAATACCTACTGTGAATTGGTTTTTAGGTTCGTTCATGGCTAAGTTTTCGAAAACGGCCATTACCGATGCGGGTGTAAAGTCTTTAGAAGACAAACCATAGCGTCCGCCTACAATGATTGGCGCATTTGGTTGACCGTAGAAACAGTCTTTTACATCCAAATACAACGGTTCGCCCAACGCTCCTTTTTCTTTTGTTCTGTCTAATACACAAATTCTTTTAGCTGTTTTAGGAACAGCAGCTAAGAAGTGTTTAGCTGAAAACGGACGGTATAAGTGTACGGATACAACACCCACTTTTTCGCCTTTGGCTGTTAAGAAATCAATGGTTTCTTTGATAGCTTCGGTACCGGAACCCATAGCAATGATTACTCTTTCCGCATCAGCAGCTCCGTAGTAATCGAATAAACCGTATTTGCGTCCGGTAATTTTGCTGATTTCGTTCATGTATTCCTCTACAACATCAGGGATCGCGTTATAAAAAGGATTTAGCGCTTCGCAAGACTGAAAATAAATATCTGAGTTTTGAGCGGTACCTCTTACAACTGGCTTCTCTGAGTTTAATGCTCTGTCTCTGAAAGCTTGCAATGCTTCCTGATCCAACAATGGCATTAAATCTTCCTGATCTAATTGGTCTATTTTTTGAATCTCGTGAGATGTTCTGAAGCCATCAAAGAAATGTACAAAAGGAACTCGTGTTTTAATAGAGGCCAAGTGTGCTACGGCTGCCAAATCCATTACTTCTTGTACGGAACCTGTTGCCAACATGGCGCAACCTGTTTGGCGTACAGCCATTACATCTTGGTGGTCGCCAAAGATAGATAATGCCTGAGCTGCCAATGCACGTGCAGAAACGTGATATACACCGGGAAGTAATTCTCCGGCTACTTTATACATATTAGGAATCATCAACAATAATCCTTGTGATGCGGTAAAGGTGTTGGTCAATGCACCGGCCTGCAACGAACCATGCATAGCAGCAGCAGCTCCGGCCTCGGATTGCATTTCTTCTACTTTTACTGTTTCTCCGAAAATGTTTTTACGACCCATTGCAGCCCATTCGTCTACATACTCTGCCATGGTCGACGACGGTGTGATAGGGTAGATAGCTGCTACTTCGCTAAACATATAAGCGATGTGTGCGGCTGCCTGGTTACCATCACAGGTCAATTTTTTAAATGTCTTAGCCATAATTTAGTTTTAATTGTAAAAATGAATAATATATTTTAGCCCCTCCAAACCTCCCCAAAAGGGAGGCTTAAAAAGGTATTCCGTTATTTGTAAAATTTTTCAACCTCTTAAAAGAAAAAATAGAAATATGAGATTCATCTTCAAGCATTCTTTAAGCCTCCCTTTTGGGGAGGTTTGGAGGGGCTTTAATACAAAAATCCAAATAACCACAGTGGTATTTGTTTGCCGTTTCCAACTTCCGCCTTGTGTACGGCGTAGTAAATAGCCGGGTTTATCTTTTCTTCGTCTATTTTTTCTTCTATCCTAAATTGCATACCGGCGTTCCGGTCTATCATAAAATCGGCCTCACTATTGCTGGGTAAGTTTATTTTATGACGGGTATGCGTGGTATTATAAAAGAATGTTTTGCGTAAATCTTCATTATCTACATTCGGCGAAACGGCGTACATCAAATTGGTATTGTGCATGTATACCTTTTCGGGTTTTTTCGGAAAATCTTCGTCCTGTGCATAAAGCAGGTTGAACAAACGGGCATCTTTCAGGTATTTGATGTAATTCATTACCGTAGCCCGGGATGTTTCTATCTCCTTGCTGTATTGGCTCACATTGGGCGCACAAGGTGTTTTCAATGCCAGAAGATATAGCAGTTTCCGTATTTTAGCCAGGTATTTGATATCAATCTGCTTGATGAGTAAAATATCTACTTCCAGCATCATATTCATTGTTTTTAGCAGATTTTCCGAGAAATTTCTTTCTTCAAGGAAAAATGGATAAAAACCATGGTGCAGGTAATCTTGAAGATAGGCCAACGGCTTTACTTCTTTACAAATATTTTCGGCTATTTCAACGTGATTTTCCAATATCTCGGTCAATGTATATGACCTGAAATTAGTTTCGGCTTGCAAATTTAAGAATTCTCTGAAAGAAAAACCACGTAAATTGTATGTTTTAACAATGTCGTGAATATCATTATTTTCTTCTTTGAGCCGCATGACCGATGAGGCGGTAAAAATAATTTTCAATTCGGGAAAACGATCATAACAAGCTCGAAGCTCTTTCGACCAGTTCTCATATTTAAACATTTGGTCTATTAACAATGTTTTGCCTCCTTGTTTATAAAAATCGTCGGCAAAGTCGATCAATGAGTGATCTGTGAAATAAAAATTATTAAGATTGATATATAGGCAGGAACGATCGGTACCGGAATGTTCTTTGGCATATTGCAACAAAAAAGTGGTTTTCCCGACGCCACGGCTTCCCTTAATACCAATGAGACGATCGTTCCAGTCGATTTCATCCATCAACAAACGACGTACTCCCGTATCCAAATGATCTACCAGGTACTTATGCGTTCTGTAAAAAGTATCTTCCACTTTCTCAATTAAAAAATTAGAGATTGATAATCAGTGCATTATTTATGAAATACAGTACCAAAATGATAATTTCACACAATTAATGTAATTAAGCGGCAAAGATACATAATTTTATTGATTTTGCAAAGTAGAGATTGCAATTTTAAGGATTTTTTGTAATGTGGGAATGGTATAAGTTTTAAGTTATAAGTTTTTTAAACATCAATATTAACTCGACTATATGTACTACGTAATATGTAGTACTTAAAACTTATGACTTAAAACTCCAACATCACTTTACCACTATTTTTTCGCTTCCCGAGTGACCTGCAAATTCCGGCGCATATTGGCATTGTATGGTGGCCATGCCGTTGCTGTATTCGCCGACTCGGGTTACCCAAACGCCATACTCCAACACGTAATTGCCTTTGGGCAGGTAGTTGAAAAAGTATTGCATGGAAGCGTCTTTGGTGCTTTGATAATATCCTAAGCCTTCGCGCCAGCGGTAGCCCGAAAGTTGTTCAACGGGTTCAAAGCAGGCACCACGCAAGTCTTTCAGGCAAACATATTCCATATCCCTGTCTACGCCTACAGACAGGCGTACAATTACTTTGTCTCCTGTTTTCAGGGTTGTTTTTCCGGTAACGGGTTCCATGTATTTGCCTTTGTTATTCATGCGTTCTACAAAGAGTTTTTTATTTACAGAAAGACTTCCTGTTTGTTTTTCTACTTTGTCAATATTTTCCAAGTATTGCCAGTAAGCAGCGCCCCAGGCAATGTTGTTATTATTATTGGTAATGGTAATATTGGCCAAATCGGGTTTTATCTCATTGTTTTCGTATGTTTTTTTGATATATCCGGTTCCGGCTTCTGTTTTTTCATACAAGGTTTGTCCGCCAACGGTTATGCTGGCATTGTTGGTACTTTCGGTCCAATCGCCTCCTTGCATTAACAGGGCCTGAATGGCGTTGATGGTAGCCACATCCGATTCCCACAGTTGGGTTTGCTTTTGTTTGAGCAGCCATATTTTAAGGTTGTCTATTTCGGTTTTATTGTTGCCTATTTCGGCAAAGGCTTCGATAAGCGTGCCTTGTGTTTTAATGGCCGACTGATACCAGTAGTAGCTATTGCGGTTCTTTTCCCAGTACATACCCATTTCGTCGGAAACTTTGGCATTTTCGCGTAGCGATTTAAGAATATCGTTGGCTATGTCTTTTTTACCGTTGCGGTTCATTGTCAAAGCAATCATGGCTTGTTCGTATAAACCTTGTTTGGTCCAGTATTTCTCCATTTGATTGAGGTAGTAATCAAAGGCTTCTTTGGTATCGCTTGGTACGGGTATGTTCTTGTATGAACTCCGGATGTAATGGTAATATATTTGACTGGATGTTAACTGATCTTCCGTTTTATAGTTTTTGGATACTTTTTTGAGTTGTTCCAAATCGTTTTTCAGGTATATGTCGATGAACTTAACGGCGGAGCGTTGCATTTTATCTTGTTCGGCCGTATAGGTTATGTTGGTTGTTTGTTTCAGTTTGGCCATGCCATCCAGTAGTTGCTGAGTAATATAACGGCTTTCGCCCATGCCTTTAAACCAGGGGAAAGCGCCGTTGGGCAGTTGCATTTCCTTGAGTTTGTCAAACATATAGGCAGTGGCGGTGGTTAGGTTGTTAAGGTCGAAAAACAGGGCGATGCGTTGTTTTTGTTCGCCTTCGTTCTTGGCATCCATTACCCAGGGGGTTTCTTCGAGCAAAATGTTTTTCAGTTCTTCATTCTTTTCCAGGTTGGAGAGCAGGGCGTCTTTCGAAATGTTCTGTTTCTTCCACAGATCGAAAACAGTTTTTATTTTTGGATTGGCATTAACTATATAGCTACCCAATGCATCTACATAATAGGCCGAGAAAATAGATAGCGCGTTTTCGCTGGCAGGTGTGCTTACATAAGGCAATGCCTGCACGGCATACCAAACGGGATTGCTGGTGAATTCCACGGTATAGCGTTTGTTTTCTACGGTAGAGGACGCTTTTTTCATGTTATCAAAAGAAAAGGTTTTGGTTTCGTTTCCTTTGATGTTCATGGGCATGCTTTCGGTTATCAGCACTTTGTTGGACAGCACGGGCAGCAGGTGTTGTTCGCCGTCCGAAAATTGGTTGTTTTGGGCGGTAACGCGGCATATGAACATGTCGTACTGGTTGGTAATGTCGTAGTTCCAGCTAACAACAATGGTGCTGTTGGCTTTGCTGTCGAACTTTACTATTTGGGTGGCGATTACTTTTTCATCTACGGGGTTTACTATTGCTAACGTGGCTTGTCCGTTAATCGCATTTTCGGTAAGGTTTACGATGTTAGCCGTAAGTGTCAGTTTATCGTCTACACGTACAAAGCGCGGCATGTTGGCGGTAATCATAAATGGCTTTTGGGTAATGGTGTTGGCCTCCAGTTGTCCGTATTCCAACCCTTGTGTATGTGCCAGTCCCATAAAATTCCAACGGGTAAGGCTTTCGGGTATTTTGAATGAAATGAGCACTTCGCCGTTGGCATTGGTTTTGAGTTGTGGATAAAAGAACGCGGTTTCGTTGAAGTTTTCCCGGATTTGCATTTTTTGTTGATCAACGGCAGCGCTTTCTTCTGTTGCTACGGCTGCTTCGGTGTTGATCAATGAGGTAATTCCTGTAACTTCTTCATCTTTGCGAATTTCAGGAGCAGCAAATTTCATAGCCATATCAACGCCAAGAGCATCGTCAGAGCCTTGAACTTCGTTTACGCTCATAGTAACTGCTCCTCTGAGACGCAATGTCCTGTAATTATTATATGCATTAAACCAATTCCATACATCGAATTGTAAATTGTCCACAGATTTGTACTTGATGCTATAATAGTTTTGGATATTTCGCTGAAAACTCATTCTGGCATCCCAGGAATCGAGGTACTTGTATGGTACGTAGGGTGCAGGATTAAAATTCCAAATGTGTTTGCCAAAGGCATCCAATGAAGCGTCATACAGGGTTGCCATTAACTCGGCGTTTACTATTTTTCCTTTGCTGTCGAGTATTTTAACGGTCCATTCTTCTTGTTGCCCGGGCAATAGTTTATCGCGGAAAGTGGTAAATTTAATATCTAGCGCTTTGTTTTCTTCTTTCTTAGTGATGGTTATCCTTTTGTTGAAGAATTTTTCATCTTTTATAAAAGTCAGTTCCAAGGTAACTTTGTCGCCATATTCTTCTTTATACGGAATTTGCAATAAGCGAAGTTCATCATTGAAATCGAGCCATTTGCTTTCCAATAATTCCTGGTCTTTGAGTAGTTGATAGAGTACTTTGACATTACTGGCAGATGTTCCGAAAAGTATTTCCGCGTTTTCGCCAATGGCACATGTTGTTTTTTGTTCGTCGGTAAAAATATATTCCTTGTCGGCCAGTTTAGTGTCGGTAGCGGCATATAGGATAAAGTCTTTTTTGAAGGTGCTTTCCCTGCCTTTTTCGTCTTTGGCGGTTAGTTGCAACCTGTATTTACCCGAGGGCAGGGTATTGAACAGGTTGTTTTCCAACTTATTGTTTTTAGATAAATCAATGATTCCCGATAATACTTTTTTGCCTATTACAACGGCTGTGTCGGCAATAGATTTTTTAGGTTGTATTTCGAAAATCAGGTAATCAACCGCAGGTGTTAATTTCTCGTTATTGTTGTTTTGGGCGGAAATGGTTATGCTGGTTTTGCTTTCTTTTTTGATATAAGCGGGCATATTCGCTTCGAGTAATATGCTATTGTCCGATACATTAAAATAAAACTCGTGTTTTTGTGTTTCACCCTTGCTATCGGTTGTTTCTACGTATAATGTATAATTATAATTTGCTTGTTCTT
>JAVBPN010000401.1:0-10169 GCA_031549585.1 Bacteroidales bacterium
AAACTCCCCAGTTGAAAAAACTTATAGCCTTTCGCCCATTCGTTACAATTGATGAGTACTTCTTCCGGAGCATCCATGTTTCCTTTCTTTCGGCAATAAATCGGGTATTCGCTACCCTGTTCGTAACGAATATAAATATAATACCCGTTCTTAAGAAAAGGCACAGTCTGATCGTCTTGCTTGATGCGGGAAGTAATTTCTTGAAACAATTTTTCCTGAAGATCTTCCGTGTCTTTCATCACCGATTTGGTATAGTCATTTTCCGCACTGATATAGTTGATGACCTCCGGATTGTCCCGTTGATTCAACCAGAAATAACTATCAACACGATCATGTCCGGCGACAGACAAGGTAATAGGTAGCTTTTTCGCAATCGGCGGCAATGCTTTATCCATAGATTTTTTTGATTGGCAAGCAGATAGAATTATGATGCACACGAAAAAAAGAATTCTTCTCATGATGAAAAATTATGCGCGCAAAGTTACGCATTCGGTTTATTTTAACAAAATAATGTTTTCTATTTAAATGACATAATACACTCTTGTACAATGTAAAAATTTATCAGAAATAAGTATTGATACGATTGTTGATTTATTTATCAACAACTTTGCCATATTATTAGTTGTTGTGAACAAAAAAATGATTCTTTTGTATTATTTTTTATTGTTGCGAATATGAAGATATATACAAAGACAGGGGATAAAGGTGAAACGACATTAATTGGAGGTATTCGGGTTTCAAAAACACATCCTCGCATTGAAGCATATGGAACAGTAGACGAATTAATGGCACATATTGCTTTGCTTTCGGATATGTTGAATGACGAACAGGAATGCTTTTTCTTGCAATGGACGTTAGACCGGTTGATGACAATTGCCTCTATTTTGGCCACAGAAGGGAGTACGGCAAAGAAAATACCAGGAATCCACGACGAAGACATTGCCAAAATGGAAGCTCACATTGATAACATAGATAGCAATTTGCCGCAATTAAAAAGTTTTATCCTTCCGGGAGGCCATGTTTCGGTTTCGCAATGTCACGTGGCTCGTACGGTATGCCGTCGTACGGAAAGGGTAATAATCCGGCTTACCGAATCGTATCCTGTTCCCGTGCAAGTAAAAGAATTTATGAACAGACTGTCTGATTATCTGTTTGTTCTGTCAAGAAAGATATTAAAAGATGTTAACATCACCCCAAATTCATGGATACCTGTTGTTGATTAAATATTATTTTTTAACTTCGCACTCCATGAAAAGAAAACATGTATCTAAAAATTAAGTAATTATGTATTGGACATTAGAACTAGCTTCGAAATTGGAAGATGCTCCATGGCCGGCAACAAAAGATGAGTTGATTGATTTTGCTGTAAGATCCGGAGCACCATTAGAAGTAATTGAGAACTTACAAGAAATTGAAGATGAAGGTGAAATATACGAAAGTATAGAAGATATTTGGCCTGACTATCCGAGTAAAGACGATTTCTTTTTTAACGAGGATGAATACTAGTCAAATCCCATAACGAAGCTATCTCCGGATAGCTTTTTTTGTACATATCCATTAGCAAAATCAAATATGACGCTCAAAAATACCCATCCGGCGCATTGATATATATTGTTTTCGATTCTACATTCACCTCAGCGATCAATTCGGGAAAATAAGCGATCAGGAATTCTTCCTTCGCTCTTCGTATTTGCATGACGATGTTTCCGTTGAAATCCTCAATAGCTTGGATTATTCCGATTTCTCCATGCCGGACATCATAAACAGTATATCCAATCCATTCTTCCGATTCAGGTTCTTCCACTTCAATAGCTATATCCGTCAAAACTTCACGCCCGACCAATTCCGACGCCTGTTCCAAAGTATCTATAAATTCAAGTTTGACGACTGCTGTCGTATCTGTCCGTAAATCGAATTCCTCCAAAGGAAAAGGCACATCCAATCCGTCAATCATTACGAAAATTTCATCAAGCATTTCAAAATCAAACAATTGATCAAGAATCAGCAATAATTCTCCTTGATAACCAAGCGTTTTGGAAAACTTACCTAAGGTTTTTTTTTCTGTTGTAGGTAACATGAAATTGAATAAAAAGAAAAACTAAATAAATTGAAGTTCAAAAATAAGAATATTTATTGGAAACTATCTACAACAATGAGTTTCAATTATAACCATTTCTTATTTTGTAATAAAGAATGCTGAGCAAAAAACAACAAATTAAAATTCAACAGTTGTTTTTTTTAACAATTTCAAATTAAACATGAAAGGTAAAGTAAAATGGTTTGATTCTGGTAAAGGATATGGATTTATTCAGTCAGAAGACGGTGCTGACGTTTTCGTACACTTTTCCGGTATTACAAAAGAAGGGTTCAAAACATTAGAACAAGGTCAAGAAGTAAGCTTTGATATTACTGATGGAAAAAGAGGCCCTCAAGCAGTTAAAGTTGAATTAATCTAGTATATTTTCTATAGATATTCTTAGTAATTAGACTTTTAGCATCAATAAAAAACTCCGGAGACCCCGGAGTTTTTTATTTTATACCTTTTATGATAATCTATCAAGATTATTTCTCCCATTGCATCAATTCAATAGAAGCTAACCAACTATCCCGTTCGGCTTGCAACAATTTATCCATTGCATCATAATAAATGGATAATTCCAACATATAATTGATCAACGATAAACTGCCCTGGTCAAGCGCTTTCTTGAGCAAATCCAGATTGTTGGTAGTTCCAAGCGCTTTCTGATATTCATTAACCATCGTTTGCAGGCTAAGCGCCTTGGCATGTTGTGTTTTCAATAAATTATAAAACTGCACTTGAGCATCAGCTTCCATATTTTGCCATGCAGTTGTTTGCGCCTTCGATTGTTTGATGGTATTTTTGTTTTCCCACAAAGGAATACTCACACCAACAGTAACGCCTTGCAACATGGTACCCAAAATACTTTCGCTCATATAGCCCGCCGAGAGTTTCGGCAAACTCATAGCCCGGTTGAGTTTTTCCTGATTGCGACTTACTTCAATTTCCTGAGCGATTATTTGTAATGTTGGATTATTTTGCTGCGTTTGGCTATACCATTGTTCAAAGTCTTGTGGTATCGCATAAATAGGATATATCATATCATCAAAAGAAAGAGGTTTTCCTCCATTGAGCCGAACCAGTTCGGCTTGTAAAGCTGAACGTTCAATAACATTAACCTCAGATGCCTTTTGGGCATTCAGCAAGTTCAATTGTGCTTTATTGCGTTCGAGAATATCTATATCACCTTGTGCAAAACGCCCCTGATATGCTGATGCGATGCTTTGCGCATGTTGCAAACGCTTATCTAACTCTATTTGCAACTTATTGCTATATATCAAATTGACGCATACATTACCGGCTTGCAATAACAATTCTTTCCGCAAACGATCATACTCGTATTCAGCAATCATATTACGCCCCTCAGACACCTGTGACCTATGGCTATATGCTGTGGGAAAATCAAAAGATTGGGTTACGCTAAAATCCGTACGATTACCTGTCGATGCCGGACTACCCCACAAATAGCCGAATCCTATTTCCGGGTTTTGCAGATAAATGCCTGTCCGGTTGCCCAATTGTTGAGCTTCCACCTGCTGTTTGAACGCTTGCAAAGTAACACTGTTGGCTTCGATTTGCGATAACACGGAATCATAATTACTTTGCGCAATAGCTGGAATTGCAATAAACATTATGTTCAATATGAGAATAATATATCTTTTCATCTGTCTATTTTTAAAATTTTATACTCATTTCAGACCCTTCGACTATCTTTCTTGAAAGAACTGATTATCCCATATACCAAGGGAATTACAAACATATTCAACAGGGTTGAACTGATCAATCCGCCAAGTATCACTTTTGCCATAGGGCTTTGTATTTCATTACCCGGCATATCACCGCTTACAGCTAATGGAATTAAAGCCAAAGCCGATGATAAAGCTGTCATAAAAATCGGATTAAGCCGGTCTAACGAACCTTGCTTGATTACATCCATAATACCAATGCCTGTTTCTTTCAAATCGTTGTAACGGGAAACCAGCAACAATCCGTTACGAGTGGCAATACCGAACAACGAAATAAAACCGATGATGGCAGGAATACTGATAATACCCGAAGTAAACCGGATGATGAATATACCGCCAATCAACGCCAATGGAAGATTGAGCAATACGATCACCGCCTGTGCCGGACTTCGAAACTGATGGTATAGCAACAAGAAAATGACAAGGATTGCAAAAAGCGATGTAATCATCAATGTGCGTGAAGCTGCCGCCTCGCTCTCAAATTGTCCGCCATATTCAATATGATAACCTTCCGGAAGATTAATACGCTCCCTAATACGTTCCTGAATATCATTAACCACCCCACGCAAGTCTCCTCCTGCGACATTGGCAGATATGACAATTTTACGCTGCACATTTTCGCGATTGATTGTATTAGGCCCAGCTGAAGAAATAATTTCGGCTACTTGACCCAAAGGTACTTTGCGTCCATTGGCATCAATGGCCAAATCTGCAATTTTTCGAATCCGATCCCTGTCTTCGCCATCTACTTTTACAGTAAGGTCAAAGCTCATCCCATTTTCATATACCTGAGAAACGACAACACCCGACAACATGACTTTAACCCATTCGGAAAATTCGGGTAAACTGATACCATACATAGCCAACATTTCCCGGCGTGGAACAATTTTCAATTGAGACCGTTCTATTTGTTGCTCCACATTTAAGTCTGCAATGCCTTCAATGTCCTGTATCGCTGTCTTGATCTGACTTCCGGTAGTAAACAACTGGTTCAGTTCAGGGCCAAACAGCTTAATGGCAATATTGGTTTTTGATCCGGACAACATGGCATCAATCCGGTGTGATATGGGCTGCCCGATCTCAATATTCGTCCCCGGAAGTGTTTTCAGCTTTTCGCGAACTTCCGATATCATTTCTTCTTTAGAACGCTTGTCGAGCAAAAAAGGAGCTTCTATTTCAGACACATTCACACCAAAAGAATGCTCATCGAGTTCGGCACGCCCGGTTTTTCGCACTACAGTTTGTATTTCGGGAATACTCAAAAGCAGCTCTTCAGCATGTCGTCCAATGTTATCAGACTCGTCTAATGCAATTCCCGGTAGAGTACTGACATTGATTGTCAGTGAACCTTCATTAAATGGCGGCAGAAAGCTTCGCCCCAATGTGAAAAATGTAACAATAGCGCCAATCAGCAAGCCGAGTGTGACCCCTCCTATTATTTTTCGATGATTGAGCGACCAAGCCAACGCTCTGCTATATCCACTTTTTAATTTTCGGATTAAAAATGGTTCGCGATCTGATTTTGAATCTTTTGGACTTCGTCCCAACATATAGCTACTTAACACAGGAGTGACCGTCAGCGCCACAATCGTTGATGCAATAAGCGATACGATAAAAGTAATGCCAAGTGGCACCAACATGCGCCCTTCCATTCCGGTCAGAAAAAATAACGGCACAAAACTAGCAATGATGATAAGCGTAGAATTAAGAATAGGCATCCGGACTTCACACGACGCGTTATAAACCACAGTAATAACATCATGCCGTTCGGATTCCGGTTTATGCCGGTTCTCACGCAAACGTTTATACACATTTTCCACATCAACAATCGCATCATCCACCAATGAACCAATGGCAATGGCCATTCCTCCAAGACTCATCGTATTGATGGTAAGCCCCATTACTTTCAAAGTAAGAATGGCTGTCAATAGCGATAAAGGAATAGCAACCAATGAAATAAATGTCGTGCGGACATTCATTAAGAAGAGAAACAAGACAATCACAACAAAGATGCTGCCTTCAAGCAATGCCTTTTGTACATTCCCAATGGAGTTTTCAATGAAACGCGATTGACGAAATGCATCTGTGGAAATATGTACGTCAGGAGGCAGTGTTTTATGAATATCTTCGATGGAAGCATCAATCTTTTGTGTTAACTCAATGGTTCCTACGGCAAGTTGTTTGGTAACTGTCATCAAAACAGCAGGTTTGGTGCGTTCGGACGCAATCCCCAACTTGGGTGTTTTATTTCCTATTTGTATTTGGGCAATGTTTTCGAGCAATATAGGCGAACGATTCACAGTTTTCACCAAAGCTTTGCCTATTAAATCCGTATGGTCAGTCGCCAACATCCCGCGAACAATATATTCGTTGCCCGACTCATAAAGGATACCTCCCGACGCATTTTGATTCATGTTGTCCACTGCCAACATTACTTCATCAAGGGTTATTCCGTAATGCTTCATCCGAGCAGGATCAAGTAATATTTGATATTCCTTAATTTCACCGCCAAGCACAGTCACTTGTGCCACACCTCCGGTCGAAAGTAACCGCGGACGAATAGACCAATCGGCAATGGTACGCAAATCCTGAAGAGAGGTGCTATCAGCCGTAAGGCCAATAATCAGGATTTCACCTAATATAGATGATTGTGGCCCCAAAACAGGGCTTCCCGCGTTTTCAGGAAGAGATTCGTTGACTATGGATAGTTTTTCTGAAACAATTTGGCGGGCACGGTAAATATCCGTTCCCCAATCGAATTCTACCCATACTACCGAAAATCCGGTTGTGGACGATGACCGCACACGCCGCACGTTGGTCGCTCCATTGACGGCTGTTTCCACAGGAAATGTTACCAAACGTTCTACTTCCTCAGGAGCCATGCCCGGAGCTTCAGTCATCACAACCACAGTGGGAGCGTTCAGGTCGGGAAATACATCCACTTCCATTCGTGTCGTCGTATATATACCGGCCATGAATATCAAAACAGATATGACCAATACCACCAAGCGGTTGTTTAACGAAAATTGTATGATTTTATTTAACATATTTGATTTCTGATTTAATGGAACACTGATGACGCTGATAAAACAGATGAATACTGATTCTCATTTCTAAATGAAACCATACTCAACCGATCATCAGTCATTCTCTTAGTGGCTATGTGAATGTCCTTCGGGTATAACAGAAGCATTAGACGCAAGTTTTATTTGCATTGCACCTTTCACAACTACCTGATCTCCCACTTTTAAGCCTGATAGGATTTGGACATCCTGTCCGTTATCAGTACCGATTTTGACTTGCTGTTTCATGTATATTCCTTCTTCTAATCGGATAAATACAGAATAAATCCCCTGTTCTTCGATCAAAGCAGTAAGCGGCACAGCAATTGCATTTTCGGTAGCTTCTGCCAACAAATAGACTTCAACAAACGCGCCTGGAATCATTGTCCCAATATTGTCAAACTCAAAATTTACCGGAATATAAAAAGAATCTCCGGACGATTTGCCATAGGAAATCAAGCGTCCGTTTAATTCGGCAATTTGATATAACTTCCGATCGTAAGGCGTCAAAAAATTTGCAGACCGGATAGATGAAAGATTTTGGTAATATTGTTCAGGCACTTCGGCTTTCAGCTGTAGCCGTTTGTTCCTGGAAATAGTTACAATCGGTTGCCCCATGGCAACGTAATCTCCTTCGTTCACCAGCTTATTTTTGACCCATCCATCGATGGATGACGCAACACTGACTCCTTTCGAAGTTTGACTTGCTGCCAGAGCATCATATGCTACTTTGGCTGTTTCGAAGTTAAGTCGTGCTTGTTCATACTCCCGTTGCGACACGAGTGTATCTTTCAACAAAGATTGAGCACGCCGGTATTCACGTTCAGCGGTTTCGTAGGCCAATTTTGTTTTCAGCACTGGATCACCTTCGGCTAAATTTTTTGCTGAAATAGTAAGCAACGTTTCGCCCTGCTTGATGGCAGCGCCTTCAACCATTGTTTTTACAAAAGAAACTACTCCTCCGGCTGTAGCTACCAATGTAATTTCATCACCTTGTGCAGCCTGTATTTGCCCGCCAACCTTAATCACCGCTGCAAATGGCTTCGCTGCAATTTGCTGTATCTGCAACCCAGCAGCTTCGGCCTGTACCTTGCTAAACGAGATTTCGCCGGGATGTTCTGTCGATTGGACGCTTTCGCTCTCGTGATCATGCCCTTCGTGATCATGGTCATGGACCTCTTCATGATTATGGTCATGGTCGTGATCATGATCCGCATGATCATTGGTATGCCCACACGCCGCAGCAAACATCAGGACACACCATATGGTTATATATGTGATATATTTCATTTTTTGTTGATTGAATAATATAATGATATAGAAAACAACGAAATGAGATCACCTCAATCCGGTTATTTTTCCAGAAAATGGAAATAAATCTAAATCAACAAAAAGGAGGAGCACGTAAACCAAGGTCACAGCTTACGTATGTGAGCAAGTAAGTATTTGTATATGGCTTTTGCCTAAATGGCAAGCATATTTGTAACGTAGAAATTTCCAGAACACTGGGTATGCCATCTAACTGGAATACATGTCCATTATCGATAAAGGCAACGTTCTGATCAGCACAATCATCTTTCTGGGATGCCGGAACGATAAACCACTTGAATAAAGAGCAACAAGAAGCGTCGGAAGAATGATCGTGTTGTGTTGCCGGACACGATGAATCGTTATGACATGGGTTGTCCGCATAATGATGATGCCCTTGATCACAATGTTGATGGACAAAGCATATGACCTCCCCATGGTGATGGTGAGGAATGGCTTCAAAGGTCAATAATGAAATATTGGCCAATAGAATTAATAATATGCCCGTTATCCGTTTTAACATGTTGTGTATAACAATAGACCTAACAAGTTTCAATTGGTCTCATTACAAATGCAAAAATAATCAATGTTTTAGAAAAATATCATTTAATGTGCTAATCATTTGATTTTTGCAATCAAATTGCATTTCGCTTCAAAAGGGTATTTCCATTTGTTCCGGCAACAATCGGAATGATCTTCGATGATGAGGCGTAATACCATGTGCTGCAATAGCCTTACGATGTTCTAATGACGGATATCCCTTGTTTTTCTCCCAACAGTATTGCGGATATTCTTTCGACAATGCCATCATATAATCATCTCTATATGTTTTGGCAAGCACAGATGCTGCTGCAATTGAATAATAGATTCCATCGCCTTTTACAAAACACCGATGCGGAATATTGGGATAAGAAATAAAATAATTTCCATCGATAATCAGCAATTCAGGTCGAACCGCGAGTTTTGAGACAGCTTGATGCATGGAAAGAATAGACGCCTTTAGAATATTTACCTTATCGATTTCCTGATTGCTGTACGATGCTACCGCCCATGCAACAGCCTGTTTCTGTATCTCATCGCGCAAAAGGTAACGCTGCTTATGAGTTAGTTTTTTTGAATCGGTCAATGTCGGATGATAAAAATCCTTAGGCAGAATTACAGCAGCAGCAAATACAGGCCCTGCCAGACATCCGCGGCCGGCTTCATCACAACCAGCTTCGATTAATGCATCCTGATGATACGGTTCCATTCTGTTGGTATTGTTTTAATATTCAGCAATTTCCTAAACTCCTATTGCAATTTATTTAATCCCGCAATAAGCGGCAAAACAAATGTTTTTGTGAAGGACATCCGTTTGTCGAAAACCTACTTTTTTCATTAATTCGAGTTGGTAATTCAATGATCTTGGAGAATCTTCCTTCTCCACGTATGCCAACACATGCTTTGCATATGAAGCATCCTTAAGGTTTGTCAAATACTCCATATACTTATCCGTAAAATAATCTGTCAACACCTCCGATTGTTGGGCAATTAAATCCGATATCATTAAGCAACCTCCCTTTTTGAGTATTCTGAATAATTTGGAAAAAACGGATTCCCAATCGTTGTCCTCCCTCAAATGATGCAATACTGCCCCAGCTAACATAATATCATATTGGTTGTCTTCCAATTTCGCTTGGCGGATATCACTTTGTATCACTTCAACGTTTCCTGATGTTTTGGAACTGACCCGCTCTTTTGCCCGGCTCAACATCGGCATACTGAGGTCAATCAATGTACAATTCAGGCCGGGAATCTCCGTCAGCATACGCAATGTATAATTACCCGCTCCACAGCCTATATCCAACAAGTTTTTCGCTTGAGGACAAATTTTCTTAGCCGCTTCGGTGATTAATTGAAGCGACAATGACGCATCTACAGTTGATACCTGTCCGGTTTCCAGATTTGAAAACCTTTCCACATCATTATCAAACC
>JAVBPN010000332.1:0-5699 GCA_031549585.1 Bacteroidales bacterium
ACAATTTTGTTTACATTACGAGATGTAGCCCCCAAAGCCATTCTAAGGCCAATTTCAGAGCGACGCATTAATACCCTTTTCCAAAAGATACCACCAACACCAAGAAAAATGGTCAACAGCAAAAACCCCGTCACTACCCCATAGATAACAATTTGATTGGTGACTTTTTGGTTGGCTTCTTCACGATATGTAGCAACATGCTTGATTGGCAACATGCCAAATTCTGCAACGCGTATTTTTTCACGAACTTCTTGATCAAATATTTCCGGGAAGTTGCTTACTTGCGGTTTAACACGAATTGCCATTTGTGGAAAGCCCCATCTGAACGTCTCATCTATACGATTAGGCGAGAACATGGTTGATTGCGGCTTCTCAAAATCAGTATATTTAATAGGACGTACCACACCTATTACTTCTGGAAAATCATTTCCATTTACTTTACCTAAACGCTTGGTTTTGCCCAAGACTGAATCTTTATGAAAATATTTGTCAGCTATGTCAGCAGTGATCACAGCAACACCTAATTTATTATCAACCTCCTCCTGAGTGAACCAACGCCCTTTCAACAGCTCAAGCGCCGTAACCTGAGCATAGGTTTCCGTTACATCTTCCCTGAAAAAATGTATTTCATTGTACCCTCCATAAGTTCTATGATTTTGCATGAATGGAAAATTACGCACTGTGGTCACACATTCTGTTTCGGGCATGCTTTCAATCAGTTGTTCCACATGCATCAAATGAGCTTTTCGAATCGTGTCTGTTGTTTTATCATTATAGTTTCGCTGTATCAGTTGCAATTGCCAAACGTTATCTACAGACATCCCAACAGGCATCAAGTAAAGCCGGATTTGCACAGTTATGAAATCAATTGTAAAAAATAAGACTATGGAAACAATGATGATTTCAACAAAAGTAAACGCATTGGATCGTTTCTGGTTCCATATGTATTTTAAGATATGTGCTATCATAGAATTTGGTTTATGATCAAAATAAAAGTTTCCGAGGTATTTAAAGATGTGTTCCTTATTCTTCCTTTAAGTTTTCACTGATTGAAGATCTGATTACCCTGCGCATAGGAATGAGAGATGTAAAAATGCCGACAAAAAAGACGAGACACAGGGATATCAAAAACAAATTGGATGAAAAAAACACATGGTTGAGCGCAAATAATTGCAATTTGAATAAAGATACGATCCACCAAGCCAATAAAGTTCCTATCAGACCTCCTAATGCAGATATAAAGATATTTTCGGAAAACAATTGCAATATAAGCATAACACGTCCTGCACCAAAAGCCTTGCGAATACCCATTTCCACCGAACGTTCGCGAATTCGTGTAAGATTAACCCCGGTCTGGTTGCTCAGCATGATCAACAAAAATGCCCCCAACAAGCCAAACCAACGAAAAATAAAATCCCTCAGTAGCTTTCCATCATTACTATTCCAGCTTCGAGGCGAAAGAATATCAGACTTACGGTGCATCACCTGCTCTAAACGTGTAAAAAAAGTGACACTGAATTTTTTATTTGGAAATTCACCGGATAAATTAAGTTGATTGCACGCGTCATCCACGTCTTTTTGAAGATCTTTTGGTGTCGCATCCTTTTTGAGCAAAATCGCCATATTGCAATAATCTGAAAGCGGAGTTGTTTCAAAACAAGGAGTCCATATTTGAGCATAGGTATTTACACAAGACATGGGAACATCATCTACAACCCCGACCACCCGGTAATCAACAAAATTAATTGTAATCGTTTGGCCAATAGGTTCCGTTTCGAGAAACAGTTTATTGGCCAAATCGCGGCATATAATGATTACCGGATCTTGCCTGTTAAATTCTTCATTGGTGAAGCCTCTTCCGGATAAAAATTTAAACCGGTACAAATCCCAATAACATTGATCCGTATGAACAAGAAACGTTAATTCATCAATCCCTTTAATCACTAAATAAATCTGTTCACCTCTGAAAAAAGATATTTGTTCTGCCGAATTTAAATGAAGAAGGCATTTTTCTGCTATTTCCCGTTGAATACGATCGTATCCATTCCACCAAGTATCATTTCCCTGCTTTTCTTCTACCGTATAATCGCCCAAAAACACCATCCGGCTGGCATTGACCTCCGGAGCAATGTTGCCCGTTTTATTTTCAAGGACAATGAAAAATGCCATGATCACAGCAATGGTAATACTGATGCCGAACAGGCTCAGAAAAGCAAAATACTTGTTTTGCCATAGCATCGAAAAGGTTTGTTTTAAAATCATAATAATTTTTGATTACTCGCTAACGCTCATGAGAACGCTGCGCTAGGTTAATGGAACACTGACTACACGGATTACACAGATATTCACTGTTTTTTACTGTGGTCTTCAGTGTGATTAGTGCTGTCCGTGTTCTATTGGTTTGCCCGTAACGCTTCTACAGGCTGTATTTTTGCCGCTTGCCTTGCCGGATACCAGGCGCTGAAAACGGAGAATATCCACATCAATAAAATCGCCACACCAACCGCTGTGATCCATTCCCAACCTTTGGGGGCAAAAGCATAGAGATTGGTCATAACAATGAGGCCCGGAATCATGGCAAAGGTGGTGAGCAGCAAACTATCTAAAATCACATACCGTTTGAGTTGAGCAGGTGTGGAACCCAATGCCAGGCGCAAGCCAAATTCATCGAAACGTTTCCTGGATTGCATCCAAATGAGGCCAAATGTACCAAAGAAAGCAAAGACGACCAAAAAAGCGGTAGGGATGATAGCCATGTAAACTCCCAGGAAACTATCAAATTTAGACATGTTGCGAGCCGCCTTAAGTTCCAGACATAAAGGCGCTACTTTATCGGATGAATAACGCTGATGAAATAATTCCAGGTATTCGCTTGAAACGTCGGTAAACATTCCTTTTTTACATTGAACCAATACAGCATTATTTCCAAAACCTAATAAATAAACAGGTAGGAATATGGTAGCATCCGGTTCTTGGGTATCCCTTCTTTTGAATGCTTTCAAAATTCCGACTATCCGAAAATCGCGGTTACGGATTTGTACGGTTTTCCCCAATACATCTTCCCCTCCGCCGCTCCGTTCGGCACGTTTTTGGGTAACAACAGCTGTGGGAACTCCATCTTCGGGTTCCTGGTTGCTCAACCACTGCCCGGATAACAGGCGGAGGCCAAACATCTTAAAATAATTTTCATCACAATAGTCATATAAAGTGTGATATTTCTTCTGTGCAAACAATATCGAATCGGTAAAAGACGAAGAGCTCTCAAATGGCACACCACCACTTACATAACTAATGTATGACACACCAGGCGATTGTTCAAGGGCTTGAGCCAATGTTTTGAATTGTTGGGAATAAGCCTTGCGGTCATCACTATCATGGGACACATTATTCTTTGGCTGGTAACCGATCATTGCAACATCGTTGAAAACTAATTTTCCTGGTACAAAATAGCGATTCAATACATCTGAAATATTGGTAAAACAGAATATCATAACGATAAAGACCAACATCTGTTCCAAATATATCCATACCAGTTGCCTCCGCCGATTCCACAATAAAATTAATGTTTGTCGTATCATTTTGTTTCTTCCTTTAGTGTATTTACAATGTTCCGTTTAATGATGAACCAAGCCGGGATGCTTCCTGAAAGAAAACTAAATACCAGGATGCACGGAATGGAAAATAGAAAGATGTTCAGCACATCAAAGTCAAAAGATAGAAAAAAAGGTATCATCATACTACGAAGTAGCAGGTTGTCGAGTGCGTTCAGTAACAATGGAGTAAGCAAAATGCCTAAAAACGCTCCTATGGTGGTTAACAATATGGTTTCGGTAAGCAGTTGCCCGAATATTGTAAGATTGGTTGCACCGAATGTTTTTCTTATGGCTATTTCTTCCGAACGGCCATATGATTTACTCATGTTGAGCGAGAGGATATTTAATGCTGGGATGAGCAACAGTAAAAAAATAATGCTGGAAAATGGTACAACTGTGATTTTGGGGGTAAGTACTTCGGCTTGTTTTATTTTTATTTCTGTACCTTCGGCCAAACCGGCTTTCTGGAGGATTTGCTCAAATTCATTGCGGATTTGAGGGATTGTCGACTCATCCCTGGCGGTAAGAAATACCGAAAATGACAAACCCTGTCTTGAATAAAATAACAAAGGAAGCCACAAGTTGGAATTTGACATTCCTGCATCTAAAATCGAGGTGTTATCAACCACTCCAACAACTTTAAAATCGCGTCCGAGTATGGTTATTGCTTTACCCACAGCGCTTTCGTTCTGAAAAAATGCATTGGCCGTATATTTATCTATCACAACTACCGGGATATTTTCATCAAGTTCATTTCTAGTTATTGCACGTCCTTCCAAAAACTTAAAGCGAAATACATTAAAGTAGTCACCATCAATATATGCTAAATTGAACATGGATAATCGGCCATTCACTTCCAAATCAGTAAGGCAATCGTGGTTTCTAATAAATATGGCTTCTGGGGTTTTCATCCCGGCAATATATTGCCTGTAAAATTCCGGGGTAATATATCTCAATTCGTGGTTTTCATCGCTTAATGAGTATACTGCCCATGTCCTGTTGGCATATCCGGGTAATTGATAATCTCCTTTAAGCGTTTGAAACATGACAAATAAAATGCATACAAACACAAACGTGAGCGCAATGCCGAACACACTCAATACCGTATAGAGCGGGTTTTGCCGTAATGTGTGAATGGTGGTGAGAAAATAATTCTTGAACATTTTGATTTTTTATTTTTGATTAATGGAACACTGACTACACGAATTACACAGATATTCACTGTTTTTTTCTGTGATCTTCAGCGTAATCAGTGTCATCTGTGTTCTATTGGTTTGCCCGTAATGCTTCTACCGGTTGTATTTTTGACGCCTGTTTTGCCGGATACCATGCACTGAAAACGGAAAATAGCCACATTAATACGATGGCCACACCCACTGCCGTCAGAAATTCCCAACCTTTGGGTGCAAAAGCATATAAGTTGGCAAAGACAATGAGGCCCGGAATCATAGCAAATGAGGTTAACATGATACTCTCGGCAATAACGCATCTCTTAAGTTGAGCAGGAGTGGCGCCCACAGCTATTCGTAACCCAAATTCATCGAAACGTTTTTTGGTTTGTAACCAAATCAAACCAAAAGTGCCTAAGAAAGCAAAAACGACCATGAAAACTGTAGGAATACCCATAATATAAGCATCAAGGAAATCGAAAAAGTTCAGTGTATCCCGTACCGAATTAAGTTCAATACATCTAGGCAGGACTTTGTCATCCGGCAAAGTACGTTGAAATTGATTGAAATACTCTTTTGAGAATTCAGAAAACATTCCTTTTTTACATTGTACCAGAACATAATATCCATTTTTATAGTCTTCCGGCATGAGATAAGCAGGCAAAAACACTGCATTATCCGGATCATCGACATCACGCCTTTTAAAGGCATACATTATACCAACGACTCGAAAGTCCCGATTTTGGACATGTATGATTTTCCCAATCGGATCGGAATCTCCGCTTATCTGGTCGGAAAGTTTTCGAGTGATTACCGCCTCCGGAATCCCATCTTGCGGTTCCTTGTTGCTTAGCCAACGCCCCTGTAGCATCCGGAGATTAAACATCCGGAAATAATTTTCATCACAAAAATTAATGCTCGCTTTATATTTTTTTCG
>JAVBPN010000059.1:0-23510 GCA_031549585.1 Bacteroidales bacterium
TCCCGATATTGTTCAATGTTCATAGTTTTATATTAAAATTTATTGTTCCCAAATATTTATTTGCGAAGTGTCACTACAAATATTTTTTAATGTGCTGATAGATTGAAACAAAACCGGATGGATAAACTCGGGAATTAGCTGCGATAAAGGTTCTAATACAAATAACCGCTCGGCTATACGGGGATGTGGGATAATTAAGTTGGGCAAATTGAGGATATGCTTTCCGTAGAACAAAATGTCAATATCCAACGTTCTTGCTTGATAGTTTTTTGTTGTTCGGGTGCGACCAAGTTGATATTCTATATCTTGGGTCACATTCAGCAAGTCTTCTGGTGTAAGATCAGTTTCAATTTCAACCACCTGGTTTAAAAACCAGTTTTCGTGTACACAACCCCATGGTTCACTTTCATATATTGATGAAAACCGCAATATTTTTCCGGCTTTTTTCTCCAATAGTTTTACACCTTGGTTCAAATAATCGTTTCGGTTTCCTATGTTGCCGCCCAATATCAGATATGAAATTTCCATACAGGTTTGGTATAATAAAATCAACACATGTAACGTTCTATACGTGCATGATTCAGAGATTAATAATTTATATTAAAAAATCTCTGAGATTTCGCAAATTTAAACAGATTATTTAATAACTTTGCGAGCCTTAAAAACAACGTAATGGGGAGTATAAAGAGAATTAAGTCGGCACTGATTTCGGTTTATCATAAGGATCACTTGGATGAGATTGTAAAAAAATTAGATCAACTACAAGTGAAAATATACTCCACAGGGGGCACAAAAAGTTTTATTGAAGGATTGGGTGTACCTGTTATAGCTGTTGAAGAGCTTACTCAATACCCATCTATTTTTGGCGGCCGGGTAAAAACGTTACATCCAAAAGTTTTTGGTGGAATACTTTACCGGCGCGATGAGCCAAGTGATTTGGCTGAAACCGAGAAGTATGGCATTCCTGATATAGATTTGGTGATTGTCGATTTGTACCCTTTTGAAGAAACGGTAGCATCGGGCGCTACTGATGCTGAGATTATTGAAAAAATAGATATTGGTGGCATATCATTGATTCGTGCCGCAGCCAAGAATTTCAATGATGTGGTTATTGTGCCGTCTAAACGGGAATATGAGCCATTGTTGAATTTGCTGAACACAAAGAATGGAGAAACTTCATTGGAAGATCGCCGGGTTTTTGCCGCCGCCGCCTTCAATGTTTCTTCGCATTACGATACAGCTATTTTTAATTATTTCAATAAAGAGCTGGGTATACCTGTTTTTAAACAGAGCGATTCGGAGGCCATGATTCTTCGTTATGGTGAAAATCCGCACCAAAAAGGTTTGTTCTTTGGAAATTTCGATGCTTTGTTCGAAAAGTTGAATGGTAAAGAAATATCATACAATAACCTGTTGGATATCGATGCGGCAGTGAGTTTGATCGCTGAGTTTGAAGAACCAACATTTGCTATTTTGAAACACAATAATGCTTGCGGGCTGGCTTCATCATCTTCGCTGCTCGATGCTTGGAAGAAAGCATTGGCAGGCGATCCGGTTTCGGCTTTTGGTGGAGTATTGATTACGAATCGTACAGTCGATTTGGAAACGGCAAAAGAGATTGATGCGTTGTTTTATGAAGTGTTGATAGCTCCGGATTATGTCCCTGAAGCAGTTGAGTTGCTTAAAGGCAAGAAGAACCGGATTTTGCTTAAGCAAAAAAATACCAAATTGGCCGACCGTCAATTCAAATCACTCCTCAATGGTGCAGTGGTGCAAGACAGGGATCAGTCCACGGAAACACCGGAACAGATGAAACCTGTGACGGAAGTTGTTCCTACCAAAGAGCAGTTGTCTGATTTGGCTTTTGCCAATAAGATCGTCAAACATAGCAAGTCGAATGCTATTGTATTGGCTAAGGATAAACAATTGATTGCAAGCGGAGTTGGGCAAACGTCGCGCGTTGATGCGTTGAAGCATGCGATTGAAAAGGCCAAGAATTTTGGTTTTGATCTCAATGGCTCAGTAATGGCGAGCGATGCATATTTTCCATTTTCAGATTGCGTGGAACTTTCTGCTGCAGCTGGAGTTAAAGCAATTGTTCAACCGGGAGGATCGATTCGTGATAATGAATCAATTGAATGTTGCAATAAATGGCATATCGGGATGGTATTTACCGGAATCAGACATTTCAAGCATTAAAATAAGAATTTATAAGATATATCAGATATAGACATGGGATTATTCTCTTTCACTCAGGAAATAGCGATGGACCTTGGTACAGCCAATACCATCATCATCCATAATGACAAAGTAGTAGTTGATGAACCGTCGATTGTAGCGGTAGACCGCATGACGGGAAAGTTGGTGGCCATTGGCGAAAAGGCACGGCAAATGCACGGCAAGACGCACGAAAATATCAAAACAATTCGTCCGTTGCGCGATGGAGTGATTGCTGACTTTAATGCAGCCGAACAGATGATTAAGGGAATGATCAAGATGATTAATACCCGGAATCATTGGTTTACGCCTTCTATACGGATGGTTGTGTGTATTCCATCTGGAAGTACTGAAGTGGAAGTACGTGCGGTACGTGACTCTGCCGAACATTCCGGCGGTCGCGATGTGTACATGATTTATGAACCAATGGCTGCAGCTATTGGAATAGGTTTAGATGTAACCGCGCCGTCTGGCAACATGGTGGTGGATATAGGAGGTGGTACATCTGAAATCGCTGTTATTGCATTGGGTGGCATTGTTTGCAACCGCTCGATTACTGTTGCAGGAGATATTTTTACGGCGGATATTCAGGATTATATGCGTCAACAACATAATATCCGTATCGGAGAGCGTACTGCCGAGGAAATTAAGATACAAGTAGGCTCAGTGTTGCCTGATTTGGCTAATCCTCCAGCAGATTTTATTGTGCGTGGCCCCAATTTGATGACAGCACTTCCGGTTGAAGTTCCTGTGTCATATCAAGAAATTTCACATTGTTTGGATAAGTCTATTTCCCGCATTGAAACAGCTATATTGGATGTGTTGGAACAAACGCCGCCTGAATTGTATGCAGATATTGTCAATCAAGGTATTTATTTGGCTGGAGGAGGCGCATTGCTTCGAGGGCTGGATAAACGCTTAAATGATAAAATTAATATTCCTTTTAAAGTTGCTGAAGATCCTTTGCGTGCTGTTGCTCGTGGTACAGGAATCGCATTAAAGAATATAGATAAATTCCCGTTCTTGATGAGGTAATCATTTAAATTGCCAGGACCGGTTGATCTTTCCGGAAAACATAAGTAATCATGCGCACGCTCATCCGGTTTTTTCTAAATCATCATTTGTTTTTTCTCTTTCTTGTTCTGGAAGGATGTGGTTTTCTTCTGCTCGTTCAGAATAATTACATCCAAAGAGATGCATTTGTCAATAACATGAATGTTGTTTCGGGATCGATGTATAGCCAGATGAGTAAATGGCATGAATATCTGATCCTAAAAAGAATCAATCAATCTTTGCTGGAAGAAAATACGCGGCTTCACAATATATCGTCCGAAGCGTATGATAATATTGATACAACTCGCCGCACGAATGTTAATTTGGTTACCCGGCAACGTTACATTTATTCCTCAGCCAAGGTAATCAATAACAGTACGAATAAGCAATATAATTACCTTACGATTAACCGAGGCCGGAATCAAGGCGTTGCTGCTGATATGGCAGTGATTGGCCCCGACGGCATTGTCGGTACGGTGTATGGTGTGTCTGACAATTTTGCGACAGTGATCCCCGTGATCAATACGAATTTCCGGATCAGTACTAAGTTTAAGAAGAATGATTATTACGGCGCATTGACATGGGATGGTTATTCATACCGCTATGCTACATTGCATGAGATAGCGTTGCATGTCCCGGTGACAATAGGTGATACTCTTGTTGTTTCCGGATTTTCCGATAGTTTTCCGGAGGGCATATTGGTCGGATTTGTAGATAAGGTAGAAGCCAAGGACGGAAACTTTTATACGATCGATGTCCGGTTAGCTACAGATTTTAGGAGTTTGCATTATGTCACAGTGATTGAAGATTTACTAAAATCGGAGAAAGAGGATCTCGAAGCAAAAATTTTGGAAAATGATTAGAGTTTTAGGAATCAATATCGGCCGGTTTTTGCTGTTGGTGTTTTTACAGCTTTTTATTTTGAACAACATACAGTTCAGTGGTTTTGTCAACCCATACCTGTATGTCATGTTTGTGCTTTTGCTTCCATTTGAAACTCCGGGATGGCTGATTTTGGTGTCTTCTTTCATTATGGGTTTGACTATTGACATTGCTTCGGTTACACTTGGCTATCACACGATGGCTACCGTTTTTGTGGGTTATTTGCGGATTCATTTGCTTCGCTTTATTGCTCCACATGACGGTTATGAGCCGGGAATGGAACCGACTATAGAATCGTTGGGTTTTCCTTGGTTTGCCAGATATACAACTATTTTAGTGGTGGCGCACCATTTGGTGCTTTTTTGGATTGAATCGTTTGGTTTTGATGATATATTGCCTGCCACGTTGCGGGCATTGGCAAGCTCAGTTTTCACAATTTTGCTTATCTTTATCTGTCAATTCCTTGTTACCCGATCCAAATGAATCTTGATATCCGGAAATATTTTATTGGAGCATTTGTTATCCTGACAGGTTTGGTACTGTTAGGGCGTCTGTTTTATTTACAGATTATCGACGATTCATATAAAATTTCTGCCGACAATAATTCACAACGCCAAGTAACCCAATATCCGGCAAGAGGGTTGATTCTGGATCGCAATGAGAATCAGATTGTTAATAACGTGGCGGCTTATGATTTGATGGTAACTCCATACTATGTTAAGCCATTCGATACGGTTGAGTTGGCAAGGATCATTGGCATGGAGCCGGCAGAGGTAAAACAAACATTTCTGAAATTAAAGAGTACCAGAGGGTATTCATACTACAAGCCATCATTATTCCTCAAGCAAATGTCGGCTGAAACATATGCCATATTACAAGAAAAGCTGTATAAGTTTCCCGGATTTTTTGCTCAGGCTCGTACATTGCGCTCTTATGTAAGTCCCATTGCACCTCATCTTTTGGGATATGTGACGGAAGTCGATTCGAGCGATATCAAGAATGATTCTTATTACCGGATGGGGGATTATGTGGGTAAAAGCGGTATTGAACGGTATTATGAGAAAGAGTTACGTGGCCAAAAAGGAGTCTATATTCAGTTGGTTGATGTAAAAAACCGGGTAGTTGGTTCGTTCCGCAATGGCGAACATGATACAACTGCTGTTGTTGGCTCTGATTTGACGATATCTATTGATGCGGAGCTGCAAGCTTATGCCGAAAAATTAATGGGTAAGATGCGGGGAGCTGCTGTGGCTATTGAGCCGTCAACGGGTGAAATATTGGCCATGGTTTCCATGCCCAATTATGATCCTTCGTTATTGGTCGGACGTGTTCGTTCGGAAAATTACCGAAAATTGGAGCGCGATCCAAGCAGGCCGCTTTTTGACCGGTCGGTTATGGCATCATATCCTCCGGGATCAACGTTTAAGGTGGCAAATGGTTTGGTCGGTCTTCAGGAGGGTACACTTACACCATCGACTATGTATGGATGTGCGGGAGGTTATTATGCAGGATCGTTGCATGTGGGTTGCCACAACCATGCTTCGCCATTAAACTTGCCACAAGCGATCGGAAATTCTTGTAATGCCTATTTTTGTTATGTGTTTCGCAATATAATTGATAGCCAGAAACACGGTACTACGCGTGCCGACTACGTTCAATGGCGCGATGATATTATGTCATTTGGTTTTGGGCGTAAATTAGGCGTTGACTTGCCTCAAGAGCTTAATGGTAATGTCCCTTCTGCAGAATATTACGACCGGCGTTATTTCCCTACCGGTTCATGGAAATCGCTTACCATTATCTCGTTGGCCATTGGTCAAGCCGAAATGGGAAATACTATTTTGCAAATGGCTAATTTTTCAGCATTAATTGCTAATGGAGGATATTTTTACACCCCTCATTTGATTAAAAAAGTTGACGGACGTGATATTATTCCGGAACAATATGCCCAAAAGCATTATACCAAAGTGGATACTTCCTTTTTCGATGTGATCAAAGAAGGAATGGCATATGCTGTGACAGGTCCCGGAGGTACTGCGCACGGAGCGGCCATCCCGGGAATAGAATTATGTGGAAAAACAGGTACTGCACAAAATCCGCATGGAAAAGATAATGCAACATTTATGGCTTTTGCACCTCGCGAAAATCCAAAAATAGCTGTAGCTGTGTATGTGGAAAATGCCGGATTCGGCGGAACATGGGCAGCCCCTGTAGCTTCATTGATGATAGAAAAATATTTAACGGGCGCTATTACACGTCCATGGATAGAAGAACGATTGTTGAATTTCAATATTTACGACAACCGTGAGGCGGCAAACTAATCTTATCCGGAGTATTGATTGGATCACCATCGGACTGTACCTGCTTTTGGTCATCATGGGATGGTTTAATATTTATGCAGCTGTTTTCAATGAAGAGCATGCCAGCATATTTTCCATTGCTGAACGTTACGGGAAACAGATGATTTGGATTATTGCAGCATTGGTATTGGCCTTAACTATTTGCCTGATTGATACTCAATTTTATTCAAACTTTGCATATCCTATATATATTGTATGCATACTTTCCTTAGTGGCTGTATTGGTTGTGGGTAAAGAAGTGCACAATGCGAAGTCTTGGTTTATTATTGGAGATATTCAAATTCAGCCCTCCGAATTTGCTAAAATCGCTACCAGCTTGGCTTTGGCAAAATATATGGGAAAATACTCGTGGGGTTTCATGTCTTTCAGAAACGTACTGCTTGTAGCGACCATTATACTTTTGCCGCCAGCACTAATCCTTTTACAGCCTGATGTGGGATCATGCCTTGTTTATTTAGCATTTTTTATTGTGCTATACCGGGAGGGTTTGCCACTAAGTGTCATTTTATTTGGATTGCTTGCTGTCGTGTTGTTCATTTTATCATTGGTAATACCAGAAAATGACAAAATTTATTTGATCTGCAGCTTGATTCTCCTTGGATTTGCTGCTTTTTGGTTACTGTCCAAACGAACCAAAGTCTTTTTAAAAGGAATTGGCATTTTTGCAGGTATATTTTTGCTTACATGGTTAGCCGATCATTTTTTGCTTCACAGATTTGATCTCTATGAAATCGTTTTATTTGTAGCAACAGCCTCGGCTTTTGTGTTTCTTATCGCATCTCTTTTTAGCCGTATCCCTTTGGCTAAAACCATTACTGTATTTATCATCGGTGCGATATTACTTACTTTTTCAGTAGATTTTGTATTCGACAACGTTCTTAGTCCGCACCATCAACAGCGAATCAGGGTAATGCTAGGAATGGAATCAGATCCCTTGGGGATTGAATATAATGTCAACCAATCTAAAATTGCCATTGGTTCGGGAGGTTTTGCCGGAAAAGGATTTTTACAGGGCACACAAACCAAATATAATTTTGTACCCGAACAAAGTACCGATTTTATTTTTTGCACAGTAGGCGAAGAATGGGGCTTTTTGGGCACATCAGTCGTTGTTATTTTATTTCTCATCTTGTTGCTCCGGATACTTTTTATTGCCGAAAGACAAAGATCTGCGTTTAGCCGGATATATGCTTATTGTGTTTTAAGCATTTTATTTTTACATTTTACCATCAATATCGGAATGGCTATCGGTATATTGCCTGTAATCGGAATTCCTTTGCCTTTCTTTAGTTATGGAGGGTCTTCGCTATGGGCATTTACCATATTGTTATTCATCATGTTACGTTTGGACGCATCAAGAATGGAATATATTCGTTAACATAAATAAACAAAATCCCTTTGAGAACTGTTTAATAAAAGCAATCTGAAATGTAAAAATCGGTGCTTTTATGGATTGTTATTCAATGTTTTAAATTAAAAGGCTTGTTTTAAGCCGTAATAAAAAATAAAAATTTTAACTTTTTTTAAATTTTCGAGGCCTCTGGACATTGTTTTGTAAAAATATTCAGTAAATTTGCATCATTATTTTCAGGTGTTATAGAATTAGAAAAATAAATCTTAAACAAATAACCAAGTTAAGCTATGAAAAGGAATAATTTGATTTTAGTGTCTGCTCTAGTTGTGGGCATTATCTTGAGCGGTTGTAATCCTTTAAAAAAGATGAAAAACAATGCCGATCAAGTAAAATATACGGTTAACCCACCTGTACTCGAATTGGTTGGTAACGATGTGGCAATAAGCGTTAATGGAACTTATCCAGCCAAATATTTTAATAAAAAAGCGATTGTAGAGCTCACTCCGGTATTGCAGAGTGGCAGTAACGAGTTGGCTTATGATACATATAAAGTACAAGGTGAATCGGTAACTGAAAACAATAAAGTGATTAGCTATGATGGCGGTTCATTCAGTTACTCTTCCAAGGTAGCTTACAAGCCAGAATTTCAACTTTCAGAATTGATGTTGAGAGCAACGGGAGTATATAAAAGCAAAACACTTGATTTCGATCCGTATAAATTAGCTGATGGTATCATTACTACTTGTTTATTGGTTCAAAAAGATGGTAAAGCTACTTATGCAGCTGACCAATATGTAAGAATCACTCCAGACTCTTACGAAGCTGACATCAAATATCTGATTCAACAATCTGATGTTCGTGGAAGCGAAACCAAGAAAGCCGAAATTACCGCTTTCACTAATGCAGTTAAAGCAGCTGCAGCCAACGAAAGAATTCAATTCACCAGTTCGCAATTGTCGGCTTATGCTTCGCCAGACGGTCCTTATGAACTGAACGATAAACTTTCAAAAAGCCGTGAAAAAACCGGTGCTGACTTTTTCACCAAGAACTTCAAAGCTGCCAAGGTTGACGAAGTGGTTAAATCGGATTTTCTGAAATTGATGGCTACTCCGGAAGACTGGGACGGTTTCAAAAAATTGATGGAAGAATCGAACATCGCCGACAAGCAATTGGTATTGCGCGTTCTATCGATGTATTCAGATCCTGCAGTTCGTGATCGCGAAATCCACAATCTCGCTGCCGCTTTCGAAGAAATTAAAGTGAAAATTCTTCCCCAATTGCGTCGTTCAAAAATGACAGTTAATGTTGAAATCATTGGTTTGTCTGATCAAGAAATCATGGCTCAATTTGATAGCGATCCTAGCAAATTGAAATTGGAAGAAATTCTGTATGCAGGAACCTTGACTCAAGATAACAATAAAAAATTGTCTATTTATCAAGCTGCCGCACGTTATTATCCGAACGATTACAGAACAAAAAATAACTTGGGTGTTGCTTATTTGAACCTTGGCCGCACCAGCGAAGCTAAAACTGCTTTGAATGATGCAAAATCTGTTAATGATAATGCTACAGTTAAAAATAACTTAGGTGTTGTTGCTCTTCGTGAAGGTAACATCGCTGCTGCTGAAGAATTATTCAATGCAGCAGGTTCAAGCAACGATGTAAGCTACAACTTAGGTACTATCAGAATCATCCAAGGAAGATATGCTGACGCAATCACTTATTTCGGTAGCCAAGTTGAAATTAATGCCGCATTGGCAAAATTATTGGCAAAACAAAACGATGCTGCTTTGTCAACATTGAACTCTGTTAGAAGCGAAGATGCTTTGGTATATTACCTAAAAGCTGTTGTTGGTGCAAGAACTCAAAACTCTGATTTGTTGATGAACAACTTGCGTACAGCTTGCTCTAAGAGTGCAGCTTTAAAAGCTAATGCAGCGAAAGATGTTGAATTTGCTAAATATTTCCAAGACAGCACATTCAAATCAATTATTCAATAACACAAAATAATTTAAGATTTATGGAAGAGAGGTTGCCCAACGGTAACCTCTTTTTTGTGGTATCAAGCTGCTTTAAAATTTCAAAAACAGTATAGGAGGGTTATATTATTTGTCCGATGGGCAGGTAAACGAAGGATTTAAATTATAATTGTTCGGGAAAAGCATAAAATGTCCGAAAAATATTCCTTTTAAAAACTAAACTCGCATTCAAATACGTTTCTATATTGAGTTCAAATCCCAACAATATATTCTATTAAAGATTGGTACAGGATTTGACACGTATAAGAAACGGTAAATTTGAGTCGTCCGGGTGAAATATTTGAAAAAAATTTCTCTTGTATTTTTGGTAATCATCAGCTTGCTAATAGCAGGAGGGTTTTTTGTCACTCATTTTTTTCAGGACGAAGTCATACATTTTGTTATCAACCAAATTAATAAACAGGTTGATACAAAAATACAAGTACAATCTGCTGATTTTTCCATATTCCGCAAATTTCCCAATGCATCGGTCGAATTCAGACAGGTGACGATGAGTTCTGTAAAGGGATTCGATGCTCTTTCTTTTGGCGATGAGGGCGAACAACTTTTGTCGGCGCAAAAGATCTTTATCGAGTTAAATTTATTTCGATTGTTGAATAAAGATTTCCGAATTACCAAGATCCAAATTAACGACGGAAATATCAATTTGCTTACAGATGAAAAAGGCAAGCATAATTTCATTTTCTGGCGTTCGCAGGCTGGGGCAGACACATCGACCATTTATTTGCAAAATATTACTTTGCGCCACGTCGATATACGGTATAGGCACAAGCAAAGCGATACTGATATTGCCTTATATGCTGAAAAAGCTGAACTTACCGGAAAATTTGCATCCAAACAATATGCCCTTGGTATTGATTTAAAAGGTATTATGCGGTCACTTTCTGTGGAAAATGTATCTTATATAACAGATCGGACGATAGAGATATCAGGGAAGTTGGATGTCAACGATCAGGTTTATACCATTCAAAAAACAAATCTCACCATTGCTAAAATGGATATGGTAGCGTCCGGTGGATTTTCTATTGACCAGTTTGTCGATCTTGATTTACATTTTGAAGGGAAACGTTTGGATTACGGATCCATTGTTTCGTTGCTTCCCGAACAGTATGCCCGGCCACTTGCTGATTATCATGCAAAGGGTATATTCAGTTTTTCTGTTGATTTGACCGGATATGCTAATAAAGGAAATATCCCAGCTATCAACGCACGGATGTATGCTGAAAAAGCAGAAGTAACACATCTTCTGACAAAAATCAAGTTGACTAATTTATCGTTTGATGAGGTATTCTCTTACGATCCCAAGAAAAAAGAATCGAGTATTACTGTCAAAAGTTTTGCATGTCGCATGGGTAAAGGCGCTATATCGGGGAAATTTACGGTGCAAAATTTGAAAAAGCCTGTGATTGCAGCCAAGATTGATGCCGATGTTGATTTAAGCCAATTGTATTATTTTATTCCTGTCAAAGAAATAACGACCATTAACGGATCGGCTAAAGGGGCTTTGTCTATTTCCGCACAATTAAAAAAATTATCGTTACAAAAACCTGAAGATATTAGCCGGTTGAATTTGCAAGGGACGATTGATTTGAAGAATGTACAAATGAAGCTCAAAAACAAAGGGTATAGTATTGATCAAATCAATGGAACGGTTGCATTTGACAAAGAAACAACATTAAAGAATTTCTCTTTTCGGATGAATCACAATGATTTCCTGGTTAATGGTAATATCAAAGATTTAATTCCTTATATGCTGCGTCAGCAAAAAACCTTGTCCGTTCGTGCAAATGTTGACTCCCGGAATTTTTGTGTGGATTCTCTTGTTACGGCTGAAGTACCACAGGCGGCGAATAACAAGGCAAAAAGCAACGCTTTATCTCTTCCGCAGGATATATTATTTGATATTTCTTTTAAGACATTATCATTTTATTATCAAAATTTTAAAGCCGAAAATTTGACGGCAAACATTTCTTATAAACCAAATTTGATTGCCGTGAGGGCTGTAAACTTTTCAACTATGGCGGGCAATGTTTCCGGGACAGGGACAATTACTCAGAACGCAAAAGGCCTGCAAGTACTCGGCGAAACAAAATTGCAACAATTAGATGTCCGGCAGATGTTCCAAACGTTCCATAACTTTTCACAAGATGTCCTACGTTCCGAACATATTAAAGGATCACTGTCCGGAGATTTGTCTTTTGCTGTGGCTTGGGATAATCAAATGAATCTGAAAAAAGATGCGATCACAGTAGAAAGTGATTTGACGATAGAGGGAGGGGAGTTGATCAATTTCAAACCATTGGAAAATCTGTCGCGTTTTGTCGCATTAGAAGAACTTCAAAACATTAAATTTTCCACGTTACATTCGCAAGTTTTCGTTAAAGATCAACAAATTACTTTTCCTAAATCAGATATCAATTCTTCTGCGTTTAATTTATCGGGGTCGGGAATTCATAATTTTGATAACGTTTACGAATACAAAGTGAAAATATTACTTAGCGAGTTATTGGCTGCAAAGGCAAGAAAGGCCAAACGGGAAAATTACGAACATGAATATCCGGAAGATGGTGGTAAACGGACAAGTCTTTATTTGAAAGTAAACGGACAAGGGACTATGTTCAAAATTGTTTATGACAAACAATCGGCCAAAGCGTCTGTTTCTTCAGATATTCGCCAGGAAAAACAAACCATCAAAGGCATGCTAAAAGAAGAATTCGGATGGTTCAAGAAAGATTCTACTTTGCAAACTCCGGCAGCAACAGGCCGTTCGGCTCAACTGAGATTTACTTTTGATGAAGAAGAAAAAACGTCTACTGACAAGTCGAAGAATTCGAAAAACAACCAACAACAAGAAGACAAGTTTATTATTGAAGGGTGGGATTAACAAATCCTTTTATCCCTATGCTCCTTCGCAAAAGCGAGCTAAAAATTCGAATAAAAGCCGGACTCCGACGCCTGTTCCGCCTTTTGATCTATAGCTGTCAGCAGTTTTCAGGAAAGACGGCCCGGCGATATCCAAATGGATGTATGGATAATCGGTGAAATGTTCTAAAAATTTACCGGCTGTGATTGCACCAGCGTCTTCTCCTCCTACATTTTTGAGATCTGCTATGTCTGATTTGAGCGACTCGGCATATTCGTCCCAAAAAGGAAATTCGGCAATACGTTCAAAAACCGACTCGCCGCAATCTTTCAATTGTTCCATAATTTTACTTGGTGCATTTCCCATGCCCACCATAGCTTGGGTCCCAATTGCCCGATGTGCTGCACCAGTGAGGGTGGCCATATCAATTACCAACTCGGGATTAAATTGTTTGGCATAACCCAAAGCATCTGCAAGGATAAGACGGCCTTCTGCGTCGGTATTGAGCACTTCGACACTAGCTCCATCATACATGGTAATGATGTCGCCCGGAGAATAAGATTTTGCGCTGAGCCGGTTATCAGTAGACGGCACTAACCCAATTATGTATACCGGTAATTTTGCTTTGGCTATGGCATACAAAATAGCGCCTACAGCTGCTCCTCCAGCCATATCACATTTCATGTAGTCCATGCTATTGGGCGTTGGTTTCAAACTAAGACCACCGGTGTCGTATACCAATCCTTTCCCAACCAGCACAATGGGTTGTTGATTTCGTGCGTCGGCCGGATGCCATGTTAAGATAGAAAAGGTTGGTTCTTCACAACTTCCTTGATTAACGGCCAATAAGCCGCCCATTTTCAATTTTTCAATGGATTTTTTGTCTAATACTTGTATGTCGAATCCGGACTTTTGAGCCATTGTTTCAAACTCACGGGCAAGTTGTCCTGAAGTCATAAAATTTGCAGGCTCGTTGATCATATCTCTGGCGATATAAACAGCTTCTACTACATCGTTCAGACGATCGATTTGTTTTGGGGATAATGAATCGGTTTCAATGGAAATAGAGGCAAGCGGGTTTTGCTTCTCTTCTCTTTTACTAACATATTTCAAAAATTGATAATTAGAGAGAAGTAACCCCTCAGCAAAGGCGTATAATAAGTCGGGATTATTAGTCAAATCCTTTATTTTAACGGATTTGATTTTTTGTTGCACCACACACTCGTGCACTTCATTGGCTCCACGCCTTGCCTTTTCTTTTTCCTTACAAGCCGGACATGTCAAGTCAACTATGTGGATAAAAATCCAATAACTACCCTTATTAATGGCAATAGGTGAGGATTTTTCCGCAATCCGGTTATAGATATACTCCATTTCCTGGCTTGAAAGATCGACATCATGAAAAGAAGATGTTGAGTCGGCTAGTAAAACAATGCTTTGATTGTCAACTTTCGTATTATTTTTTTGAATATGTATCATGGTATGATGAATCGTTTTTGCAAAATTAACAAAGATTGATTAATTGACCTACTCCTGTAGATGTATATCAGTATATGTTTTAAAATGAATGTAATGAACAAAAAATGTATTGGATTTAATCTTAAAACTTTTTAATTTTGGATGATATTTTTTAACTTTTTGTTCTTTTGCTAGTCAAAATATAATTGATGTTTACCATGAAAATTTGACTTTTGATTAATTTTTATAGTCATAATGAAAAGAACGCATTTAAACTTTTTCTATTTGCCTTTTTTGGCGGTTGCATTTATTCATCAAACGGTAAATGGGAATAATTGTCTGGTGCATCAGCCGGGAGCTATCATCGAGTTTTCTATTGACCTATTGCAAACAAAGAATGGTTATGTGAATACAGGACGATCGATTTGGATCAACCATACGGAAGATGATGCGAGTAATATGGTTTATCTGACCGACAGTGATATGCAAATCCCAAAACGAAGCTTTTACATATGGTTGTTTTCGTTATTGACCTTTGTGTTGGTCAATATTTTACTTATTTCTTTTTGCCGGATGCGTAAGAAGAGGCTTATAACTAAAGAACGTTATAATATGGTCTTGCTGCAAGACATGAAAGAAGGTTACGAAGAACAAAATGAGATCCTTCATAAGGTCTTGTTGCAACGTTTTCATTTGATGAAGCGAGCGTTATTATATGAAAGATATTTGAAAGAAGAAGAAAAAAAGCAAAGTAAACGCTTGATTAAGAAATTTAATGAGATTATCTATGGCCAAGAGACATTGGATTGGAACGTTTTATATCAATCGATCAATGATTTACATGATGGAGCATTGGACAGAATGGCCGCATTGTTTGCCCGTTATCATTCTTTGGACGAAACTGATTTCCGGATCAGCCTTTTATCGTACGCAGGATTTGACCAAACTGAAATATCTATCGTGTTAGATTTGACAACCAGTACCATTCAGGCCAGGAGAACCAATATCAGAAAACAATTGGGTATAGAAAGGCTGGGAAATATCAATGTTTTTCTCAAACAAAAAATTGAATATCATGATCCTTATGTGAATTATGATAAAAATAAAAAGGACATTTGATTAATGATCAAAACAACCAAATGGTGAAACAAGTAACTTTTTTAATCATTTATGTACATAGAACTTGGTTATAATTAGTATGAATATGTGTAGTTAAAAAAATATGTTTGAGTAAAAAGTATGTATTTATTTTTCATAGAAATAAATTATTTTTTGACAAAAAGCCATATTAAAATAATCGCAAATTTTCAATAAATCATTAATTAACAAACAATTAATATTTATCAGGGTGAAAAAAAAGCCATAGTACTATAAAAAGAAAACCAAAATCGTATTTGTTGATTTAACTTTGAACATAATTTAAGCGTTTAATATTTATTCATTTTTGAAAAGTTTTTTGTGATAATCAAACGAATTAATTGCAGAATGTTGAAAATGAATGTTTTTAATAGTGTGTAACCGAAAAACATCCGAAAGATTAAATTAAACAAAGCTAGTATTGATTGATTTTTACCATTATAGCTGAATGACGAATATAATATTGCAAGCGAAGGCTTATCGATGCTATAAAGTTATTCATCCTTTTATGCAAAACCTCATACCTTATTTGACATGGAAAGCAGTATATTTAGCATGACCAAAGATGCACACAGACTACTTAGTTTTGTGTCGCCGCACGGTAAACCACATGCTATCTCACTGACCAATGGTTCGGGAGTAGTGCTTACCTCAATAGTACAAGGACATCAGATGGACTTTTTTGTATTATCCATCGAAGAGACTTGTTGGGAAGTCCCCAATGATAAAGAGACACACAGGTATCGATGCCTATTGGCAGATGACGAATTAATTATCGAAATGGGAATCTGTGTTGAAGGATCTAAAGCCAGGACATTTGGAGCCGGGCAAACATATATTAAGCTTCCAAAAAACGGAGAACCGGCATATTGGGTTTTTAAAGATAAAAATTATACAACGCATTGCATTTCAGAGTATATTTCTTTGGTTATAGATGGAGAGCCGTGGGATGCATTGAAAGTAATGCGTAAAAAAATTTGTGATGACAATGTGATTATTGACGACAAATTTGATGTCGAGTTTTATGTATATGGCATGGGGTTATTTGCCAGAAAGAAAAACGATTCATCTTCTGCTCCTGTTGCGTTCAATCCTGTGGAAAGTGGCAGAAAATCATCATCAAACGATCTACCCATACAATAAAAAGAAGCATATAATATTTTTATCATAAAAAATTAACAGGCGGTGTCGAATTCCTTTTATGGTATTCTTCAGCCGCCTGTTTTTATTTTAAATGAAAGATTTTCTTAGCTTTTCTGATATGTAGCTACATGCCGCTCCACTTTATCTCCATATAGATCACTAATCGTGATCATTAAGCCTGTTTCTTCTACACCTCCAAAATATGGATTAATAGCCGTTCCAAATGTCCGCATGGAAGGTGATAAGTTCATATATGAATTAATCAACGGCGGTATATTTTCGCCATAGCTACGTACTTTTTGAAAAAGGATTTTGTAGTCCTCGGCATAAGTTTTTCCTGTAAAAATTCGATTCATTGAATCAACATCAAGATTTGCCTGTAAAGCGAGATTTTTAAGTGGCTCTATCAGATTTTCCTTATCGCCGAAATGTTTATCCAAAAAGAACAAAATCATGTTGCGGGCTTCCGTATTATAAGAAGTGTACATAGTTACTTTTCCCAAGAGATATTTCTTATCGGGATTTTGTACGACCAATGCTCCCAAGCCATCCCATAAGTTATCCAACGAATAAATCCCTTTGCCGAACCGATTGGTTGATTGAAAAGCCGGCTGTACAAAAGAACGCCCCAGTTCAATGGTGTACGGAAGATAATTTTTAATAAATTTTTCAGAAAATCTGAATAATTCGGCTGTAGCCAAATTGATTTCCCCTTTCTCATTAACATACGAATCATCACATATGTGGAATCTATATCCACCTAATACTTCCTGACTTTCCGGATCCCAAACAATCAATTGTTTATATGGGTTTTCGGAAACATCATAATGGTCTATATCCACTTCTTCGCCTGTTCCACCACCAGCATAACGGAATGACAATTCGCGCAAACGGCCGATTTCCCGCATGACATTTGGCGAATCGTGAGCTGTTACGATGTACAAATTATTATTGACACGGTTGGTTTTCCGGACAAATTTATCCGGCGTTAATTCTTTGATCAAAAGATCCTTACTGATTGGAGCTATAACATCTTTCATCCGAGTATCTCAACTTTAAAAACTTGATAAAAGCGTGAAATGTTTCTCAAAAACGAATTAGAAACATAGAACAAAGGTAAAAAAAACCTGAGAATTGATGTACATTTGTCCATTGATAATGGTATTTTTAACCTAAAACAGAGCAATAATCAAAAATACCATATATAAAATATAACAATCAAACGGGTTAGTTTGATGTAAGATTTTGATGAGCACATATGGGAACATTATACCTGATTCCTAATTTATTGTCCGGAAATGCTGTTAAAGAAGCATTACCTCCTTATGTTTTGGGCATAATCCAAAAAATCGATCATTTTATTGTCGAAGACGTGCGTACGGCACGCCGTTTCCTATCAAAGGCAGAAATTCATCAACCTATTGATCAATTATATTTTTACGAACTAAACGAGCATACGCCAAAGGAAAATATAGAGGCGCTTTTATCACCCTTGCAGGACAATGATGTGGGCATTATTTCGGAAGCAGGGGTTCCCGGCGTGGCCGATCCCGGAGCAGAAGTAGTGCGTTTAGCACATCGACAAAAAATCAAAGTAGTCCCGTTGATTGGACCATCGTCTATTTTGATGGCTTTGATGGCGTCCGGGTTGAATGGCCAATCATTTGCTTTCAATGGTTATTTGCCGATTAAACAGAACGAACGGATGGAGCGGATACGTTTTTTAGAACGTCGGTCGGCCAGCGAACAGCAGACGCAAATATTTATTGAAACGCCCTATCGGAATATGCAGCTTTTGGAGGATTTATTGAAGTGCTGTAAACCGCAAACCTCACTTTGTATTGCTGCTGATATTACCGGGCAGGGCGAATTGATTATTACCTGTACTGTGGAGCAATGGAAAACCAAACTTCCGGCACTGCATAAAATACCAACTGTATTTCTGTTACAAGCGTAAATAATAGAGTTCAGCTATTAGAAAACCAAAACATGACTTCTGATTTTATTCTTCGAGAACTGCATTCTATTGCCGATCCCGTTAAAGCTAAGTTTTTGCAAGGTTTTTTCAAAACCGGCAAAGGCCAGTACGCTGAAGGCGATGTTTTTCTAGGAATTACAATGCCTTTGGTGAGGGATATGGTGAAGCATAACAAAGGTATACCGATGCCTGAAATAGAAAAATTGCTTCATTCAGAATTTCATGAAGCGCGTATGGCGGCTTTGCTTTTTCTGGTACAGAATTTTAAAAAGACTAAAGATGAGCAAACCAAGAAAATCATTTTTGATTTTTATTTATCCCATACCTCAGTGATCAATAATTGGGATTTGGTGGACATAACATGCCGGGATATTGTTGGTGGCTATTTGCTGGATAAAAAGGACCGGAACATTTTGTACTGGTTGGCTGAAAGCAGTAATCTTTGGGAACAGCGTATTGCTATCATTTCAACTTGGATATTTATCAAAGATAAACAGTTCTCCGATACACTGAAATTATCCGAGAAACTTATGAATCATCGTCATGATTTAATGCATAAGGCAGTTGGTTGGATGTTGCGCGAAGTTGGGAAGAAAGATAAAGATACATTGGTTGTTTTTCTCGAGAAGCATTACCAGAATATGCCGCGCACGGCATTGCGGTATGCCATCGAACATTTTTCGGCTGATGAAAGGGCATATTTTATGAAGAAGTAAATCATTATTGTAATTGATCAACAACCTTGCTACACTAAAATATAGCTATCCATATATCCGGGAAAATTTATACATTTGAACATTAATCAAACATATCAATCATCATGACCACTCGAAGAAACTTTGTCAAAAAAGCAGGAGCTGGATTGTTGGCTGCCGGCGCATCTTCGGTATTTTTCAACGAAGATCTTTATGGAAACACTGCTGATTACTCTTCGAAAGAAGACCTGTTTAAAGTATCCATGGCGGGATATAGTTTTTTGAATTTCAATATCGACGAAACGCTTAAGATGATGAAACGCATGGATGTCCATTATCTATGTATCAAAGACTTTCATTTGCCGCTCGATAGTACAGATGCCCAAATTGCTGAATTCCATGCCAAATTAGCAAGTATGGGTGTAACCGGCTATGGAGTAGGACCTATTTATATGACTTCAGAGCAAGCGGTTGATAATGGTTTTGCTTATGCAAAAAGGGTTGGAGTGAAAACTCTTGTCGGAGTGCCCAATTATGAGCTATTACCATATGTCGATAAAAAAGTAAAAGAATATGATCTGAATTATGCCATTCATATCCATGGACCTGACATAGAATTATTTCCCAATGCAAAAAGTGTGATTGACCGGGTACAAAACCTCGATCCCCGCATAGGGATGTGTTTGGATATTGGACACGATATGCGTGATGGCTTTGATCCTGTTGATGACTTAAAGAAATATTATAAGCGCGTATTCGATATCCACATCAAAGATGTCACTGCTGCCAACAAAAGCGGAACAACGTGCGAAATGGGGCGTGGCGTTATTGATATTCCGGCTTTCGTCCGTATGCTTCGCAAGGTGAAATATAGTGGTGCGTGCAGCCTTGAATTTGAGAAAGACATGAAAGATCCGTTAGCCGGATTGGCTGAATCGATTGGTTATTTTAAAGGCGTGATGGCTGGGACAAAGTAAAAAAAATCCAAGTCGCATTTAAAAATTATACCCATAAGTCAGCGTAGCAGTCAATTCATTTTGTGCAGGGCGTGTTTCCGATTTAAACCGTTGTATCCACGTTGCATTGCAATTTAAATTGTGCTTACCAGCTTTTTCGTTTTTGGTTTTTGGTGACCACGACAGATTAATACCCGTTGATAAGATTGGAGCATCTGTTTTTCCATCTATCCGGCTTTGATTATAGGCTACATTGGCTCCACTACGCAATGTTTTCTGTAAGAACATTTTGGTTGCGCCGAGCGATGGCCCCCAATAAAGTGATTTCATTTGCGAAGCGTTATTTAAGTTGGCATTAAGGGCTGCTATTAATGTCATATCTTGTGGAAAACCATGTGTATATCCGGCATTGCTTGATATAAAGTCAGACAAATCTCCACCTCCTTCACGATTGCTGTGATTATTCATCCGTTGATAAGTAGTACTGAACATAACACTGCGTATTTTTTCTTTATCGCCGAAATTATAAGCCACCATACCATTGATGCTGTTGGATACCTGATAAAAGTCCAAACTATCCATAGGGTTGGTGGTAAATGGATCAGGTGAAGGGCGATTGCGGGTGTAAGAACTGAAATTGGAATAAGATGCCGATAGGTTAAGCCGTTCTCCCGGAACATAGTTAGCACTCACTGCTCCGACAAAACGACGGGTGGTCGCTTCTCGTTCACTATCTAAATTGTTGCGCTGAATACCGGCATTGGCAGCAATGGACAATTTGCCTTCGAAAAGCCGGACATTAGGAGCAATGGTATAATTTTCCATATCATTGTTAAAATAGTATGCCCCCAAAGTTTGGTAATCCGGCGCGACTCGTTCATAACGCAATTGTACGCCCCAGTTGGAAGCGTTATATCCAATACCGGCATTCACTGCCCCAAAGCTCCGGGTAGTTGCTGTTTTATCAAGCAGGGAACTTTCCGATAGTGTATGGCCGGAAGTATCGGATGCTACAGTATAAACACGGGTATCGGTATTAAGTAATGAATGGGAATATTCCAAATCGACCGATACAACAGACCACAATACGGTTCGTCCTGAAAATCCAATAGCTAAATTTCGTTGGGGCTGTAACGTCGATTCTACTGGTAGTTGCCTAATCGAGTTTTTATCATCATTGGCAGTAAATAAGGTAACAGCTATGGCATTGCTACCACTTTCGTATCCGGCTTTCACTGCATACCCCATGCGCTTATATGCCGGGTCTTGGTTGGGATGATTCAACGGATCGTATTCGATGGCTTTATTCAATCGTCCGGCCATCATGGCAAATCGCCAGTTTCCGGGCGATAGTTCCACACCTCCGCCTAAGAAACTATGCCCTGATAAGGTATAGGGAGAGAAAGTCATGCTGGTATATCCCAGATAGGCTTTGATCCATTTGTATTGTGGCGTAAAACTTAATCGGTTGAAAGGCTGTGTATAACCGCGTTGGCTATTGCTCCAAGTAAATGTAAAAGGCATATCGTATCCATAGAGGTTTAAATTCAAGTTTCCCGATAAAATAGTGGTATAAGGATCACGCCGTTGATCTCCATTGGTCGCATAAAAAATATTGCTCCAATTAATGCCTCCGCTCAGCTTGATGCCCTTTTTGAAACCCAAGCTCTCAATGTTTTGAGCATTCGCATAAGCTGATAATACCAATAACACACATAACATCAGTAAATGATGAGTTATAAGTGATGAACGATGAGTAACGGACGTTCGTCCGCGTATCCGTTCAAATAGGTTTTTATGTTTCATATGCCTGCCCATGTTCATGATTTCAATTTTCCATTCTCAATTTTCCACTTTCCATTTTCCTCACCGTTCCTCACTTTAAAAAACGATTCCATATTCTTTTTCGCTCGTCACATTATCCGTGCCCGGCAAACGATAACGCAGTTTAAACGCATAACGTCCCCGGTAAATATCGCTCAGCCCATCTCCATACAGTAACCGGTGGGCTGCTTCGGAAAGTGGCGGTATAACCCGCGTACTGTTGGGAACTGCAATATATTTGGCTGCCGCTTTATTCCTTAACTCTGCAAAGTCTTGATACACATAATAGGCAATGTTGTAACGGCAAGTAATCAATCCATTGTTTGCTTGTGCTGAACCACCTGTTTTTTGGTTTTCTTCCAACCGGTAATCAGTTAATCCATTGTTGAATAACCACATTCCTTTCAAAGGAATCAGCCCAAGCACATCTAATTGCCCGTCTAAATCACGGTTCAACTTCAAACCGGGATCGCTGCCATACAACTCATATACGGTTTTGTACACATGGTCGGTCAACCAAGTATTGCTCATCAAGGCTTCGGCGTATACCAATGGCTCAACGTCTTCGTTGCTGCCTTTCAATTCATAAGTGTCAAATGTTTCCGTCATGTATCCTTCAATTTCCAGCAAACTCATCAGGCAATGTTCCACTGCATACAGTTCTTGGTAATTGCTCATGCTGTTGAGTTTGGCCGTAAAAGTGCTGAAATTGCTGGTGCGGAAATCAAATTCGTGCAATACTTTTTCGCTGTCGGAGCTGATACTGCCTTGCAGCCGGTTTTGTGCAACGATGGTACTATCGCTTTCGCCTCCTGCTTGTACTTGCACTTCTCCACGTTCCAGATTCTGGTCAATTGCTCCGGCAGCCACTTGTTGCCTTAGAATTTGCATGGAATATATTTGCGAATTGAACATCCCCTGAGGAATGGAAAAATGTACGGTAGTGGATGATTCGTTGTAACTCATGGCCGTTTCGAATGACTGGCCTGTCGAAGTTTTGAAGCGGGCTACATATTTGCATGCCGATCCTTCATACGTAGTTCGGAACAAATTGGGTTGTCCCATTCTGAGCTGAATATAACCTTGCCCGGACTCGTTTTTGTAAAAATTATACTGGTTGCGCAATGGATAACTGAACGCGACATTGTTTTCGGGAATGGTAGTCGGTTCGGCTCCGGTAGTAAAAACGCTTTCCTTGATTTCATAATCAATAGCTCCACCCTTAACGGTTAAGGGTTCCCATGTTTGCTTGGTCTTTTTCTCGATATGTATCTTTACAGATGCTGTTAGTTGTTCCATACCGGGAAGGATATCCCGCATTTTCAATACAGCCACATCCTTGTTTTGGTTCCATTTGATGTTAGTATTCGGAATAATTGATTTATCGGCGCGTACCAGTTTAAATTCATCAAATTTGACCCGGTAGGTGTTGTATTCATCATAAAGGTTCATCATGACAAATTCAGTATCCCTAGATGTATTAAATGCCGCTTGTATCGCTGTAAATACTTCCACATCTTTAACTTCGTGATTGTGTTGTATATCGGCAAT
>JAVBPN010000160.1:0-21791 GCA_031549585.1 Bacteroidales bacterium
GGCCAATGTGACCATGTTGAGCGGAATACCCGTGAAAAACATGATGGCCAGCGAAATAAAAATAGTGATGGGAATAGATGTAGCTGCTACTGCGGCTACACGCATCGGCAACAACAGCATGGTCACTAAAATGACTGCACAGATGGCCATCAATAATTCCTTGAGGACTGTATCGATGGAATTGCCTACTATCTGCGGTTGGTCGGCAATGCGATACATGCTGACGCTTTCGGGCAGTTCATTGTGAAATTGTTTCAATACCTTGTCGACTTCCTTGCCGAAAGTTATAATGTTATCGCCTGACTTTACTTCCAGCGAAAGGATGACACATGTCTTTCCGTTGTTGGTGATATAACTTTCAGCCTCGGGATATTCGCGTACAACGCGGCCGATATCCTTAATACGAATTACATTGCCTTGCGGGTCGGAATATACAATCTGTTCTTCGATTTCCCGTTCTGTGGCATACGCATCAGCAATATGGATAGGGACTATCATTTGCGGATTGTCTATCTGTCCGCTTCCGGTGGTGAATCCTTGTGTAAACAAATTCATCATCAACACATTGGAGCCAACTCCATAAGCGCTGAGTTTATCGTTATCCAGATAAATAGTAATTTGCTCTTTCAATGAACCATGCCGGTTCAGGTTAGCCACCGAAGGAATACGGCGTAGCCGGCTTTCGAGCACATCCAGATAGCCATCCATTTCGCGGTAGGTTTTGTCTTCCGATTCCATCGCGATCAATAATGAGGCCACATCGCCAAAATTATCGTTGGCAATCACTGCCAGCACGCCCGACGGAAGTTCCGACTTGAAAGTAGCCAGCGAATGCTTGATTTTCGACCACACAATGTTTTTGTCCTTTACCTCGTCGGCCAGTTCTACAAACACGAATACCATTCCTTCTTTGGAATGCGAGTATGTTTTCTTGCGGTTCACTTCCGGGAACGTGAGCAGGTAATTTTCGAGCGGTTTGGTCAGTTGTTCCTCTACCACTTCCGAGCTGGCGCCCGGATACACGCCAATGACCACGCCTTGCCGTATGACAAATGTCGGGTATTCCTGTTTGGGCATCTCCAACAACGCATACACGCCGGCAATGATCAGGATAGCCACCACCAGCAGCATGATTTGCCGGTAGCGCATGGTTAATTCAACAAATCCTATTTTCGTTTTCATAGATGCCTGTGTTATTGCGTGACGGAAATTTGCATTCCTTCGCTGACCTTATTGTATCCTTCTGTAATCACCTTGTCACCTTCGCTTAGGCCATTTTCTACCGTTATTCCGAAATCAGTCAATGGGCCGGTAGTAATAAACCGGCGCTTGGCTGTGGTTCCGTCAGCCAGCCAAACGAAACGCTTTCCGTCGGGCGCAATCTGTACAGACTTGTTCGGGATCACAATTTGGGGCTTGGTAGCATCCTGTGTGAGAAATACTTTACACACCATGCCAGGCATCAGGTCTGATTGCGGATTCTTTACCCTGATTTTTATTTCGTAGGTATGCGATACCGAGTTGGCCTCCACACCTTTTTTGTCGATTGTTCCTTTGTATTCCCTGTTGTCGAGCGCCGAAACCGTAAGCGTTGCCGGTTGTCCGGTGCGGATGCTGCCGATTTCATTCTCAGGAATAGAAACTTTCACGTCAATATCATCAATAGAAACCAACTTGAATGCAGAAACACCGGGCATCATATTTTCGCCTTCTTCGATCGAGCGTTTGGCAATAATCCCGGTAAAAGGAGCAGTCAGCTTGGTATCTTCCAGATTTTTCCGCGAAATGGCTTCCATCGCTTTGGCCTTTTCCAAGCCGGTTTCCACTTCTACAAACTTGATATCGGTAACGCTACCTTTGTCGTGCAATAATTTCATCCGGTCATAGGCATCCTGTGCCTGTTTGAGAGTCGACTGAGCAATATCGTACGCATTTTTTACTGTTCCGCTGCTCAGCGAGGCCAGTAATTGCCCCTTATTCACCTTTTGTCCTTCCGATACCATCACCCGTTCGACGGTTCCGCTTAGTGAAAAGCTAAGCGATAAAGCGAACGATTCTTCGGCTGTGCCCACATAATTGCGTTCGGCTGTGGTGGAAGAGCCGCTTACGGTGAGCGTTTTTACCGGTATCACTTTTTCGGTTTTCACCGGTTCAGTCTTGCCCGAACAACCCGTAAAAAGGACGATTGCCGATGCCACAAGACAAAAGATTGAATGTAATTTGTTCATACTGACGGATATTTAAATTTAGAATACAATTGCTTTAACAAAAAGTACAAAAATATGTGCGATCATAATGCAAATTAGGCCTAAATAGATGCAAAATTGGTCAAAAGGTCGGATTTATTTCTTTTGCATCGAAGTTATGGCAATGTTTGTAGTCAAAAGGTGAAAGAAACGCTAATGGTGATTCCTTTTACTGTTGATATATATTGTTTTTGTGAAATAATTCCGGATATTTCGGGTGCATTGTTTCCAAACACTTATAAATCTAATTATGTTTCATATAAAATCCTACTTCTGAAATTTTTCAGTTTTTTTTCAGTTTTTAATCCGTAATTTGCGAAAAAGGAATTGGAATGAAAATCCTGATTGTAGAAGACGAACCGTCGTTGCTGGAAATCATGGAGCGTTTCCTTGAAAAAGAGCGTTATGTGGTGGAAACCGCGGCAACATTTCGGGATGCATTGGAAAAAGTATCGATTTACGATTACGAATGTATCCTGCTTGACATCATGTTGCCCGATGGCAATGGCCTTGCGCTGTTGCAAGAACTCAAAAAACTACGCAAGCAGGAAAATGTCATCATCATTTCGGCCAAGGATTCGGTCGACGATAAAGTAGCCGGTTTGGAACTGGGCGCTGACGATTATCTGGCCAAACCCTTTCATTTGTCTGAACTTCACGCACGTATTAAAAGCCTTATTCGCCGCAATCACAACCATGGCGAAATCTTCGTTGAATTGGGCAATGTCAAAATAATTCCCGGCCAATTTGAAGTTTATGTCAACAACCAACCTCTTGAATTAAACCGGAAGGAATACGATATTCTGAATTATTTCATGACCCGGCCGGACAGGTTGGTGGATAAAACGGCTTTGGCAGAAGCCGTGTGGGGTGATCACATCGATCAGGTGGATAATTACGATTTCATTTATGCCCAGATCAAGAACCTGCGCAAGAAAATGAATGATGCCGGAGCCAACATCGAGATCAAAGCTGTGTATGGTTTCGGCTACAAAATGACCATGGAAGAATCATGAAACTATCTTACCGCATCATATCGCGCCTTTCGCTTGCCCTGCTGGTGCTCATCACCTTGTGGGCTTCTTTGTTTTACTTCATCATTGTGGAAGAAATCAACGACGAAACCGACGATGCGCTGGAAGATTACTCGGAATACATCATTACAAGGGCGTTGGCCGGGGAGGCGTTGCCGTCGGCAGATAACGGAACGAACAACAGTTATTACATCACGGAAGTGGCTTCCGAATACGCGGCTCAAAATCCGGCAATCCGGTATTATGATGAGATGGTGTATATCCAATCGAAAAAAGAAACCGAACCTGCCCGTATACTCAAAACCGTTTTCAGAGATACGGAAGATAAGTATTACGAATTGACGGTTTCTATTCCCACCATAGAAAAGACAGATTTGCAGGAAGCGATTTTACATTGGATCATATTCCTTTACCTTGCTTTGCTGGTAGTGATCATCGGTATCAATTGGTGGATCATATACCGGAATTTCCGGCCATTGTATGTCCTTCTGAAATGGCTGGATCAATTCAGCGTGGGAAAGAAAATTACCGAACCCGACAATCCTACGGATATTACCGAATTCCGTAAACTGAACGATGCCGTGATCCGTAGTGCCCGTCGTAATGTGGAAACATATGAGCAACAAAAATCGTTCATCGGGCATGCTTCGCATGAGTTGCAAACGCCGCTGGCCGTTTGCCGCAACCGGTTGGAAATGCTTTCGGAGGATCCGCAACTGGACGGGAAACAATTGAATGAAATACTGAAAGTAAAACAGTCGCTTGACCACGCCATTAAGCTCAATAAAACATTGTTGCTGTTGACAAAAATAGAAAACGACCAATTTCCCGACAAGAAGGAAATAACGGTGAACGAACTGATCAAAAAACTGCTGGAAGATTATTCCGAAGTGTATGCAGAACGCAATATTTCGGTATCGTTGCAGGAAGATGCAACGCTGCGTATCCGGATGAACGATACGCTTGCCACTGTGTTATTCGGCAATTTGTTGAAAAACGCTTATCTCCACAACCGCGATCAGGGTTCTATCCGTATTTTGGTTACTGCTTCGCGTATTTCCATAGCAAACACCGGAGAACCGGAAGCATTGGACGCCACTGCTGTCTTCAGCCCTTTTTACCGAGAGGTAAAAAAAGAAGGATCAACCGGACTCGGACTTGCTTTAAGCCAATCGATCTGCAAACTTTATGGGATACATATCTGTTATGGATTTATAGGTGAAAGACACATTTTTACGCTTTCTCTTTAAAATTTCATATTTTTTTCAGTTTTGCACGGAAACTTTGCCTTATAAATTTTAAAATTGAAAAATCATGAAAAGAAGTATTCTGTTATTGATTGGTTTGGTCATGGTGGCCACAACCGCATGGGCCGACGACGACAAACCTATCGCCGTAGATCAATTGCCGGCCACATCCCAGCAATTCATTGCAAAATATTTTCCGGATACGAAAGTGTCCTATGCAAAAGCTGAAACGGATTTATTTGACAAGAGTTATGAGGTGGTTTTTGCAGATGGCAACAAAGTGGAATTTGATAAAAAAGGAGCGTGGAAAGATGTGGATTGCAAATTTGCAGCGGTTCCAGAGGGAGTAACTCCACAACAAATCAAGGATTACGTCGCCGCCAACTATGCAGGCATGAAAATAGTTGAAATAGACCGTGACAAGCGTGATTATGAAGTGAAGTTAAGCAACGGGCTGGAACTTAAGTTTGATTTGAAATTCAACCTGATTGAAATTGACCATTAAAATATAAAATTCATGAAAAGATTATTTTTAATTCCTGCATGTATCGCAGGACTATTTATTTTTCAAGGATGTGAGGATGATGATAACAATCTTCATTCCGGGAATGAGGCAGTAGAAAATGCCTTTACGGCAAAATATGCCGACGCAACCCATGTAGATTGGGGAAAGAAAGGAGATTATTGGGTCGTTGATTTCAATAAAGACGCCAAAAATATGGAAGCCTGGTTTGGGCAAAACGGTGAATGGTATTTGACCGAAACCGACCTGTCGTTTGACATGCTTCCCGAAGCAGTTCGAACGGCATTCTCGGCCGGCGAATATCAATCGTGGCATATCGACGACATCGACATGGTTGAACGTAAGGATATGGAAACCATCTACGTGTTAGAGGTAGAGAACGGAGAACAGGAATACGATCTCTACTATTCACCCGACGGGACATTGATCAAGGCTGTTGCCGATACCGACGACAACGATGACAATGAAAAATATCTTCCGCCATCGCTTCCCGACAAAGTGAATACCTACATTTCCACCAATTATCCGCAAGCAAAGATATTGGAAGCGGAAATGGAAGAAGGCATGTATGAAGTGGATATTTTTGACGGTACCGCTTACAGGGAATTACTTTTCACTTCAGAAGGTGATTGGTCATCCACCGAAACACAAGTTCGCAAGGATGCTGTTCCCCAAAACGTCATGGATGCATTGCTTGCATCGGAGTATGCATCGTACACCATAGACGAAATCGATTTCTACGAAACGCCCCAGCGTAATTACTATTATTTCGAATTGGAATCACCTTCGCAGGATGTTGACCTGATCATTACCCTTGAAGGAGCCATTGAAGTAGTAAAAGTTGACCGGGATTAAAATGTGAATATATTGAGGATGTGGCAAAAGGTTCAATTCTGCTTTTGCCACATCCTTATTTTATAGGCGACCTGTTTACAGGATATGAGGAATATGAAAGCAACTTGTTAGGCTAACTCACTACTTCCGTAAAACGGATCTATACATAAATCACATTTAAGGTCAAAATGGCTATAAAATTGGTCAAAAGGTCGAATTAATTTTCTTTTTGTAGCTTATTGGTATATTTTTGCAAGCAGATAGCTATGAAAAAGAAAATTACACCGTTGAATTGGGAATCACTGTTGGAAGATGTTTCCGAAGTGGAATCAATTGACAAAGATTTCATTCTGGTCAACAATATTCATATTTTACCTGCATTTGACTTTCCTTTTAAACTGGATGTTACGGCTTGTATGATCTGTACCTCCGGATCTGTCAAAGGTTCTATCAACTTGACTCCTTATACTATGCAAGCGCCCAGTCTTGTGGTGATTCTTCCCGATCAGATTTTGCGGTACGAACATGTCAGTGACGACTTTTCGGGACATGTCATTTTAATGTCGAAGCGATTTTCTGACGGATTGCTCTTGAATTTGCAGGAGCGGATGCCTTTGTTCTTTTCCATCAGTAACAATCCGTTTATTCCGTTAGCACCAGATCAGTTGGATGTTCTGATCGATTATTACCAAATGTTGCAAAAGACAGTACAAATGAAAGATAATCCTTATCGTTTGGAAATCGTAAAACATCTGACACAGGCATTTTTCTACGGGACATATCATATTTTTCACGGCTTTCACCGCAGCGCCCAGACATTGATAAACAACAAAAAATCAAAACACGAACTGCTCTTGGAACGATTTCTACATGAGGTGCAGACACATTACAAGCAACAACGGGGTATCGAATTTTACGCCGATAAGCTTTGCCTTACACCCAAATATCTATCAAAGGTGGTGAAGGAAACCGGTGGTTTGTCGGCCGGGGAATGGATCGACAATCATGTGATGCTCGAAGCCAAGGCGCTCCTCAAATCCACAAATATGACCATCCAGCAGATCAGTGATGAACTGAATTTCGCTTCGCAGTCGTTTTTTGGAAAATACTTCAAGCGGCATGCCGGAGTATCGCCGAAGGAGTACAGGGGCAAAATATAAGGTTTGTTATTCCAAATCCTTACAAGAAGTACCATCGAAATAAATAGGCCTTTACAAACATTTCATGTGCAATTCTTGTTATAATATCCCAGATAACAAAATCAAACATGAAATTGAGCAGCCTCATATATGTTGCAATAGTTATATCCATAACAGTTTCGTGCGGACATAAACAAGCAACTATCAATGTTAACCAAGATAAAACATACCCTGTCATCACATTGGAAGAACAGAATGCCGTTCTCCAATCAGTATATCCAGTGATCATCAGGGGTAAAGAAGACATTGAAATCAGGCCTCGTGTTGATGGGTTCATTGATGGTATTTATATTGATGAAGGTTCGATTGTAGAAAAAGGGCAAAAGCTTTTTAAAATCAATTCTCCGCAAAGCGACCAGGCCGTTGCAACAGCCAAGGCAGCTGTTACCAGTGCCACTGCCCAAGTAAATATAGCTAAGTTAAATGTAGAACGGATAAGACCTCTTGCTGAAAAAGAGATTGTAAGTCAAGTACAATTGCAATCCCTTGAGAATACATACAAGTCTGAGATAGCCGTATTACAACAAGCACAGGCCGACTTAAAAAACGCTATAGAAACACAATCATGGACATTGGTTACCAGCCCTGTTGATGGAATAGCAGGCATCATTCCTTATCGACAAGGTAGTTTGGTGAGTAGTTCAAATATATTGACCACGATAGCGAATATTAGTAAGATATATGCCTATTTTTCGCTAAATGAAAAGGATTTAATGCGTCTGTTGACCAATATTGAAGGAAAAACTCAAGAAGAAATTATCAAAAACATGCCGGAAATCACATTAATACTGGCCGATGGATCGGTATATCCGGAAAAAGGCAAGATAGAAACTATTGCCGGCGTATTGGATGTGACAACCGGTTCTGCCAATTTCAGGGCTGAATTTCCCAATCCTCATGGTTTATTGAGAAGCGGATTGAGTGGAAAGATTTCTATCCCTGAAATATTACATCAAACACTAGTGATCCCTCAAAAAGCAACATTTAGCCAACAAGACAAAATATTGGTATATAAAGTTCAAGGAGATTCTGTAGTGCAAATGGCAATTACTGCGTTGCCTATGCCTGATGGGATAAATTATGCTGTAACAAAAGGGCTTGAAAAAGGGGATAAAATTGTAACGGATGGTGTACTAACATTAAAAAATGGGGGAAAAATAAAGATAATCCAATAGCTCATAAGACCGTAAAATCGATTATTTATTCCGATGATTTTTATTTATTCTTTCCCTTCGTTTTTTTCATAGAATACCTATCTTTGCAATCCAAGGACAAATTAATCGGAGCTTAGATTGATTCGTTCAGGCGGTAAACAAATTAAATACAGGTATATCCTTCGTCGAATTACCTGTTTATTACTCATCGTTTTTTAAGAAAAATAAATTGAGCACATTAGGTACTATTTCGTGTGGGATACGAGCGCCCATTATCAGGCAAGGAGATGATCTGGTTAAAATTGTGACGGATTGTGTGGTGACATCTGCTAAAGAAAATCACTTGTCTTTGAATGATAGGGATATTGTTTCTGTTACAGAAGCCGTTCTTGCGCGCGCACAAGGCAATTATGCCACTGTAGCCCAAATATCTAAAGACATTCACAATAAATTCGGAGATGAAACCGTAGGTTTGGTTTTTCCTATTTTATCGCGCAACAGGTTTTCCCTGATATTGAAAGCAGCAGCAATTGGGGTTAAAAAATTAATCGTCCAATTATCCTATCCTGCGGATGAAGTAGGTAATCAATTGGTTAGCTTAGATTCATTGGATGAGTTTGGAATTAATCCAGCCGTTACCAATTTTACTGAGGAAGAGTTCAGAAAATACTTTCCTGTGGTCAAACATCCTTTCACCGGATTGGATTATATAAAGTATTACAAGGAATTAAATCCAAATATTGAAATTATATTATCCAATGATCCGTCGTATATTTTAAAGTATACAAAATATGTGATCAATGCGGACATACACTCTCGCGAACGGACAAAGCGCTTGCTTGTTAAAGCTGGTGCTGAAAAAGTATACAGTTTGTCCGATCTAATGACGGAAAGCGTAGATGGTAGTGGCTATCATCCACAATATGGCCTTTTGGGCAGCAATCTTTCAGATGTTGACACGGTAAAACTTTTTCCGTGTAATGCACAGGAGTTCGCCATAGCCTTGCAGAAATCGCTCTATCAGGCATCGGGTAAAATGTTGGAATGTATGGTATATGGAGATGGCGCTTTTAAAGATCCTGCGGGCGGTATTTGGGAACTTGCCGATCCGGTAGTAAGTCCCGGTTATACACCGGGGTTGGAAGGATTGCCCAATGAAGTTAAGCTGAAATATATTGCCGATAATGATCTGAAAACATTGAATGGCGAGGAAGCAGCATCCGAAATCAAAAAGATCATTGCTGCGAAGAAGAAGCAAGAGCAAACAAATACCTTTGTTTCGCAAGGAACCACGCCACGCCGGTTGGTGGATTTAATCGGTAGCCTTTCAGATTTGACCAGCGGTAGCGGAGATAAAGGAACACCTATTATATTGATTAAAAATTATTTCAAGAATTTTTCAGACGAGTGTGACTAGAAGTCAATTTATTCAAATTATAACCAAATAAATACTACTGCCTGCAATGCTCTTGAGCGTTTTTATGTAAAAACGCTTAAATAGAGATTTAGAAGATTTGCAAAATTTTAAACCACCCTGAATAATTGGTTTAATGTATGTATCTGTATCTATCAAACTAATTATTATATTTGGACATTCTAATTTTAAATCAAATGGTTACCAGACGTAATTTTATCAAAACTTCTGCACTTGGAGTTGGACTAACGGGAATCAATGCGCTGCCTGTGGATGCAATGTTTGCTGGGGAAAAAGCCAGTATGTCGTATGGGCTCTTGCCTTCGCATGAAATACCCTTCATTGCCGATGTTGATGTGTTGATTGTGGGTGGAACTTCCGGAGCTGTGTCTGCAGCAACTGAAGCAGTGAAAAACGGAGCATCGGTTTTTCTTATAGCTCCAATGCCCTATCTGGGCGAAGATATTTGTGGCACCTTACATTTATGGTTAGAAAACGAGCAGCCGGCAAATGCTTTATCTAAAAGAATTTATGCAGATGGGGCCATCCCTCCTACTCTATTGCATGTGAAAACATTATTGGAAGATGAACTACTCGAGCATAATATCCCGTTTTTATACAGTAGCTATATTGTTGATGCATTATACGATGATACCGGAAAAACAGCCGGAGGATTAATCGTTAATCGTTCTGGTTGTCAGGCTATTCGCGCCAAAGCAATCATTGACGGGTCATTGGATGCAACTTTTACAAGAGTGGCTAATATTCCACTGGTTGGAAACCTATTGGATAAGCAATGGTACGAATACACGGTGATTGGAAATTCTTTAAAATCTGATAAACGTATCACCCAAGCCGACGAAATGACGGCTAAGATAAAAGTTGGCAACCAAACATATACCGCCTATCGTTATGTCTTTGAATTTCCCGACGCAGGTAATGATTATGCCGCTTTAAACAATATTGAACAGCAAATTCGCGATATTACCTGGGATCCTGATCAGGTTGACAGTTCCGATTTATTGACTTTTGTTCCATCCCAGCAAATTAAAAGCAATGCATCCAATAGCGGGCTCGAAAACAGCTTACAGGCATTAATTCCACAGTCTTTTTCGAATGTATATCTGCTCAACGGATATGCTGATGTACCAAGGAAAACAGCAAGCCGTATCCTTCGTCCCGACCCTTTGATTGAATTGGGGACACGTGTTGGAAAAGAGGCTGCTGAAAAAGCAAAAGCGGCAACAATATCCCAAAACATGGATATTCGTTCGCAGAAAGGAAAAGTAATTAAAGCCAATGCCCGTGAAATCAATGTTCCGTTACGTACTGCATATTTTAAAGGTACAGTTAAAGTATCTGATATCTATTTGCCTGTGTTGGGTGAATATGATATGGTGGTGCTTGGTGGAGGAACAGCCGGCGCACCGACAGGCATTAGCGGCGCACGTCAAGGCATCAAAACATTGACACTTGAATATCTTCACGGATTAGGTGGTTTAACCACACTGGGTTTAATAGGGCGTTATTGGGATGGTTTTCGCGAAGGGTATACCAAAGAAGTAGATAGCGGCGTATGCGCCATGGCGCCGGCCAATCATCCCCGTCAAAAAAGCAAATGTAACGAAGAATGGCCTTCCGATTGGAAGATGGAATGGTTTCGTAAAGAAACCCGCAAAGCAGGCGGAAATATTTGGTTTGGCACATTAGGTTGCGGAGCTGTTGTGGACGGTAACCATGTATGTGGCGTAGTGGTGGCAACTCCTTATGGTAGAGGTATCGTATTGGCAAAAACAGTGGTCGATAGTACAGGAAGTGCAGACATTGCCATTGCCGCCGGAGCATCATACGATTATACCGGAAAACACACTTTAGCTATTCAAGGAGCAGGGTTAGCGCGTCGCAATCCTGATGATTTTTACAATAATACCGATTGGACGTTCATTGACGATACCGATGTATTGGATATTTCGCGTGTCTTTATTGCTGCAAAAACAAAATACAAAGGAATGTACGATATTGGTAAATTGCCACAGACCAGGGAACGCCGCCGGGTAATTGCCGAACACAACGTATCGGTTCTTGACGTAATAAACGGACGTCGTTATCCCGACACGCTTTCTTATCATACTAGTTCGTTTGATACGCATGGTTATACGATTGATCCATATTTTACCCTTAAATCGCCCGAAAAACGGCATAAGATTTATAATGCAGATGTTCCCATACGGACGCTATTGCCAAAAGGGCTTGAAGGAATTATTGTCACAGGCCTTGGTACAGGAGCGCACCGCGACGCAATGCCGATTATCCGCATGCAACCATGTTTGCAAAACCAAGGATACGCCGTAGGTTATTTGGTAGCGACGGCGGTAAAAGAAAAGAAAGACATTCGTAAAGTGGATATGAAGAAAATCCAACAGCACCTTGTCGGAATGGGTAATTTGCCGGCCAGAGTCCTTACGGATAAGGATAATTTTCCGTTCTCGGATACACGGTTTGCTGCCGCTTCGGAAACACTTGTAAACGAAATGGATGGTTTGGAAATATTGTTGACAGATACCCAGCGTGCTATTCCTTTGCTGAAACAGCAATTACAACGCAAATCCGGCACTCCTGACCAAATCAATTATGCGCACACCTTATCGATGTTGGGTGAAGTTGCCGGCATGCAAGTTCTGATTGACGAAATAAACAGCTATACCGAATGGGATGAAGGATGGGATTATACCGGTATGGGGCAGTTCGGCCCGTGCATGAGCCGGTTAGACAGCCTTATTATGGCTTTAGGCAATACTCAAAAAACAGAGATTTTGCCTACCATTATTACCCAAGCAAAACGGTTAACCTTAATACATCATTTCTCACACTATAGGGCTGTTTGTGTTGCGTTGGAAACGCTTGGCAATAGAGATGCCGCATCGGCACTTTATGATTTATTGAATATTCCCGGCATTCGAAGCGAGGTAGTAACAAGCTTCCAACAAGCCCGTGACACGGCGAATCTAGACAGGGAAGACACGTCAATACGTAATAGAGTATTGAAAGAAATACACCTTGCCCGAGCTCTTTACCGTTGTGGAGATAAAGAACAGTTGGGCGCTTCCATATTGAAAGCATATACAAATGATTTGCATAATCATTATGCACGGCATGCAAAAGATGTATTAGGATAAGTATATTTGATATTATATTGGTTATGTGTTTTTGTAGGACAAAAGTCAGTTAAAATAGTGATTCTTTACTAAGTCCTTATGAAAACTAAAAAAACTGATATTCGGCAATATCATTTGCATAAGAACCAACCCGAAAAGCTGCAGTTCGAAATATATTGCCTGAATAATTATCTGAATAGGAATAAAGGGCATGCTGATAAACCGCATGTTCACAGTTTCTATCAGATTATTTGGTTTTCTCATGGAAAAGGAAAACATTTTGTGGATTTTAACGAATATACCATTGTAAAAAACAGTTTGTTTTTTATCCCCAAAGGGCAAATACATTACTTTGACAAGAACCGATACGAAGGTTATATCATACATTTCAATGAAGAATTTTTAGCAGACGACATAAATGATATACATGTATTTCTTAAGTATACAATTTTTAATTCTTTTGAAAACGAACCTTTTTTCAGAATTCCTCACAGCAATACATCTGATTTTTTGAACCTTTTGTCGCAGATGCAACGCGAAATGGACATACCAGAAGGATTTGCCCATAAAGATTATTTAAAACATTTACTGAATCTGTTTCTGATCTTGGTACAGCGGCTCGGCAAACGCAACAATTGCAAAAGTCTGTCAATGAATAATCACCATCATGTAGTCTATGTCAGGTTCAGGCAATTATTGGAAACCCATTACGAGAAGGTACATACGGTAGCTGGGTATGCTGGCTTGCTAAATGTGTCCACTAAAACGCTAACTAATTATACCAAAGAAATTTCGCACCAAACACCGCTGGATATCATCAATGAACGTCTGGTACTCGAAGCAAAACGCTTGCTTTCTCATTCGGGTTTGAATATTAATGAAATTGGATTCCAGTTGGGATTTGACGACCCTTCTTATTTTATTAAGTTTTTTAAGCGGCATACGAAAAAATCGCCGGGCGAATTTCGGTTACTTGTTTCTTAAATTTACCCTTTTTTATTGTTTATTTTTAAGGAAAACAAATTATTTTTCCTAAATTTACCATATTGATTCCTATTTTTCCATTGTTGCTCCTGACAACGAGTCATACCTTTGCATCATAATTTTAAACAATTAAAATCTTAAAAAATGGCAAAGGCTTATTTAGAAATCACCATGTATGTGGGCAATACAAACAGACCTGCCGCCGCAGGCGTTTATAATAAATACAAGCAATTGTTTCTGGACAACATTAAAGGTGCGACATCGAAAGAACTGCTTATCCGGGATGAGGATGTTCAGGTTTTGCATGGGTTTGCAAGCGTGGAAGATGCAAATGCTTACTTGAAAACAGATTTATTCAACAATGATGTTGTCAAAGAATTATCCCCGCTTTTTGACAAAGCGCCTGAAATCAAAATATATTTGGTAGCGTAAAGGTTTAAAAATCGACTATAAAGGCTGTTTCTCAATGGGGCGGCCTTTTGTTTTTCACTTCCCTCCTATCTCACTTGTAAATATTCATTTGGAAACCGTGTCTACATTCCTTATTCGTGCATTTGGAGAAAACCTCTAAATAGAAATTTGGCTAAAGTCGTAATAATATCACATCTATCATCCGTTGGATGAATCCAACGGCAATGAAAAATCATCAAATTCATTGCCGTCTAGTTTGAGCTGACGGTTACAAGTTTAATTCATTATAAGGGCTTTAGCTAAAATAATAAATGAAAGTCATTTTTAAATATACTGCCAATATTCTTTATCGTTTTACGAATAAGCCGTTTTTATCAATATCGGCATCCAACATATATGAATTATAGGTATTTTCTTTGGGAATAATCTGCTCTATACTTTTCAAATCTTTACTGTCAAGTTCGATATCTGCCACCTTTACTGTGTCACGAAGTTGTGCAACTGTTCTTGAACCGACTAATGCCATTATATCGTTTCCTTGAGCCAATATCCAAGCAATAGCCAATTGCGAAACAGATACGCCTTTTTCATCGGCAATTATTTTCAGTCCGTCGTTCAATTCAGGAACAACCTTTTTTAGATTTTCCACCATAGTTATAGGCATCCGGTTTGCCAATGCTGATAATTTTTTATCTATATTGCTTCCTCCGATTAATCCATTGAATAAATTTCCAAAAGCTACGATAGGAATCCCCAATTCACGGGCTGTCTGGATCAGCTGACCTTCGATACTTCGATTCAGTAATGAATATTGCATTTCTACCAAACCAATTTTATGGGTAACATTGGCTCTACGCAAAGTATCGGCATCCGTTTCCGAGATTCCAATATTCCGGACATACCCAGCCTTAACCATATCGGCAACAGCGCCAATAGTTTCTTCCACCGGAATATTCGGATCAATGCGCGCTGGCTGATAAAGGTCGATGTAGTCCGTTCCCACACGTTTCAATGTATAAGATAAATAGTTCTTTACAGCTTGAGGACGAACATCCAAACCATAATACCTGCCGTCGGGTGCAACCAAACTTCCGAATTTTACAGAGATAAAAACGTTTTCCCGCTTACGGGATTTCAGGGCTTCGCGAAGAAGTATTTCGCTGGTGCCACTACCATAAAAATCGGCAGTATTTAAATAATTGATTCCAGCATCCAGCGCCTCATGAATGGTTCGAATACCTTCGTCTATTTCGGCTGGATTATTGATACCTGTCCCGCCAAGCCCCAAACGGGATAGTTTAAAATCACTATTGGGTATATTCAAATATTTCATATTTCTTTTATCTTATCTACAAAGATACGGTTTAAAACCGACTGAAAATCAACCTTTACTTTAATCGATAACCCAAACTATCTGACAAGTATTTAAAGGACAATGTAACCTTTTCTCTCAATTCAAATTATAGATACTCCATTTATCATTAACCATTTCTTACCATGGTTAATAACATTTTGAATTGTTCGACAGCGTATACCGCATGAGGAATATCAGCAGGCATAATGATCATTTGTCCTGTTTCCATTGTATGAGATGTACCCCCAATGGTGATTTCCGCCTTTCCGTCGAGAATTTGTACCATTGCATCGAATGAGGCTGTATGTTCACTTAATCCTTGCTCCTTATCGAAAGAAAACAAGGTAATATTTCCTGCCTGATTCTTTAATATCTGTTTACTGACGATCCCGCCTTCCGAATAATCAATCTGTTGTGCAAGACAGAATACAGTACCCTTGGTGAATGTCGTATTTGTTGTCATTTCTTTTTAAATTTTAATAAATATAATAATGCAAAAATAGATTTGCTTAACTATACAGCCTGTCACAAATGTTACATTTAAGTGTTGCTTGTTGAAAAAATAAAGAAAAAAGGAGCTTGTTTGGTTAATTTATCTCTAAAAGTAACATTCGTTACGCTTTTTTTATTTGGTAATTTGTTAATTTGGCATTTTTAAGATTATGCCCATTTTTATGAAAAAGTTTCTAAACCAGATTCCAAGTAAGATGATCCTTCCGTTCTTTATTGCAGGGGGATTATTGGTAGGTTTGGGTGCTTATTCTATGTATATGTCCAGGGCACATTCCTACCTGTCCGATGATCCTTCGGCATGCGTCAATTGCCACATTATGGCGCCATACTACCAATCGTGGAACCATAGTTCGCATGCTCGTTGGACTAATTGTAACGATTGTCATGTACCGCACGAAAATGTGGTTTCAAAATACGCCTTCAAAGCAAAGGATGGTTTATACCATGCAGCTGTTTTTACTATAAAAGGTGAACCTCAAGTGATACGTTCGCGGGAAGAAAGCAATAATGTGATCATGGAAAACTGCATCCGTTGCCATACGCAATTGAATACCGACTTTGTTAAAACAGGAATGATTACCTATACCGAAGCCCGTGATGGGATGGGGAAAGCTTGTTGGGATTGCCACACACAGGTTCCGCATACTAAGGTTAGCAACCTAGGCTCGTCGCCGAATGCCCTCGTGCCGTTACCTGATTCGCCCGTGCCTGGCTGGTTGAAGAAAGCAATGAAAGAAAAATAATATAATCCGGAAAGATATGTTTGGAAAATTGACTGAAGCCATTAAGCGTAAACCTATCATAGGATGGGGAATATTTGCAGGTGTTATGGTAATTGTGTTTGTGCTTGGACTTCTTGCCGCATCCATTACCGAACGGCGGGCGGAAATCGCTACATTGTTCAACAACAAAAAGGTGAATATTACAGGTATTGAGTCATGTAATGAGGTGTGGGGCGAGAATTACCCACGCGAATACAACACGTGGAAAAAGACGGCAGATATGGATTTTCGAAGCAAGCACCTTGGAAATATGCCTGAGGATGTATTAGAAAGCCGTCCCGAGATGGTAGTGCTTTGGGCGGGATATGCCTTCGCACAGGATTACTCGACTCCGCGCGGCCACATGCACGCCTTGGAGGATATAAGGGCGACTTTGCGTACGGGTTCTCCCGACGAGAATACAAAAGACATGCAGCCAGGAACCTGCTGGACTTGCAAAAGCCCTGATGTGCCCCGGATGATGCACGAAGTGGGTATCGAAGCTTTTTACAAGGCTCCGTGGAGCGCGTGGGGTGGCCAAATTGTCAATCCGATCGGCTGTGCCGACTGCCACGATCCGCAAACTATGAGCCTTACAATCACACGGCCTGCTTTAATTGAGTCTTTCGAGCGGCAGGGACGGAACATTGCAGATGTTACCCCTCAGGATATGCGTTCGTTGGTATGTGCCCAATGCCATGTTGAGTATTTTTTTAAAGGCGACGGCAAGTATCTCACCTTCCCATGGGATGACGGTATAGCAGTTGAGGATATGGAAAAATATTACGACGAAGCTGAATACAAAGATTGGACACATGCTTTAAGCCGTGCACCTATGCTAAAGGCACAGCATCCCGATTATGAATTATTTCTTCTAGGCCCTCACGCCCAACGTGGGTTAAGTTGTGCCGATTGCCACATGCCTTATGTTTCGGAAGGAGGCATTAAATACTCCAATCATCAAGTAATGAGTCCGTTGAAAAATATTTCAAATACATGCCAGACTTGTCATCGTGATTCCGAAGAGAAGCTTCGCGGCTATGTATACCAATACCAGGACAAGGCGCTCGAAATTCGCGACCGCATTGAAAAGGAATTATCGAAAGCTCATATTTTAGCCAAGACAGCATGGGATAAGGGTGCCTCGGAAAAAGAAATGGATACTGTTTTGAAATTGCTTCGTCAAGCACAATGGCGATGGGATTTTGCTGTTGCTTCACACGGCGCTTCGTTTCATGCTCCCGTGGAAATACAGCGTATCTTGGCTCACAGCCTCGATAAATCGTTGCTGGCGCAATTAGAAGTTCAAAAAGTCCTCTTCGCTCACGGCATGACGGATGTAACCATGCCCGACATTTCCACCAAAGAAAAAGCGCAGGTTTATATTGGTTTGGATATGAAAACGATTAGGGAGAAAAAAACGCAATGGGTGGAAACAGTTATACCTAAATGGATAGAGAATGCCAAGAGCGAAGACCGCTTGTTAACTAGTAAGTGAGGAATATGATCAAAAAGCAATCTATTCATATTGAAAATGCTCAAATCACTTTAATTGCACAGGGGCAAGAAGATTATATATCTCTTACAGATATGGCACATAGCCAAATGGAAGAGCATATTATAATCAAATGGTTAAGTTTGAAAAGTACTATTGAGTATCTTGGTGAATGGGAAATCTTGTTTAATCCAAATTTTAATTATACCGAATTCGGTACAATTAAAAATACGGCGGGTAGCAATAATTTTGTCTTATCGGTAAAACAATGGATAGAAAAAACACAGGCAATCGGCATTACGGCAAAGGCAGGCAGATATGGTGGCACTTATGCGCATAAAGATATTGCTTTCCAATTTGGGATGTGGATTAGTCCTCGTTTTCAATTACTCTTAATCAAAGAATACCAACGACTTAAAAACGAAGAACAAAAAACGCTCGGCTGGACTGCCAAGCGTGAACTTGCCAAAATCAACTACCATATTCATACCGATGCCGTAAAACAAAACCTTATACCGGCTGAATTAACAACACAACAAATAAATATCATATACGCTAACGAAGCCGACGTCCTCAATGTTGCTTTATTTGGAATGACAGCTAAGCAATGGCGCAAGGCAAATCCTGATTTAAAAGGTAATATCCGTGATTATGCAACAATCAATGAATTGATATGTTTGTCGAACATGGAAAATCTCAATGCTGTTTTCATCAATGAAGGACTTTTGCAAAAAGAGCGATTAATCAAATTAAATCAAATCGCTATTCAACAGATGAGAATATTGCACGAAGTAGAAAATCGCAAACTACTCAAATGAGCCGAGCCATTGTCCCAAATAACAAACGTAAATTCTGGCAGTTCCCGTGGAGATGTAAAGAATCTGTTGCGCTCGTTGGCGGGGTTGTGCTGGTTGGGTTTTTATTACAACTGCTGGTTGGGGAGTTCGATTTCACTTTGTTGCAATGGCCGATTAATATTATTTTCGGTGTAATTATCACCTTGTTACCACTTTTAATTTCTATTAAACGGAAAAATCCGCTTTATCAGTGGTTTTCGGGTGTTCCTATGGCAGTGACGCTTATCGGGACGTTGGTTGTGTTAGGTATCATCATGGGTCTGACGCCGCAAATTACTTCAGGTAATACAGTCGATAACCTGCCGTCCCGGCTTGGGTTTACCGACATGACGTCTTCTTGGCCTTTTGTGTTGGTGTATCTCATCACTTTATTATCCTTAGGAACAGTCATTGTTAAGAGAATCACTTCTTCCTTCATAAAGCGTTCAGAAAAAAGCATTTTCAACTTTCAATTTTCAATTTTCAATTGTATCAAGGATTATGCATTTTATTTGAATCATATCGGTCTTTGGCTGCTATTATTTGCTGCCGGATTAGGGGCCGCTGATGTCAAGCGCTACGTAATGCATGTGCGTGAAGGTGAAACCGAATGGCGGGTTTATAATGATAAAAATGAAGTGCTCGACTTACCTGTAGCCATTGAGCTCAACGATTTTTACAGGGAGGAATATCCGCCCCAACTGGCTGTTATTGACAGGAAAACGGGCGCAGTACAACCTGAAAGTAAACCCGGATATTTTCATATTGACGATAAGCAACACGAAGGAAATATTGATGGGTGGAATATTATATTGAAAGAATATATTCACGAAGCCGTTCGTAACAGCGATAGTACTTACCATGAAGTGCATATGCCGGGCGCTTCGCCTGCGGCCAGGATTGAAGTTTGGAACGATCAAAAAGGAATGCATAAAGAAGGTTGGGTTTGTGCGGGCAATATTTCTCAACTTTACAAGGTACTGAACTTAGATGAACGGTATTGTGTGGCTATGACGCATCCCGAATCCAAGCGGTTTGTGTCGGACATCAATATCTTTACAGAAGATGGACAGCGGAAGCATGCATTCTTAGAAGTGAACAAGCCCTGCAAAATCGGTCATTGGATGCTATACCAATACGGGTATGACAACGAAGCGGGCAAGTTGTCGACATACAGCAGCATCGAATTGGTTTACGATCCGTGGGTGATGCCCGTTTACATCGGAATCATCCTGCTTGCTTTCGGTTCGGTCTGCATGCTTTGGAGTGGTAATAAAAGAAAGGAGGTGAACAATGACATGGAATGAGTTTTTATTCTTTGCAATACCAGCCATTGCATTGTGGATCAGCGCCGGAATATGGGTTTATACCAAAGCGAACCGGAGATTTATAGATATCTTGATGTTAGCAGGTATTGCTATCTTTGCTACATTCATCGTCGGGTTATGGATCGGCCAAGAACGTCCTCCCATGCGTACTATGGGTGAAACGAGGCTGTGGTATTCCTTTTTCTTATCATTGGTGGGTTTTGTTACTTACAAGCATTGGAAATACAAATGGTTGCTTTCATTTACTAGCCTGATGGCCTGTGTTTTTGTTTTCATTATTATTTTCAAACCCGAGATACATTCCAAAAACCTGATGCCTGCTTTGCAAAGCTATTGGTTTGTACCACATGTTACGGTGTATATACTTTCATACGCCATGCTTGGTGCAGCGACTATTGCGTCCGTTATGCAGTTACGCAAATTGAATAGTGGTTTTCCTGACAAAAGCCTGTATCGCCTGATGGACAATCTCGTTTATGCAGGTTTTGGATTCTTGATGTTGGGCATGTTGATGGGATGTGTTTGGGCAAAAGAAGCCTGGGGGCATTATTGGTCATGGGACCCGAAGGAAACCTGGGCCTTTGTGACCGCCGCCGCTTATCTCGTTTATATTCACGCCCGGTTAAGGAATGATCATCCCAAGTTTACATCATGGATATTGCCAATAGCGTTTATTCTGTTGATGATTACATGGATTGGCGTCAATTATCTTCCTACAGCACAAAACAGTATCCATACTTATTAAATAACAGATATCCAAGTGAATAATTGGGAAAAGAACACGGTTTCAAAAATGACTCGCATTTATTGCCGTTCCAAACACGGACAAAAGGAAGGGCTTTGTGGCGATTGCTGTCAATTAGAAATGTATACCCATGCACGACTGGAAAATTGCCCATTTGGAGCGGACAAACCGGCTTGCAACAAATGCCCTATTCATTGCTATAAGCCGGAATACAAGGAAAAGATAAGGGAAGTGATGCGATTTGCAGGGCCACGGATGTTGTTGTATCATCCTGTGGATGCTGTCATTCATCTGAGACAAGTACTGAAGAAGAAGTAAATATACGAAACTAACATCATTACCTGCACATTATTTCCAATTCCTTTTTATCACCTACTACCCAAACCAAATCTCCCGGTTCAAAAACAACCGAATGATGCGGGTTCATGATAGAAGTATTTTGACGTTCGATTCCTATAACCAGGCAGTTATGCTTTTTTCCGATTTCAGATTCTCCGATACTCGATCCCATATATGGAAAATGTTCGTCAATAGTAAATGATTGCAGGCTGATTTCTT
>JAVBPN010000190.1:0-4866 GCA_031549585.1 Bacteroidales bacterium
TAATGACCTATTGGACGACATCAAACAGGCCTTAAGTAACAGCTAAGTCAGCCATTATCCTGAAAACTCCGGCATGTTTAACTTCCTGCTGGTTCGACAGCGTCCTCTGTAAGCGGTTCTTCCCCAGGCAACGAAAGGGCGGTTTTGAAAACGCTTTTGCTATCATATGTTTTGCCCGGAACCGCTGGAACAGTTGTGATCTTGATATTGGTTGCCGGCACTTGTCCGCGTGTCACCAGATAATCTTGAAGCAATTGATTACGCTTTGAGGCCAACTTATCGATCTGTTCGTTGACACGGTCTTTATATATGGCTATGGCCTTCGTATAAATATCGCCTTCAATCGGTTGGCTGAGTTGTTCATTCGCATATTTCAACAAGTCAGGGTCATTATCCCTGATCTTGGCAATTTCCGCCTTATCCAACATATCTAAACTATCGGTGGCATTTCGTGGATTTTTCTTCAGATAATAATCTTGCTTCAAACTAGCCAACGATTGCTCCCTAATCGCTTGGGTATAATTGATGTCTTGTTGTAACTCCAGCGACAAATCAGGTTTTGCTTGTATGATAGCGGATAGCTGATTGAATCTGTCATATTGGGTAGAAGTAAATTCTTCCTGCATATTGGTAAATTCGATCTCATCCAATTGATCGGCTTTAAAACCCATCGATCCGGCAAGGAAATCAAGCGGCGTCAAAGATACCTTAACCAATAAGTTAATCAGGGTACTGATAATGATTTTTTTGTAAGAAAATTTAGGCGACCGGATATCTCCTTCTACAGGTAAGTCGATTTTAATTTTGTCATTCCGGTCTTTCAATACATATACAGCCAACCGGAGAGGTACTTTCATCTCAGGTTTCACCTCTGTGCTCTTTTTGTCTACATTACATTTGAAAACATCCAGCCCATTTGTGCCTTTTAACATATTGCTCGTGATCACATTTTGGCTCGCAAATGTCAAAATTCCGCTGGTAATCGGATAAGCAAAATACTCCATCGAATAAGGTGTAAAATCCTTTAATTCTACACTATTCAAATCAATCTTGAGATTTAAATTCGACAAATCGTTAAAGTTTCCTTTCCAATGGGCATCCAATATCCCCGTGACGTTTAGTTTTCCTTGTATAACTATATCATTGTACTTGTCAGGATCAAAATTTTTGGCTGTGACGGAAATATCGTTCAATTCGTATCTAAAAGGAATTTGCAGGGCATTGTCAATATATGCGACTTGAATACCTTGCATATCCACTTTTCCAATAGACAAATGCATGGTGGTTGTGTCTGTTTGGCCTTTGGCTGCAACTGTATCCGTTGGCGTAGCTTCACTCTCTTTCATCAGATAGGTGAAATTACTCGAACTGTCTTTTTCCGACACATATCTGGTGGAAACTCCGTGCGCAGAAAATTGATGCAGGTTATATTTCGATTCGGCAAGGCTTACTTCCGCCATATCGACAAGCAGGTTTTCAGCGGACAACACCAATTCCTTCCGGTCGTCGCGCATATCAAGCGAATGAAGCTCTACCGTACCTTTAACAACCGAATTCATGATATGTTCCACCTCTCCATCAATATGAATGTGGGCATCGAGTATGCCGGAGAGAGTTTCTAAACGCATTGTTTGCTGTAAATAAGGCAATAATCCGGCGATAGAAAAATGTTCTAAATCAAGTTGTATGCGGAAAGCTGACTTTTCGATATCGTATTGCAACTGCGACCCCAACGATCCGCCATCAGCAAACAATAAGTTGAAGCCTATATCGGTTTCCTGCCCGGAAAAATACACTCCCGGTATTTTCAGATTCAAGTCTTCCATGTCCCATTTGCTCCCGACCACTAAATCTTTATAAAAAATATTGCCGGTCCGTAATTGGATATCATATATGCCGATTTCCCATGGTTTAGACTCCTTTGCAGGGGGAGGAGGTGGAACCGTATCTGTGGATTCGAACTTTTGTATGATATCATCAAAATTGAAGACGCTGCCATGTTGATAGATGTTCAAATGCATATTTGAAAGATGTATCCTCTTGACAGTTACCCTATGCTTCAAGAAATCGAAAAGTTTTACCCTGACGGACAACGTATCGAATTTGAAAAAACTCTCTTCTCCGTCTTTCTCTTTCAGATCGAAATCAACAATTTTAAGTGATCCGGTAAATATATTTACACGGAGTTTCTCTACGGTAATTACACGTCCAACCAAGTCCTTGCTGTGTTTTTCGACATACCATTTAGCGATAGGCGAAATAATCAGAGCAATAATGATAATCACCAGAAACAATATACCAACAGCGATCAGGCTTCTTTTAATTGATTTTTTCATCTGTTTATTACTTTTTCTAAAAGGTAATTTTTACTGAATTATGTCAACTTTAACGGCATTACTAATATAATCCATAGATTTTATGGAATATAAGGATACCTTTATTCAATTTAGCTATAACAAAAAAAGTCAGGCAAAGTTATCCGATGAATCGGATTTGCAAATTTAGGTTCTATTTTCACAAAATATGAATTTCATGAAACAAATAATCGTTTAATTATTAATAATCAGAGTTTTGTAATTGAAGATTTTTCTTCCACAATTAACAAAAAGAGATATTAAAAGTGAATGACAAGACTTCTTTGAGATTCGTCATTGTGAGCGATAGCGAAGTAATCTCATTATATGGTCATTGAATTCTGTCAAGGTACTATGAATACCGACGCAGTCAGATTATGATTAACACGATACTAGTAACATTTGAATTTCTTATCCTCTAAGTCTTTTCCGGTGTTTTTGCCCCCATTCAATCATCAATTCAAAAATGGGAACCAGAGATTCACAATATTCCGTTTCACTATACTCTACGGCAACTGGTGTAGTAGGATGAACAGTGCGGACGATCAGGTTGTTTACTTCCATTGTCTTCAGCTCTTTGGAAAGCATCCTTGTTGTAATACCCGGAATACTTCGTTCAATTTCCCGAAAACGCCGGTTACCCATACAAATGGAATATAATATCTGTATGCGCCATTTTCCGCCTATAACATACAATGTATCCTGTAAGGCTTGAAAATTAGGATACTCCATGTCGCAATTTTTACACTCTTTTCCTTCCATAATTGGTATACTTCGTTATACTGATTACAAAAGTATATCAAATATTCGATATATTTGCATCGAAAAAGAAAAAGTTAAATGATTGAATCGAAGTAATTGTACATATGAAAATTTCAAAAACCAAAATAAAGCGTATGATGTGGATATTTTTTTCAATAATTCTGATTCTGTTTGTTGGGGTAACTATCTTTATAAACCAACCAAGTTTCGGAAGATTGCCAAGTGGCGAACGATTAGAAAGAGTGAGAAATTCGCCTAATTACCGTGATGGTAAGTTTCAAAATCTTTCTCCCACCATACAACTCACATCGGATAAATCAATAGTCAACACCATGTTTGATTTCTTGTTCCGCAAAGTGGAAGGGTTACGTCCGGTAACAGATCTGCCAACAGTTAAGACCGGCTTAAAACAATTCAGAAAAGATGAAGAGGTATTGGTTTGGTTGGGGCACTCTTCCCTTTTTATCCAAACCAACAGCAAGCGGTTTTTAGTTGATCCTGTATTGGTTAACGCTTCTCCCGTATCATTTATCAATAAACCATTTAACGGGACAAAAATTTATACGCCTGATGATATGCCCGACATTGATTACCTGGTGATCACGCATGATCATTGGGATCACTTGGATTATAAAACAATTAGGGATCTAAATGCCAGAACGGGAAAAGTCATTTGTGGACTTGGTGTCGGTGAGCATTTTGAACGTTGGGGCTTTAGTAAAGACCGCATTATCGAACTCGATTGGAATGAAAACGCAATGCTCGATAGCGGGATCATTATTCATTGTTTACCCGCCCGTCATTTTTCGGGACGTGGATTGTCGCCCAACAAAACCTTATGGGCATCGTTCATGTTACAAACACCTTCGCAGAATATTTATATAAGCGGTGATGGCGGTTATGATACTCATTTTGCCGACATCAGCAGACAGTTTGAAAAAATAGACTTTGCTATTATTGAAAATGGACAATACAATGAAGGTTGGAAATATATCCACCTGTTACCCGAAGATTTGGTTAAATCGGCAAAAGACCTGAACGCAAAAAGGTTAATGACCATGCATCATTCGAAGTATGCTTTGGGAAAACATTCGTGGTATGAACCATTGGACAATATTTCCGCAGCAGCCGAACGTGATTCGCTCAACCTGTTAACCCCGATGATTGGGGAGGCGGTATATCTCAATGACACAGCGCAGGTTTTCAAAAAATGGTGGCAGGATACCAAGTAAGAATCGACATATAAAATTCATTATCATGGCTAAAACAATTTTTATTACCGGAGCATCGTCCGGTTTGGGCAAGACAACCGCCAAATTATTCGCATCGAAAGGTTGGAACGTTATCGCAACCATGCGAAACCCCGAAAAAGAAACGGAACTGACACAAATGCATAACATTACTGTCATGCCGTTGGACGTGACGGATTCGATTCAGATAAAAGAAACCGTCAGGAAATCGGTGGAACTGCACGGCGTTGATGTAGTATTCAACAATGCGGGGTACGGTCTTAGCGGTTCATTAGACGCTCTTTCGGACGAGCAGATAAGACGGGAAATAAATACCAACCTGCTCGGTGTTATCCGCGTAACGAAAGAGTTTATCCCACATTTGAAGCAGAAACGAGGTGGGCGGCTTATCACGACTACTTCGCTCGCCGGAATCGTTGGTTTTCCGTTCGATTCGATTTATAACGCCACAAAATGGGCGTTGGAGGGGTTCAGTGAATCGCTCTACTACGAATTATTTC
>JAVBPN010000322.1:0-8010 GCA_031549585.1 Bacteroidales bacterium
GCAATTCCTGCAACATAAGAAAGTAATGTGCAAATATTGTGAACATATTCAAAATATGTACATTAACGGCGATTGGTTATATTTTCATGACAACCTTGATCCGATGTCCATCATGATAGTGCAGGATTTAGAGCGTGAAATAGAGGTTGCAATCAATGCATTGCCCGAAAAATGCAGAGAGGTATTCAAGTTGGTACTGCTTGAAGGATTGAAATACCAGGAAGTTGCTGATAGATTGGGTGTCTCAATAGGTATGGTTCGTAAACAGGTTAACCGGGCAATGACAAAGCTACGGAAAGCATTTGAAAATATTGGATAAATGAAAAATGTCGGTTCTTTTGTCAACTTTTTTCAATCGAAATGATCTTATACATAAACGATCATATTAAAATGATGGTTAGTTATTGTTAAATGTTAAATTTAATATTTAAAAAAATGAAGAAAACGATTAGTAAGTTAAAATTAACCCAGTTGAGCAAGGCTGATTTAGAATCAAGGCAGATGAATGCCTTAAAAGGTGGTCGAGCTTGTGGTTGCGTTTGTGGCGGATGTCTTTGTTCGGGAGATATGTATGAATGTGAACGTGACGACTGTTATGAAGGTGATATAGAGGCGGATAAAAATGCGCAAATCAAGGATGGTGGTGAGGGGTGTTCTTGGAATTGGCCATTGAGTGGTTATTAATTCGAATCAAGAGTTGGACTTGAGCTAAAGTCCTTGATTATTTGTCCATTAGTAATTAGCTGACGGATGAAACTATCTATAGGACTTTAGCTCTAATTAACATTATTATTAATTAGGATAGCGACAGTTACCCCGAACGCTCTCCTAAATATATAAAGTAGGATTGCAAATGTAGAGGGAGAACAGAAATGAATGAAAGTAAAATTGCTTTCGAAGTGTTTAATATGTACTGAAATTTTAATCAAAATCGTAATAATATGAAAATGATAGGTAAATTGAAATTAAATCAGCTAAGCAAGTTCGATTTAGAATCGAGGCAAATGAACACATTGAAAGGTGGAAAGATTTGCGGGTGTGTATGTGCTGGTGGATGTATTTGTCGAGGAGATATAGATGAATGTGACCGTGATGATGGTGGAGTAGGAGACCTTGATGCAGATAAAAATGTGCAAGTTGCCAGAGGCGGTTCTTGGAACTGGTATTAATGAATTGACTTATACGCTTCGCATGGTTTAGTTTTGTGCAAAGTGTAGCTCGACTGAAGTTGTGACTCAATCGGATTTATGATAACAGATTCAGCGTTGGGATTTGGGGTAAAGTTGTATCTCGTCTCAAATATGTACAAAACTTGACTGCATGAAGTATAATACTGTTTCTCATTTCATAAAAGTTTATGACATTAATACCATAATGTTTCATGCAATTTGTTAACATAAATTGGGTGTGAAGATGTAGGTTTTATGGAGTTTGGGAGATAAATACCCACCCCCATCTCTTTTAGGTTTTCTCTTGACACACGAATTTAAAAGTGTATTACACAAAGATTAAGATGTTGATTAAATGAATAAATTGGTTCAAGTAAATGAAAAAATAGTTTTCAGTAATCTAATCCACCTGAAACATATAGTTTTTGAAGTTACTGAGAAGTGCAATTTGAACTGTAAATATTGTGCATTATCAGATTTGTATAAGACATACGACGTAAGAAAGAACAGAGATTTACCCTTTCATAAAGCAAAACTTATGATTGATCATCTTATAGATCTGTGGATTGATAACCATCAACAGGACACTGTATTTCCGGTAGCAGTTGGTTTTTATGGAGGCGAACCTTTAATGAATGTTCCTTTGATAAGAAAAATCATCGAATATCTGGAACAATCAAAGATAACATGTAGAAAATTCCATTATTCCATGACAACTAATGCTATGTTGTTAAATCAACACATGGACTTTCTGGCAGAAAAAGACTTTGCTCTGACAATTAGTCTTGATGGTGATGAAAAAGCCCAAAGTTACCGCATGAATCATTCCGGTAAAAATTCATTCAATCAAGTTTTCAGAAATGTGAAATTACTACAGGATAAATATCCTGATTATTTCAATAAATCAGTAGGTTTTATATCCATCTTGCATAACCGGAATGACGTAGAGCCTATCTATCATTTTTTTGAAACAAACTTTAATAAGGAACCGAAAATTTCAACGTTGAGTGATTCAGGAATCAATGAAGATAAAAAGGAGGTGTTTCAAAAAATGTTTCAAAATAAATCCATGAGTATCAGAAAATCAAAAAGATGTGAAGAGATCCTATCCAAACATTTTCTTGAATCACCTAATGGTTATAAATTGTCAAAATATCTATACAACTTAAGCGGTAATATATTCTATAACTATAATGAATTAATACTTAGTAAGCTAAATAATGATATCCTCTATACTGGTACCTGTCTTCCTTTTGCGAAAAAGTTATTTGTTGCCGTTAATGGAAAAATTTTGCCTTGCGAACGAATTGATCATGACTTTGCATTGGGCTTCGTTCATGACGATTTTGTAGAATTGGACTATCAGCATGTCGCAGATCGTCATAACTACTATTTGTCAAAATGCACTCATCAATGTATTTCCTGCGGACACAATAAATTATGCCCACAGTGCATTTATCAGATTGATGATATAAGAAACGAATCTTTAGATTGTAAGGATTACTGTACAGAAGATGATGCGGAAAAAGAAAAGTACTTTATTTTCGATTATCTCTGTCGACATCCAGAATATTACGAGAAAGTGTTAAACGAAATAACTTTTAGATTATGAATTATGGAAAAACATTGGTTTACATTACATCCCGATGCGTTTTTGTGGATTAAAGGCGATATTGGATTAGTATATCAGGCTGAAAATAAAGCTGGATTAAGATTTTCGTTATCAGACAGAATAGAAGATATTTGCCGTCAACTTCTAATGACAGAGAATCTTTATACTGTTGGATTAACCGATGAAGACCTTTATGACCCGGAAATGAGTCACTGGATGAATTCACTAATCAATATCCACGCTGGTCGTCTTTTCCGTAATATTGATTTTGAAAAACGACCTGTTTCGTTAATGCCTATACTTAAAGTGCAGGACAAAAAAGAACGTTATGTATGGCAACATCATCATGAAGTTGGCGGCGAAATCCTCCAGAATCTTCATGAGCTTAGTCTTTATCTTAATGGAAGTGAGTATGGAAATAATGAATATTTTAGACAAATACTTTTTCCTTTAAAAGACTGTCAAGTTTCGGATAAATCAAAAGTTGAATCCTTTTTTCGTAACAGTATAAATCCTTTTTTATCCAATATCAACATCGTTGGTAATGTGTTTTCATATCCTGATTTTGGAGAATTGATCAATTATATCTCCCAATTCTCCATTCAATGCACTATCTATATGATGGTGCAGGATTTTTTAGAGAACATGCAACGATTAAAAGAAAGCAACTGGCGTTATTACGTTCAAATGAATATTTTGATTGAACCTGCCTTTGATATCAGATTGTTGCAACAAGTCGTTGATAACTCTGTTTCTCTAACAGCCCTTGTTTTTTCAGAAGATGATTACATTCAGTATACTAGTCAATTGGAGGTCATTTCAACTATTCGAAATTTCAAGATCATTCCATTATACAACAAACAAAATCTTGTTTTTTTTGAAACAAAGGTATATATGGATATAAAAGAGTTGGAGGCTATAGATTTGTCAAAAAGTGATATATTTATGCGACAAGCGTTAAATACCTTAGATTTTGGTAGATTGACCATAATGCCAGACGGTTATGTGTATGCTAATGTAAATATGCCTTGTTTAGGCACTATAAACGATTCGCCGTATTCTATAGTATATAAGGAGTTTATGGAGGGTGATTCATGGTTTAATATTAGAGATCAAAAACCATGTAAAGATTGTATATACCAATGGTTGTGTCCTTCACCTTCAAATTACGAAAATGCTATTGGAAGATTTAATTTATGTCATATCAAAAATTGAAAAATCCATAAACTGTGATCAATAATACTATGATGTATATCTTGAATCCTGATTATATTATAAGGAATGATGAGAAACGAATTTTGCTTTTTACAAAAGCCAACCCTTCCGAATACAGTTCAAAGTCATGGTTTGGCATGATACATCCCGTACAGGCCATGGTACTGAGTTTTTTCTCAAAAAAGCGAACATTGAATGAAGCCATTAATTTGATAAGTTCATTTTTAGGAATCGATTATGATGAAACGCAAAGAAAGATCATGCCTTTTATTGAAAATAAGAAACCATTCATTAACAATTTTGATGGGTATCGTTTTCATTTTCCTGCAATGCTGATCATTAAGGCAGGCAATAAGAGCCGTGATGAATTTTTGCCGGAGGATATGATTTGCAAAAAAAATGATTTCTTTACCAGCCGATTATTTTCTGCACCTTTGCATTTATCATTGATGCTTACTAATAGTTGTGTAACGAATTGTTGTTATTGCTACGCTGATATGTCAAAACAGGGGGTGAATTCTTTATCTACAAATAAAATATTGGAATTGATCAAAGAGGCAAAAGGGATAAAACTGAAAAATTTTCGCTTTGCTGGTGGTGGAGAAGTCCTATTGCACAAAGATTGGGATAGCATACTAAAGGAACTTTTGAAGAACGATTTTTACCCTGAAATTATTTCAACCAAGATTCCATTAACAGAAGAGATTCTATCAAAATTTGAAGAAACCAATTATACTACAAATATTCAACTTTCAATAGACTCTGTATCATCCGATATCCTGAAATGTTCATTGTGTGTTCAAGAAGGATATTTAGACAAAGTGAAAAACGGTATCCGCTTAATGGAAAACAAAAATTTTAGTTATCAAATTGCCACTGTTCTGACAAAATTTAATGATAACGTTGAAGATATGTCAGACATGTTCAAATTCTTAAAATCACTGAAAAAAATAAAGAGTTGGCGGATATCTCCCGCCATGAATTCATTGTATAAAGACTATCAGGATTTTGCAATAATAAAGACCAATCAGGATAGGATATTGAAAGTGTATTCTTTTATAGAAAAAATGATGAAACCATATGCTCATTTTGAAATCCAATTAGATTACGCATTTTTGAACAGAAGATTTTATTCATCAGAGGGTAGCACAAATTTTACCGGAGAAAAATGCTCTGCATTAAATAATCATTTTTTTATTCTTCCTGATGGAAAGGTAACTATTTGCGAACAATTATTCTGGAACAAAAATTTTATCATTGGTGATGTAAACACAAGTACTTTGACTCAGATTTGGAATTCTCCACAATCCTTGCGTTTGGCTTATATGGAAAAAAAAATTATTGATGGTACAAGCAAATGTAAATCATGTCGTATTTTTAAGAAGTGTTTTGATAACCGAAACAGGTGTTGGGTAGATGTTATTAAGGCCTATGGAGATGAGCATTGGGATTATCCTGATCCCCGTTGCAAATGGGCGCCAAAAATGATTCATACTTTAAATTATTAAATTTTATATTAAATATGAACAAACCTAAAATGTTTTTGGTTTTTTTTTCAATGCTATTTGGATGTTGTCAACCAAATCCTCAAAAAGTAAAAAAAACAGGTGATATCATAGAAATTGATATTTCTATAGATTACCCTAAAACCGACAAAAGAGAACGGGATGTCATTGCCGATATTGAATATGTGCCACTGGAAACGAACAAGAATGTTTTAGTGGATTACAGCAAGGCGTCTATACATTATGTCTCCGAAAAATATATGATCATTGTAGTGTATGGTAGATGGGAAATATTTGTTTTCGACCGAAATGGGAAAATAGTATCGCTGATCAATCATAGAGGAAGAGCACCTGAGGAATATACGACAATAGTAGATCTTGTGTTTGACGAAATAAATGAGGAAATATATGTGTTTGATAATATTGGTACCAGCCGGATCGTTGTATATTCATTAACCGGAGAACACAAGCGAACATTAAAATATTCTACCGATCTTGATCTGACACAGGCATACGAATTTGATGAAGAGACAATGCTTGTCTACGATACAAAAGGACTGTACAATAACACTTACAGTAAAAAACCTTACCTGCTGATGTCAAAGAAAGATGGAAGCATTTTATCCATTTTAAATATTAATTTACCTGTGAGATATAACACTAAAGTATTCAGCAAAATTACAGATACCTCTGGCAAACTCTTTACTTACAGTTCGAGCGTAAGTATACCTAATAGACGGCATTATGGTCAAGAGTTTGTAATATCTGATGTTTCTACTGATACAATCTACAGGCTTACAAAAAACAGAAATTTAATTCCCTTTATGGTTCGGAAGCCCTCAGTTCATTCAACCGAACCTCATTTGGTATGTACCACTCCATTCATCACCGATAAATATATCTTCTTATACACAACAACTTTAGATTATGCTTCAATACAAAAGGAAAAGGCACCTCCTGCCAAAATTTTGGTGTATGAATTTGAAACTGGGAAAATTACTACTATAGATGGCTATTATCAAAACGATCTTAAAATCCTACAACAAAACGTAGATGCTAAATTAATTGATGTAATAGTCTTGAAAGATGCTTATGGAAAAGAGAAGTTAAAAGGGGAGTTGAAACAATTGGCATCGTCACTTAGTGATGAAGATAATCCGGTAATCGCGATCACCAAGTTTAAATAACGATAACTTGAATAGACATGGAACAAAAACTTCAACAAATTGCCGATACACTTTTACTCAACGGAACTTTGGTTGAGTGTCCAGGGTTAATACATGGAAAAATGGGTATTGCGATTTTCTTTTTTCATTATGCTCAATATACAGGCAATGAATTGTTCGAAGATTATGCCATGGAATTGATTGAAGAAATACAATGTCAAATACACGCAAATAGCCCTGTGGATTATGAACGAGGGATCGCAGGAATCGGAGTAGGAATGGATTATTTGATCCGGAATAACTTTTTGGAAGTAAATGACGATTTTTTCGATGATTTTGATCAAAGGATGTATCTTGCAGTGATGTACGATCCCTGGCAGGATTTCAGTCTGTATGACGGTATAGTAGGATACGGAAGTTACTGGATATGCAGGATGAACAGACAAGCAGATAGCAGGCATGCGCATAAAGCCTTAGAGCAAATATTAAGTTCGATCAGGGAAAATACCCGGGAGCTCACAGAACGGGAACAAACAGATATTATTTGTTTTTTATGCGATTTAAGCGCCGCACCTCCATTTACAGAACGAGTGGCAACACTCATGAAACAGTTGAAACATTCACGCCATATGGAAAGTCCGTCTATAAACAATGATCCCGAACAATACTTTTTCCTGCTACATGTTATAAAATCAACTGAAATGGGCTTGCGGAACGGATATGCAGGTTTGGGCTTATGTACACTTAACCGGTTTGGCGTAACCAATCACTGGATGAGCCTTTTATAAAAGAATGTCATGTATTATATCTTCAATGAAATCAGACGGGGTTCGGTATACGGTGTTGGCACCTACATCAGAGAACTAGTATCGATATTGAAGGACAGTGTTATCCGGGTTTGCATTGTACACTTCCGCTCCGCCACAGGAACCGGTAGAATCACCGGCGATAAGTGAATAGTAAATGGTGACAGGTGACAGGTGACGAGTTACATGTGACAAGAAAATAGAAGAAGTCATCCGTCACATGTAGCATGTCACCAAAAAATCTCCGAAATCCGTTTCGGGACTCTTTCAAACGGATGAAACGGTTCCGAAATCCATTTCGGAGGTCTTTCAAACAGATAAAAGTAGTCCGAAACGGTTTTCGAAGGTCTTTCAAACGGATAAAAGTAGTCCGAAACGGTTTTCGAAGGTCTTTCAAACGGATAAAAGCAGTCCGAAAAACATTTCGAAGGTCTTTCAAACGATTGAAAGAGTTCCGAAATGAATTTCGGAGTTCTTTAGAGACATAAAAGAGGTGCGAAATATAAATCCACATGAAATACGATATTGCCGATAGAC
>JAVBPN010000285.1:0-5359 GCA_031549585.1 Bacteroidales bacterium
TTTGCATTGGCCCCCGATTGTTGGGAAATCATCACCGCAGCGCCTGAATGACCTGTTATTTCCACTTCCATCCCATAACTCAATCGGCCTAATTCTATATCGGCAACATCCTTTAATCTTAAAACCTCCCCGGTAGGTAGAGCTTTTATCACTAATTCACCAAATTCTTCTTCTGTTTCATAACGACCGCGATATTTTAACACATATTGAAATGTATTTTCTGAATTTTCACCAAATACACCTGTCGGATATTCCAGATTTTGTTCTCCCAGTATTGATGTTATATCAGAAGGGACAAGGCTGTATTGAGCCATTATGTTCGGATTGAGCCAAATACGCATAGAATATTCCGATCCCAGGATACGGGCTTCTCCAATCCCTGAAATACGGGTAATCAATGGTTCCACATAAATTTTTAAATAATTTGTAAGAAATTCATGGTCGAATGATTCGTCTGGGCTTCTAAGTGCAAAAATCTTTAATACACTATTTTGTAATTTCTTTGTTGTTATCCCAATCTTAGTAACTTCAGAGGGCAATAATCCCTGAGCGGAAGCAATGCGGTTTTGCACATTAACTTGTGCCATATCAGGGTCGGTTCCCTGTTTGAAATAAACAGAAATCGTTGCATTCCCGTTGTTCGTAGCAGATGATGTCATATATAACATATCTTCCACTCCGTTGATGGATTCTTCCAACGGGACAATAACACTCTTTAGAACAGTTTCGGCATTTGCTCCGGTATAAGTAGCAGAAACCTGCACTGTTGGCGGAGCTATATCCGGAAGCTCTTCTACAGCCAATAGGGATAACCCGATAATTCCGGCAAATAGAATTAGAGCCGATATTGTTCCTGACAGAATAGGTCTGTCTATAAATATTTTTAATTTCATACCCGTTAATTCTGATTGTGTGTAATGTTTGCAGGTACATCGTCACGCACCATTCCTGCTCCTTCCGAAATGATAATATCTCCTTTTTGTAATCCGGATTCGACCACGAAGTTTTTACCATCATTGATAGATATAGTTTTAATCGGCGTAGATTTAGTTTTCCCATCAATAATTCTATATACAAAAGTCTGGTTTTGGATTTCAAAAGTGGCGCTTTGCGGAATTATAATACAGTCGTCCATTTCATAAGGAATGACAATTTTTGCAGTTCCGCCATTTATTAATAGCTTATCGGGATTGGGAAATGCAGCACGTACGGCAACAGCGCCCGTTTTGGCATCAATGGTGCCGCTTATGGCATCAATCTCCCCTTTTTTAGCATACGTGGAACCATTACTCAAAACAAGCTCTACTTTGGGCATAGACTCCATCATTTTTTGCAAAGACCCGTATGTTTCGATAAAATTCAATATTTGTCGTTCAGACATGGAAAAATACACATGCATTTCATCGCCATTGGATACCGTAGTCAATGGAACTGTGATAGAAGAAGTAACCAAAGCCCCTACTTTATAAGGAATCATACTGGCAACGCCATCGACGGGGCTTTTTATGACTGTATATGACAAGTTATTTTGGGCATTTACCTCCGAAGCCTTTGCTTGTGCAAGTATAGCCTCCATTTCCAACAACGTATTTTTGGCAGTTTGTAAATCAAATTCGGAAATGACCTGTTGGTTATATAATTCCTGATTACTTTCAACGGTCAATCGGGCGGTAGCTACTTTGGCTTCCGCACTTCTTACATTGGCTACGGCTGTTTCCAAAGCTGCCTTATACGGAACCTGGTCTATCACAAATAACGGTTGGCCTTTTCTGATTTCCGCACCTTCGTTAATACAAATTTCAGTAATCAGGCCATTAACCTGCGGGCGGATTTCTACATTCTGTTTTCCTCTTACCGAAACCGTATAGTAATCATGCAAGGTTGTATTTCCCAACACAATTTCCATTGTTGGGTAGTCATTAATGACAGGTATTGACGGCCTCCTGATACATGAAGAAACCGACACAATAAGAAACAATGCGGCTAATACGCCGCTTATCGAATAAATCGACTTAATTGAATTATTCATATCAATGATTTTGTTAATAAAAATTACATGCAGATTTCACTAATTTAATTTTGTCATGTAGGTAAAAATTTCTTTCAACCATTTTGTCCGTTTTTCTCCGGGGACTGTCTGGACGCTGCAAAGTTTTATCCACTTTACTTTTTGAACGCCGCAGAATTTCAACGCTCCTTTTATCAGGACGCCTTGAAGTGCATTGTTGAGGAACAGGTTGTAAACAAATTTGGGTACACCCATTGTCGTGATTACCGTAGCATTCAAGTACGTGAGTTGTCCTACCGGCTGATTCTTCCCTTCGACGGATTTATAAGCCCAACCATTAGAAAATACTTTGTCAAAGTATCCTTTTAGAATAGCAGGCATACATTCAAACCAGACAGGGAAAATGATGACTAAATGATTGACTTTTTCAATTCTTCCCTGATATTCCAAGACTTTTGGGTCAACGACCGTCTTTTGTGATGCCGCTTTCAAGTCTTCTTCTGTCATTACAGGGTTGAAATCATCCTTGCAAATATCCAGTAAGTCTATCGAGTGGCCGGCTTCTTTAAGACCCGCTGTTACACTGTCTAAAATCGCTTTGTTATAGCTACCCTCGTAAGGGTGAGCATAAATTATTTTTACATTCATGACTCAAAATTTATTTGTAATAATCTCAATGCAAAACTACCATATCAAAATATGCTATTTTGTGTCAAAACGACATTTTAATGACCCAATCCGACGTTTTAGATTTTTTTTTTTCGTATTTTTGTAGAATTGAGTAGAATGTAGAATGCAATAATCAGAATTCTAAAGAATATGGGTATGGTTATAGAAAATCAGCAGGATAAGAAATTTGATTGCATCAAAGAGTTTGTAAAACAATTTGGCAATTCATATGCGAGTAGCTTTCTGGAGATACCTTCTATCTTAGGGAAAGGTTTTATAAAGAGAACCGTTATAGACCATCCAAGAGCTTTGCTTTATTTCCGGTTTATATATTTCATGAGCTCTGACAAAAATTATCTTTCAACTGTACAGGTCATGAATTTTCTGGATTTGAATGACTATATCAGCCCGAATACCAACGTTTTTTATGCTGTTGCATGTATAAAAAGCGATATTCTTCTAAACTTATTGGATTTGGAACAAACCGATGAAGAATTAAATTCTTTTATATCGAATTTTTCTAAGCCGTTCTTATACCAAGAGGTTGTTACATCCGGAATGAAAGTTACCCTTAGAGAACTATCAGAGCATACGATTGAAGAAAAGTTGGAAAGGTTCTACTATAAAACGAAGGTTTCTGAATTGATTTATGAATTCTTTTCTGTGTTTTTCAAACGAGCCACCTATAACTTTACTTCTATAAATAAAGCTGATATTGAAAAGATTCTGAGTGTTGAAAAAATGATACTGAATGACCTCGGCAAAACTCCGGTTCTCCCGGAGCTGGCGCGTTCAATCGGTATGTGTGAAACAAAAATGAAGTCATTGTTTAAAAAAGTATTCGGCAATAGTATTTACAATTATTACTCATCGGCACGAATGATTGAAGCGGCATCATTACTCAAAAATGACGAAAATATTTCTGTTTCCGAAGTGGGATACAGTCTCGGCTTTTCAAATTTGAGCCATTTTTCAAAGAGGTTTAGCAAACACATCGGTATGAAGCCTAAAGAGTACGCCATGAAATACTCGAAATCTTTGTAATCTTTATTCAAATTTTCACGCTCAATAAAGTAATACCTTATGAAAATCAAAAAGCTAAAACCGCAAGCAGTTAAAATTCTCAAAATGTTCCACATCTTTTTCGCTTTCTGCTGGATAGTTGGTGGTATAGCACTATGCTTATTGGTTTTTATCACTTTTCCTAAATCGGGCGATGAACTTTACATGCGTTCGAGGATATTACAAATCATCGACGATTATTTCATCATTTATGGCGCTTTCGGAGCACTAATCACGGGCTTGATATATAGCACATGGACAAACTGGGGATTTTTCAAACATCCGTGGATTATTGTCAAATGGATAATGATAATCCTGCAAATCCTCTTTGGAACATTTGTTCTGGGGCCTTGCATTAATAATAACGTCATTATCGCAGACCAACTTCGTGACGCAGCCCTGACCGACCCCGTTTTTCTTGAAAACATACGCATGACACAAATATGGGGAACCATACAGACGGCCTTGCTGTTGGTGGTCATTGTCATTTCAGTGCAAAAGCCGTGGAAAAAGGGAAAAACTAAGTAAGCAAACTCTAATAAAAATATTAGGAATATTGATTACCTCTTGATTTAAGTATTCCGATGCGCAGTTGGGAATATGCCTATTTTGGCATATTCTCAAATACATAATTGATATTATGACAACTTTTAAACCTTATTGTTTTCGGTAAGTTACGCCCTAGCGCTCCGTTTTTATAAGCCGTATTAGCAGCAAGCTCCAATCTTGGTTAATCTACACTATCGAATTTTAGAAAGAAAAATAGACTGAAAATATTGTGATTCAGATATCTTTCGTATCTTTGTAGTCGTAAGTCGTTCTTTAGTGTGCATTGTGAAAAATGACGTAAAAGATCGAGACTCGCTCGTTTCTAAATCGTTACCTATTGCAAAAACTACGCTTGTAACTCTCTTGTTTTCAATTGGAAAGAATAAATATCATGCCGTGACATGTGTGTAGTAAGATTCTTGTTGATTCCACATAAGTCTGCAATCTCTTTCAAATACTCGTTCATCTTCTGGTTGGTCTTGATTGGCAATAATTTACCATCTTTTAACCTGCCTTTATATTTTTCCAATATCATCTGTGGAATTTCCAATAATGGAATATCAGATGCGTTTTTGGATTTCTGGCGTTTGGTCGATACCCACTGTTCGCTCTCATAGAATGATTGTATATTTTTTTCTGTCAGGTTAAAAGTATCAATATAGGATAACCCGGTGAAGCAACAAAAAATAAAGACATCCCTGACTTCTGCCAGCCTTGCGGATGCAAATTCCTTTTGAATCAGGATTTCTACTTCATTTTGGTCAAGAAAATCTCTTTCGGTTTCCTTGAAAGAGATTTTGTAATTGGCAAAAGGGTCGAAGTCCAGTTCCCTGTTACTGTTAGCATAATCGATAGCTTTTTTGAAAATCTGGATATACTTCGAAGCCATGTTGTGTGCGCAACCATTCCGTTTCAGATAAATCTCAAATTCACGGATAAAGTCATGATTGACTTCTTTTATAGGTATATCGTTCACTTTATATTGATGCATCATGAAAGCTAACAGTTTTGTTTTCATCCTCTCATACCTGTCATAAGTATATTGGACAATATCAATCCCTATCAATGCTT
>JAVBPN010000346.1:0-3517 GCA_031549585.1 Bacteroidales bacterium
ACAACATTTTGCTCCAAAATTACACGTAAAGCATATATAGTGTCGGCAAAGCCATTGCTTCCCGGAAAATTTACAATCCCGCATTTCATGGTCAATCATTTTGATTACAAACCTATATGTTTTCTCTGAAAATTACAAATAAACCTTTCGAGCAATAGATTACATGCAACCACAATGATGGTTCTGTACAGGATATTTCTTCAAAACCATTGCATTTTCACTCCTATAGATAAATGCAAATAGTCAGTCGGTTTAAGGTAGCTGTTTTTAAAAGCATTAATAATATAAAGTTCATTACTGCTTATTTCATAAAAAAGAGAAACAGATCTTGCCCGGTATCTTTTATCGGTGGGAATTTCGTAAGTGAGTCGTTGTCCAATATATAAATTAAAACGGACTTTCGTAGAAACCCAATAATAGCCTTCGGGATATCGGTCGGGAGGGCTACCCCAAAATTCGTCTCCAAATACTGTGTTGACATACACTCCGCATGCCAATGGTTCTATTGCAAAGCCTTTGGTACCAAGGTGCTTGTGCCATGGCATATAATTTTGCTTCAATGTAAAACTCAATTTTGCATGATCGGTTGAATATTTGGGGACAATGCCCAACATGATATCTGTTTCCCAACAATTGTGTTTTCCGTAATCCCATCCTGTGCCGACCGAGAGAAAACCCATAGATCCGGCATACTGCACCTTGACATGCGTTGGTATCAGCTTATTCCACCGTGCCTGATATTTCTCGATACGTTTATCATATCCGTTATCCTGTGCTAGCCCTAACTCGGCACAAAAAACGAATAAGACAAATATCAAGCCAGTTCTAAAAATCCACCACTTCATAGGTATATTGATCATCGGGTGTAATGGTAAATAAAAGATAATTGCGTTTTTCTATGCTGGCTGATCCGTAATACATCACTCCATCATCAAATATATCCACAATGCTAAGATTATGGTCATGGGCTTTTAAGCAAAATTGCAGCTTTGGGAATTCTTGTATAAATCGTTGAAAAACAAAGGCAATATTATTATTAAATTGTTCGGAATAAGGACATGCGTGCATCGCAAAAACTGTTTTTTCGTGATTTTCCCTGTGTTCGTTATATTGTTCTTCAATAAACATAAAATCAGGCACAGGATGAGAATAGTCGTATTCAATGGCATTGGTATTGAGGCAAATAAACTTTACATTGCCGGCCAAAAAAGAAAAATTTTCTTCTCCGAATATTTCATGATAAATTTGCGCACCATTTGCCAAACAATCATGATTTCCAAGCAATACGACATAAGGGACATTCAATTGATTCATAATATCACGCATCCATATGAACTCTTTTGTCAGGCCAAAATCAGAAACATCTCCTCCGTGAATCACAAAATCGATATCATTTCTTTGATTGACGGCTTTAACAAAATCTTTGGTTTCGTCATACCAACCTTGGGTATCACCCATCATAATGAAGCGGATGGTTTCTTTCCCAGCACAAATTTGTTCTATAAGTGCCATATTTTTAGCATTAATACCGGTTTCTCCGGTAATGCGGCCATCATATGGATGGTATTCAAATACCTCACATCCGGATAGAACAAAGAGCAAGGATAAATAAAGTAATCTTTTCATATGAGAAATTTCTATTGATTTCGATTTATTCAAACTATCTATTGCCTATCTCAGCATAGATATTCCTTTTCAGCGCTTTAATACTTTTCGGTATGCACGAAGACAAAAATCCAATAATAAAATTTGTCTACTATCAGTAAAATATAATAAATATAAAAATGATACATCAAAAAACATACCAAATGGTATGTTTTCAGGGAGCTATATTTTTGATTTGAGTAGTATGCAGTAGGCTAATGATTTACTACTAAAAATTTACTAACAAAAGTATTAGCGAGGATACGTAAAAAAATCAGATATATAACGACGACTGTAGTTAAGATAGACACGATAGTCAAAGTCTATGATAAGTCTTGAAAAGAAGCGCAACGGCGTTAGCCCGTTTATTCATGCGAAGCATATCATATTGACGATTTACAACGCAAATATATTGGGCTAAAATGCCTTTTTATTATGCCGCTTTTAACTTGCTGGCATTAATCCGGTCAATTTTTTCTTTTGCGTAATCGTGGGTAATGGTAACTTCTGTATCTTCGGTTGAAGGCATTTCAAACATTAAATCGGTAATAACCGCCTCGCATATTGCACGTAATCCCCGAGCACCTAATTTGAATTCTATGGCTTTGTCGACAACCAAATCAAGAACTTCTTCTTCAAAATTGAGATTTATTCCATCAATCTGGAAAAGCTTTTGATATTGTTTAACCAAAGCATTTTTAGGCTCGGTGAGGATATTTCTAAGCGCTGTGCGGTCGAGCGGATTCAGATAGGTCAACACAGGTAGCCTTCCAATAATTTCAGGAATAAGGCCATACATTTTCAAATCCTGCGGAGCAATATATTGTAACATATTGCCACGGTCGAGGTGTTCTGTTTCCTTGATATTATTATATCCAACAACCCGGGTATTCAGCCTTTGCGCAATTTTCCGTTCGATTCCGTCAAATGCACCTCCGCAAATAAATAATATATTCTTGGTATCAATAGCGATCATCTTCTGTTCCGGATGCTTACGTCCGCCTTGCGGAGGAACGTTCACAACCGATCCTTCAAGCAATTTGAGCAATCCTTGTTGAACACCTTCACCGGAAACGTCACGAGTGATGGATGGGTTATCGCTTTTACGGGCAATCTTATCTATTTCATCAATAAATACAATCCCTTTTTCGGCAGCTTCCACGTTATAGTCAGCTGCTTGCAACAAGCGTGTCAAGATACTTTCCACGTCTTCTCCCACATAACCAGCTTCGGTCAATACTGTAGCATCAACAATGGTGAACGGTACATGCAACATTTTAGCGATAGTGCGTGCGAGCAATGTTTTGCCGGTGCCGGTTTCGCCAACCAAAATAATGTTCGACTTTTCAATTTCGATCTCATTATCTGAATTTTGTTTGGGTTGCAACAAGCGTTTGTAGTGATTGTATACCGCTACAGAAAGATACTTTTTCGCTTCGTGCTGCCCGATCACATATTGGTCAAGAAATTCTTTAATTTCCAAAGGCTTCATCAGTTTGACCTTTCCCAGATCAACCCGGTTGCCTTTCTTTTTCAATTCTTCTTCAATGATGGTCGATGCCTGTTCAACACAAACATCACATATATTGGCGGAAATACCGGCAATCAAAATATTAACGCTTCGCTTATCCCTTCCGCAAAAGGAACAACGATCAATATTGTTTCTTGTGTTGTTAGTCATTTTTGAGATTAATGAATTCTACATTTTGCTGACGGAAGGCTTATTCCGCACCAATACTTCATCCAAAATGCCGTAATCTTTGGCGTCTTGGGCTGTCATCCAGTAATCACGGTCAGAATCCTTTTCAATGACATCAAAAGATTTTCCCGTATGTTCGGCTAAAATAGAATATAATTCTTTCCTCAGTTTCAC
>JAVBPN010000341.1:0-8313 GCA_031549585.1 Bacteroidales bacterium
GAACAGGACAATAAAGGAATTGGCATCATTAGTCAATTTATCCCCCACTCCCGTTTTTGAAAGGGTGAAGCAACTCGAAAAGAATGGCTTCATAAAGAAATATATGGCCATTCTTTCGCATGAGAAACTGAATAAAGGATTTGTTGTATTTTGCCATATCCGGTTGAAATATCATAGCCTTGAATGCAGGACTCAATTTATGCAAGTAATTACAGACATAGAGGAAATAACGGAATGCTACAATATATCAGGCGAATATGATTTCATGCTAAAGATATGCGCACAAAGCATGGAACATTATAAGAGTTTTGTAATCAATATACTGGGTGTTGAGGAAAGTATCGGTAGCCTTCATAGCGTTTTCGTTATGGAAGAGGTGAAACAGTCTTTTGCTGTTCCTTTTTAATGAATTTTAAAGGGATTTTTAGGAAATCCGGATTAAATAATATTGCTTATCTTTGTAAATGATAACCTAATGAACAACCTTTGAAACATTATTGTATGAGATTTTTATCACTTACCTTAATTATGCTATTATTGGCTGTATCAATTAATGCTCAGAATATGTCAACAATTAAATTAAACGCCCCCAATAAGGATCGCGGTTCATCTATTATGAAAGCGTTGGAAAACCGGCACTCGGTACGTGAATTCTCGACGACGAAGTTAAGTTTGCAAGATCTTTCAGATTTGCTTTGGGCGGCCATTGGCGTTAACCGTGAAGACGGACGGAGAACTGCTCCCACCGCCCAAAATAAACAGGATTTGGATGTGTATGTAATTATGCAGGAAGGGGCGTATTTATACGATGCAAAAGCCCATGAATTGAAACCGGTTGCCAAAGGCGATCATCGTCCGCTCATTGCTGATGTGCAACAATCGATCAATGATGCTCCGGTTTGCTTACTGATGGTATCGGATTTATCACGCTTTGGCGATATGGATGAGGCTTCCAAAAAAGAGTTTGGAGCGATCAGCGCTGGGGTTGTTTCCCAGAATATTTCGTTATTTTGTGCCGGATGCGGTTTGGTAACCGTTCCACGCGCCTATATGAAGAAAGATGAATTAAGTAAAGTATTGAACTTGACAAAGACACAAGTACCAATCCTAAATAATCCGGTAGGATATCCAAAGAAATAAACCATTGTAAAAATTATCCATTAATCATATAATACTTGTTTTATGAAAAAAAGCATGCGTTGTTTAGTCGTTGTATTTATTGTTTTATTCGGCATTGGCAATAAATCATTTGCTCAAGAAAAAATAAAATTATTCAACGGAAAAAATTTGTCCAACTGGAATTTTGTAGTAGAAAATAACTCAGTACCTGCCGACCAGGTATATTCGGTTAAAGATAAACTCATCAACATCAAAGGAGCGCCACTTGGTTATATGTATACCAAGGAAAAATACGGCGATTATATATTGCATGTGGAATGGCGCTGGGGAGAAGGCGAATCAAATAGCGGTATCTTTTTATTGATCGAAGATCCTCAAAACCCTTTCCCCAATGGCATTGAGTGCCAATTAGCGGCTGGTAATGCCGGTGATTTCGTCCTTTTAAACGGATCTGATTTGGCAGAATATAAACAAGACGCAGATAAACCACGCCCGAAATTTCCTGTTGTAAAGAAAAAGAATGCATCCAGCGAAAAACCGGCAGGCGAATGGAACACAGCCGATATTGCTGTGAAAGATGGCGTTATTACCGTTTACGTCAATGGTGTATACCAAAATACCGGAACAAATAAAATTAAGTCCGGACATATTGGGTTGCAAAGCGAAGGAAAAACAGTTCAATTCCGGAATGTGACACTGATGAAGTGGTAAATTTATATTTGTAGTCGTGATTACTCAAATAAGAAACCTCGCTGAAAATAGCGGGGTTTCTTATTTGGTGGGTGTACGATCAGAATTTCAAAGTTTGAAGATTGTCTTTCCATGTTTTCGGATTTTTCCACTTCTTCCAAAAACCATGTAACGCTTGTAATTCTGTTTTATCATAAAAGTGGAAGAGATAGAGTAAAAAAGGATAACTCATTAGCAATAAAATTTTAATGAGTAGCCTCCAACAAAGATTCCAATCGCTAATAAAATATGCAATCCCGCAAAATAGAGCACCTAACCCTATAGACAAGAATATTTTTTTAAACTCATAAGGAACGGGATAACAGCGTTGAGCATAATACAGCATGGCAAAGAAGTAAATCAATTGTGACAAAAATGTAGCTAAGGCTGCTCCGACTGCTTGCATATACGGAATAAGCAAGAGGTTTAATCCAACATTTAGTAAAGACACAAAGATGATTACAGACGCAATAATCCCTGTTCGTTTGACAATTTGAAGGCTATAAATGGCCTGATCCTTCATCATGCCAAATAGAACGCCAAATGCGATGAATGGAATAATGGTGTAAGCATTCCAATAATCAGGTTCTTTGGCCGTTAGTAGTTTAACTGCCTCTTGTCCAAATAAAGAAACGCCAAGAACACAAAACATTAACCCGAAAGTAAAATAGGTCATTATTTTTGCGTAAAACTTTTGGGCATTGGGTTTTTCAGCCATTTGGAACATGACCGGCGGAAGGGCCAAACTAATTGGCTGAACAATAAGCACCTTAATTGAATTCGCCAATTTAAATCCCAAGGAATATACGCCAACACTAACCAGCCCAGAAATAAAGTTTAGACTGAAACGATCGGCAACACCCAGTAAAACCCCAAAAGATGAAGATAAGATAAGTGGCAAACTGTAGTTAAACATTTTGCCTAAAATTCTCTTTTCGAATTTTATTTTAATGTTTTGAGCAACGTATGGAATAAAAAGAATGAGGTAAACGATGCCTCCGATTAATTGCGCTTCATAAATTCCTTCTAATTTTCGATCAAATACAACGATAAATAGAATCGTAAGAACTAGGACGACACATAATCGAATGATGATATTGCGCGTATATTGTACAGGCTTTGATTTTACACGACATAAAGAAGCCGGTATCGTTCCAATTAGCTCTATTCCAGCAGAACAAACCATCAATCGAACTAAACGGGCGTAATTTCCAGAATCGAATAATAGTTGAGATATGTTAAAAGCAAAGGGATAGCAACAAATGTTGAGAAATATGGCTATAAAAATAATGACAGATAACAATGTGAAGAAAGTCGATTCTTGCCTACCCTGTAATTCTTTGTCAGAGTACCATCTAACGAAAGCAACATAAAGATTTAAGCTGGCCAAAACGGTAATGAGCTGGAATGTAGCTTCCAATGTTCCCAACATACCGTATTCTGTTGTTGTTAATTTGTCGACATAAAATGGCAACAAAATAAATCCCACTACTTTGCTTGAGATATTCCCTAAAGCATAGATGGCTGAGTCTTTAAGTAAAGATTTGAGATGGTGAAGCATTTAATGGTATGATATTTACAAAAATAAATTAAAAACTGGCTTCAACGATGATATCACTTCTCAGTAAAGGAAATTGCTTAAGAATAAATCGGTGCAGAGGCCCTCGCATTTTAGGATCAAAGTGTAGTACCATATTAATTTTTTCTAAATGATATCCACTAATCACAAGAATTTTAGAAATATTGTACGGAGTAAAACTATATCGATGATCTGTGTTAATACTCTCAACGGTTTTGAAAGCGTTTTTGATATACCCTAAACTCAAAGAATTAGGCACAGTAACAATGATACGTTTAATAAATGATGCATATCTTTGCCTGATAGCCGATAAAAACATTACCGGATTATCGATGTGTTCGATAATTTCACCACAAACCAAATAATCCCATTGACGAGATGTAATTTCAGGCCTAACATCGTCAATAGATAAATCGGAACAAATCACATTATCAATACCAATTTCTTTGATGCTGTTAATGAGAATCGGGTCTATATCAACTCCCAAACAACAAGCCGATACATCTGTTAGTTTTTTATGCAACCATGTATTGTTAGCGATTTTTCGGGTGATGGTCTCGAAATTATGGTCCAAACATCCTAAATGGATAATATGTTTGTTTTGGCATATATGAGATAAATACTGAAGCCGGGAGGTCAATTTCGTATCATCAAACTCCCATCGTATGCGCAATCCATTGTCAAACTTATTGCCAATCAAATACTCGTCAAGTGACTCAAAATTATTCATTTTAGTTTTTTTTCAAAATAATACAAGTTACCTGAAAGGGTTTGAATAAGTTAAATATATCACCCCGTGCTTTTTTCCATTCATCCATTCCGTGTAAGGGTAATATCCATTTTTTTACAATGTTGAAAATATGTAGCAACTTTCCTTTTCGAAAGTTATTCCAAAGTGACCTTGCCTGATTATCCGGAGATATTATTATCTTGCCTTGTATCAACGAGCTTTTTTGAAATAATTGGCACAGCTCGTCGATTGAAGGTCTGAATTTGGTGTCAATCGGATCTTTATGATACGGGTATCGGTAAGGGACAGAAATAACAATGATTCCGTCCGAACCAACCATATTCTCTAATTGCCCACAGATAGTCTGAGGAGAAGTAACATGTTCCAACAAGTTCGAACAAATAACACCCTTGATTTCCATATTTCTTACTTGTTGTATGAAATTTTCATCATTCAAATCGCCAACTAAATCGACACCTTCTGCATTTTTGATATCTGCATGTATTACTTTTTTTCCTTGCTCCTCGAGTGGTTTGAAAATATATTCATCAATATGAGGTTGTATTTGCTTTCGGAAAACCTCCGTAGAACTACCAATATTGACCATAGGGAAATATTCTTTCCCCAGAGCACAAAGTTTTTCACCTAACCATTTTGCCTCTTCAACCAACATGATAATTTATTTTTGTGCAACGGCTTTTTCCATTAGATGTTTTATCTCTCTCATTTGTTGCCTTATATCATAATTTTTCACAATATGTCGACGTCCTGCCTGTCCCATTTTATCAGCTAACTCGGGATCGTTTAATAGTTTTATCATATATTCTCCCATCTCCTGCCAATCTCCTTCATCTACTAAATATCCGGTTACATTTTCGATCACAGATTCTTTGATCCCGGCATGACGTGTACTGATGATAGGCAATCCGCTACCCGCCGCTTCAATGATCGAAACCGGAGATCCTTCCGAATCGCCGTTAGGTGCATATACGGAATGTTGTACATAAGCACGTGCTTGTTGCATCTGTTTTGCAATTTCTTGAGGCGTTTGCCATCCCAACACTTTCACCGAATCCTGTAAATGTAACTGTTCAATAGTCTTCAATACAAGCGCATATAGTTCGCCTTTACCGATCATGATTAATTTGGCATTGGAAACCGATTGAAGTGCAAAATGAAATGCTTTCAGTAATGATACAGGGTCTTTTTTAGCAGTAAAACGTCCTACAAAAAGTAAAATTTTATCGCTTGTTGCTGGATGTGCGTCAGCAAACATGCTCGTATCAATACCATAAGGACGTAATATTACCTTTTCTGGTGTTGCTCCTAATTGTATTAATTGCTTGCGCATATCTTCGGAAACAGCAATGATATAAGCTGCTTTGGAAAACATATTGCAATAAGCATTGGTATATTGTTCAACCGTCTTATGCATGAAAGCATCATATCCGTGAAAATGGACTATCAGAGGTTTATGCGCATTATAGCAAGCATCGGCAATATGGGCTCCTTGAGGTCCAAATTGACATAAAACAACATCAAAATTTTCGTCTTTAAGAAATCGGGACAATGCTTTATTATACTGTTGTCGATAAAGAGACGGGATAATTTTTTTGCAGAAGATACGGACTATGTTAATATTCAAAGGGAATAAAAATATAGATTGGCCATTACATAAGTATGGTTTGTAGCCACCATACAATATCCCATCTGGACGTAACCATTCGGCTTGTCTTTTTATAAAAGTGGAAGCTTTTGTTATATGTTCCGGCGAGATAAATAAGAGTTTCATGCGACAATGGTGCAAGGATTAAAATTTTAAAAAATGATATTTCAATCCTAAGTTTCGATAAATTGGATATAAGTTAAGTCTTGTCATTAATCGTATAATATCAAGTTTTAGACATGGGTTGATTGGGATTTTCAGTGCGTCGGATGATAATTCTAATAAAATCACATTGTACAATTTATTAATATAATAATCCCTATCCTTGTGAGGTGTTGAAAGCAATAAAACCAATAAATCCCGGGAACAAAAAGGAGAAAATTCTTCTTTCCCCAAAGCATGCATCATTGTTTTTTCTTTAGCAACTCTCGTTCCCATCTTTTCTTCCCAATAATACATATCTAAAATATCATATCCATTGTCTTTAAATAGTGTTGCGTTTTCCAACCAATGTTGATATATATTTTTGACAAAATGCGAACGGTCATATCCACTGATAAAGGTTAAATCTTCAGGTGTTACCTTTTTACTAAATCCATAAGCATTTCTTGCGATTTCGCTGATATTTCCATTCAAATAAACATGTCCGTCAAAATATTTACCGGGTTTCGGAATGTTCCTTGGGAAATCGATGCTGTCGGAAATATCTTCAAAACCATCTTTGTCAGGAATGACTTCGAAGGGTTTGTGGTACATTTTAGTAACCTTTTGTGGCACTGCAATATCATAATGATTGTCACTCATATTTTTATGCTGCGACACAAAATATTTACAATCTTCATCAAGGCTGGCAAGAAATAACACACGGCTATCGTATCCACCTGTAACAGCCATGGCTATTTTCTTCCTTAAAGCGACCGCTTTAATATATCCTTTCAGCATTTGACAAGCTTTGACTGCCACTTCATTTGTTGGTATTTGTCCTACCCGCTCGTATGGAAAATAACGTTTTACAGTCTGATGAGTTATATCAATATAGTGATTAGGAAGTAAATGTTTGATATTTGCCACATGAGTGGTTTCTCCCACATATAGCCTTTTGGAAAGAAATTTTTGCGAAGAATAAAATTCAATAGCACCTTGCAACGCATATGACTTGGATTCAACAACTTCCATGATGAGTTTTGGCTGTGAACCAAAAGACGTAAAGGACGTATCGTAATATATTTCATGTTGAGCACATACATCGTTGAGTATGAAAAACTCGCTTGGAGTTTTGTAAATAATCATGTATTGCCCTGCATATCTTGCCAACTCTGTCAAAAAAGAATCAAATGAGTAAGTATGAATCAATTTATCAAGTAATTGTTGATTTGTTTGTGATACATCTTCCCAATCATACATCGCCCCAATCATAACAAGTTCTTTTCCCTCTACTTTAGAAGTTGTCAATTCTAATTCAGGGTGATAATACAGATTACATTCCTGTATAGCAATTCTTTCCCATGCATATGGAAAAGTTGTTTGTGTAGTGAAAAGGAATTGCCTTCTAAACCGGTTATTGTCCATCTTATGGTTTATTGATTTACTTTGTCACAGCGATAAATCAATTCTAATTTATCTAATCCATACCTAAAAAGTTCTTCATCAGAAAATTTCTTAACAAAATCATCCACTATTACCTTAAAACCTAATTTTTCCAATCGATCTTTATAATCTTTTCCATACCATCGCACATGATCGTGTTGTCCGAATGCCTTTTGCCGTCCTTCCGGCGAGGTTATTGAAAAGTCTTCGTATGTACTTTCTCTATTATAATCTATCGGTACTTGAAAAATGCCCCACCCTCCGGGTTTCATTACACGAAACAGCTCACTCATAGCCAAAGCATCATCCGGGATGTGCTCAAGCACGTGATTACATAAGATCACATCAAAAGTGTCGTCCTTAAATGGAATTTGGGTAATATCGATTTTTTTAATCTTTACCTTGCCCCCAAAAATATATTTTACGGGAAACAAATCACAGGGAACATATTCAATATTGTTCAGATGCGAAAAATTGTCATAAAAAGCTTTTTCCGGCGCAAAATGTAGTAACTTAATACTTGTATTATGATTCAAGAGATTGGTAGCTTGTGTCAAATATAGCCAGAGTAATCTTCCGCGTTCAGTTGATCCACATCGTAAACACCTCACATTTTCTCTTATGGGATTACCGTCTGCCGCGAAAATGCGAAAGGTTGATTTGCATATCGGACAGCATACTTGTTCGCCCTCATAATCTTTCATCGCTTTATCCGATTTATAATTCAGATATTTTTTAATTATAAATTTAGGCGTTGCTTGAAAGATTGCTTGTTTTACGGTCATTTTGACTATGATTGAAATACAAAGGTAACAAAGTTTTGTTTTCAAATAATCTATTTCCTAATGGATTGCTAAGGTTGAATTTGTTAATTATAATTGCAAAATCCCTTTTTAATATATA
>JAVBPN010000331.1:0-12959 GCA_031549585.1 Bacteroidales bacterium
ACCGGGGAGGTGCAAATTAAAGGCGATACCATTATAGATGGCGATACCACCATTAGTGGTGATGTCACAGCCAAAGAATTTACCGCCGGTATCATCAAATTGACACAACACAAACATCCCACGGCAGCCACCGGATCACCATCCACACCTATACCATAAAAGCAATGGCAGAAGATACAAGAAATTGGCAAATAAATATGGTAGACCCTGCGGCGGTGGTTGAGGGCATGGAAGATATTGCCCAATGCGTATATATCGTTCTTACCACCATAAAGGGTAGTGATCCGTTGCGGGTCGGCTTTGGGAGTGACTTATATCAATACTTGGATAAGCCACTAAGTCAAGCACAACCATTACTTATTTATTCCGTCAATGAGGCATTAAAGAAATGGGAAAAACGTATAGCCGTTACCAAATGCCGTCTACAACAAAGCGAAATTGGTAAAAGCACCCTTCTTATTGAGGCGGTCATTATCGCCTCCGCCGCTCAGGTACAAATAACAATCAATATTTAGATGATGGACAACAATCAAACACCTGTATTTATTGAGCGTAACCCTGATGCGATTATGGCCGAAAGTAAAACCATGATGGAGGGATTACTCGGACGTGAATTGCAGCCAGCACAAGTGGAACAATTGATTTTACAATTCATTGTTTACCGGGAAGTATTGTTGTTAGAAAGGTTCAATGCCGGGATGTCACAATTACTATTTCAATTTAGTAAAGCGCCGGTCTTGGATTATTTAGCGGGATTGGTAGCCGTTGAGCGGTTGCCGTCAGCGCATGCAGGGTGTACGGTTCGATTTACCTTGGTTGAAGGGCACGGCCATGTATTGATTCCAGAAGGTACCCGTGTGGCAACAGGTGACAGCGTCGCCGTATTTGCAACCGTTGATGATATTACCGTAGCGCCGGAAATAAATAGCATAGAAATATCCGTATTGGCTGAAACTCCCGGAAAGGATTGTAATGACTATGTTCCCGGTACTATCATAAAAATACTTGATCCTTTGGCTTTCGTTGCTACGGTCACAAACTTAGACACCACCGGTGGTGGTTCTGATGTGGAAACGGACGAACAACTACGCGAACGCATGAAGCTGGCGCCTTCCCAATTTTCTACGGCGGGCAGCCGTGCCAGCTATGAATACCATGCGAAAAGTGCCAATTCGTCCATCACGTATGTATCCATATCGTCGCCGGTTCCGGGTAGTGTCTTGATCGTTCCGCTTACTAAAACCGGGGAAATATCGCAACAATTAATCAATGACATTTATCAAACATGTAATCCCGAACATGTAAGGCCGCTTACCGATACGGTTATTGTGTCCGCACCCGTGCGGAAAGAATACGCCATAGAAGTAAATGTAACATTGTATGATGATTCAGACGCGGCCAAGGCACAAGAAGAAATAACTTCCGTTCTCAATGATTTTATCAAGGAAAAACGGGAACGGCTGGGGTTGGATATTGTTTGTTCGCACATTTCACAAGCATGCCGTATTTCACCGGTATATGATGTGGCCGTGGTATTGCCAGCCACTAACTTAGTGGTCGATGATGAAGAATTTGCGGACTGTACCGATATTGCAATTAATATAGTTGGCTTTAACCATGGATAACCGGCATGTTATAGCGAGTAGCTTACTTGATAATGAATTGGCAAAAGCCTTTTCGGAATTGGTGGCGGAACGTTGGGATAATTGGGATTTATCGCCATTCATGGTGTATTTGGTGGATACATGCGACCCATCGGCTTTGCCTTTCCTTGCTGAACAGTTTGATATAAATGGGTTGCGTGGGTTTGAAATGGCAAACACCGAACAGCAACAACGGGATTTAATCAAACGATCCATTGCCTTACATAAGTTTATTGGCACTACGTGGGCGATTCGTGAGGCTTGCCGGTCGGTTGGCTTTCCGGTGGTTCTTTTAGAAGAGGGGGCATCAGTCTTAAAACCCCGTCGGGGTGCTTTTGATTACGCATATGCAAGGGCATACCAAAGCATGAAAACCGGCGAACCCAGCCCGGACGATTGGGCATGTTTCCGGGTATTGGTGGAGGCAGATATGACACGACATATAACAACCGGTGAAGCCCGTAAAATACGCTTATTTGTGGAGGCTTATAAAAATGAACGTTCCCAGCTTGTTGAATTGGGTTTCTTTCAATCCTTGGTAGAACAAGTTTTTCGACCTGAAACATCAAACCGGGATATGCTGACACTTTACCCATTACATGTATTTCCCAATCCGGTTATATTAAGCCCGTCCGGTAGGGAAAAGACGGTGACGGTCGATGTGGATATAACATTTATCATAGATGATATAATTCAATGGGACGATGGAACCGTCGATTGTATCACCATCCAAAAGATAAGTGCCAATCAATTGCGGGTTACTTCTGATTTGAATATAATCAATGACCGGACAAAAACGATTCCCATACAATCGGTTGATGGTCTACTATTAGGCCATTTGACCATTCAACAAGATATTAAATGGAAAAACGGCTTTAATAACGCCTATTCACAGGCTTACAATCAAATGGATACATCATAATTACAAACCAAATTTATCAATGGAATATGACAAAAGAACAATTAAAACAGTTGTCGGATTCGACGTTTTTTGATAATGACCAAGGCTTAATCACTCCGTCGGATCACAGGGCATTTAATAATTCGCTTATAGACACATTAATTGCCGAAAGTGAATGGATTGATTTAAATGTTACGACTATCGGTGGCATTACTGCCGTCCATAAGGCACGATTAAAAGATTGTGGAAATTTTATTTTATTAGATTTACACTTGACTTTTCATTTCAAATACTCAACGTTTATAGTATCTAACTTTGATTTTCACGGCCACAGTGATAGAGGGAATAGTGGAGTATTTCATGACCACCTTCATACTAAATTGATATTTTATGTTGTTGCTCGTCAAGACAGAGTAACTATCATACAAAACGCAGACACTGAGGGAACTATCGAAATGACATTTATAATTCCAAATATTTAATTACACCATGGAAAAGATTAAAGTAAAAGGATATTTTATCAATGATAATGGATATGTTATTTCTTACGGCGAAGCGGTAAGGGCTACGGAAAATTTTATTGAAAGCGGGATACTTGAGTGCAAAACGCAAGATGACCTTTGTTTGAGAGCGAATAAAGACCGGACGCAAATAGAATATGTGCCAATTCTCCATATGAATGAAGAACCTATATTATCACCGGAACAACGGATTTTTCTACTAAAAAGTTTGCTTGCTAATTCCGATTTTAAAGCGTTAAAGTTTGCCGAAGGCTCATTAACAGAAGAAGAATTTGCCCCGATACGTGTTCAACGCATGGAGTGGCGGAAAGAAATAAACGAATTAGAAAAGGAATGAAAACTTTTGATGAATTAAACCGTCCTACCGGCACGTTACACCTGATGGCAAAAAACGAAAATGGTATTGTATTGTGGCGGTCAACTTCCCGGAACATGATAGTTTCATCCGGTTATAATTCAGTAGCCCAAGCATTGGCAGGGGTGCCTGATCAATATATTAAAAAGATTGCCATAGGTACTAACGGTATGGAACCTCAAACAACGGATTCCGAAATAACCGATGCGGTGTTTTTTGATATTGAAAGCGTTGAATATCCCACACCTGAAACGGTGCGGTTCCGGTTTACAATCAACTATACCGATGCGGTGGACATGTTAATATGTGAATTTGGGCTTATATGTGCCGATGGGCGTTTGTTCGCAAGGAAAACCCGCGAACCGATAGAAAAAACAAAACTACTCACCATAACGGGGATGTGGGAAATAAACCTTTAAAATGTATTGAATGGATTGGACGGGTATAGCGGGTTTAATTACTGCTTTGGGATTGGCGCCGGTATTGTTGGTTATTACGCAACATTGGATCAAGAACAGTGAACGACGTGCCGAAGAACGGGCAAAAAGAATCAAGGAAAAGGCAGACGAAGACCGTGCGGCGTTGATCGGCATATATTCCAAACTTTGGGCGTATATGTGGAAATTACTATTCACCATAGACGCGGATCGGGTGTATATCATACAACCCCACCCCATCCATGAACGACAATTTATATCTATCAGCTTGGAAACGGTACACCCGGAGCGGGATGTTGCATCACATAAAGATGGCTTTCAATTCCGCCGGTTATCTGAATGGTCTTGGTTTGCTTCGGCATTAGGAACTAAGGATTGGGTAATATTCCGAAGCCTCGACGATATAAAGGCCAAGGATTTGAAAACATATAGTGAAGCATACCGCCGCGGTGTGCAATCGGTTTACTTTCGCCGCCTGTGCGATGTAAAACGTCAATGGATTGGTACATTATGCGTTGAATACACACATAAAAACCCATCCGAATATGATTTTATAAAAGGCAACATGATTGAAAAAGCCACCCTTATTGCCGATATATTACCGGAATATAAACCAAAAGAAGGATGACCAATGAAGAACTAAAACGAATTTTGCCCTATTCAACTGATCTGAATAGGAAACGTTATTTATCTTACTTAAATAAATACATGGATCAATACGGGATCAATACACCACTCCGGGTTTCGGCATTTATTGCCCAGATTGGCCACGAAAGTGGTTCATTAAACTATGTATGTGAAATAGCCAGCGGCAAAAAATATGAAGGTCGTAAAGACTTAGGCAATACGCAATCCGGCGATGGTGTAAAATTCAAAGGCCGCGGATTGATCCAAATAACAGGACACAAAAATTATGAAAAAATAAGCCAAGCACTGAAAATAGATTTTGTTACACATCCCGATCTATTGGAAATAGATATTTATACCGTGATGTCGGCCTGTTGGTGGTGGCAATCTCATGGCTTGAACGAATTGGCGGACGTTGGTAAATTCAAAGAAATAACCCGGATCATCAACGGTGGATATAATGGGTTGACTGACCGGATGCACATCTATATGCGGGCAAAGCAAATCTTAAAAGTCTCTGGAACATGAAAAATCAATTACTTATACTTTTATTATTACTGTTGGTCGGCTGTAAAACACCGGCAAAAGTGGTGGAAGAAAGTCAAATAACTATTCGGGATAATTCATACATAAACATAGAATCACGCCATGAAATACAAGGGCAAAATAACATAGGCACAACCACGGATCGCAAAGAAAACACAATTACCAAAGAGGAAATAATTACTACCACATATGACACCGATAAACCCATTGACAACCATACAGGAAAACCACCCATCCAAAGCGAAACAACCACACATAAAACCACCTTTGCCGGCATGCAAGAGAAAGAACATATACAGGCTATATCTTATACCGCCGAAAGCCAAGAACTAACCGATCAAACAAAAAAAGATGTTTTGATAACTGCAAAAACTACCATTAAAGAAAAGCCTAAAACTTATAGAATAGCATACATCTTTTATATCATCGTGATCATGGTAATTGTTGCGGCTGGCTGGTACTTTCAGAGAAAAAATAAATGGATCAAAAAAATATTCCGTTGGTTCTAAAAACAAAAAGCAAGGGTTTTGCCCTTGCTTTTTTGTATTATGATTCCGGTTCTGGTTCCGGTTCGCTTTCACATCCCCGGAAAATGTCACGTAATTCACGGAGCAACCATACAAAGTCAGACATTTTGGAATGGATTGGCATGCCCGCCTCGTGGCTTTCAAACGTAGTTTGAACATAATCCAACATAATATCATCTAACGTTTGCGCCACATCCTTTGAGGAAATAGTTTCGGATAGAAATTCATCCAACACCGAAAAATTAATTGTAGTACTCATAACTTTGGAATTTTAGGAAATAAGAAAACCCTGCCTTAGGTGTCCTAACGCTCCAAAGGGGCGTTTCGGTGGCTTTCGCACTCCCGCACCATAGCAGGGCAAAACAATATTTGTCATTTTCATTCTTTGGATTTTAGGAATAACAAAGATAGTTGCAATTTTACACTTATAAGCAAAGACAAATAAATTGAGAAAAATGTTAAAAAAATGTTGGATAGATGAATCAAATTCAGAATAATGGAATATATTTGGAGAAATTTGTAATGAGAGCCATATAAAATTTATAACTTATGGAAAATTTTGATTTATTTGATTCAGGACATGCCGGTCATATGGTAATAAATTACCTTGGTACGGACATTGGCAAGGATATAGATGATATCTTACGTGAATTAACCCAAAAGTACAATCTTGGCGTTCGACGCTTATTTTATTTTGATGGAAAAGGCAATAATGGTGAGATCATACATGTTAATGGAATCTTTAAAGACTTTGCTGATGTTGTAAAATCAGACTTGCACTATTTTGATAATGAGGGTGGTTTTATGCCGTAGCTGACAAAATGTCCTATTAACATAAAGTAAATTATTGGACAAAAAGGATGGTTTTTGATGGTGGCAGCAAGCGAATCCGCATTTCAAAGATAACGATCTTAATCTAAAGTACAAACCCACCACAAATAAAAAAAGAGCCTTATACAAGACCCTTTTTCACTTGTTCATTTGGCCGATTACGCAACTGTCAGAAACAATAGGACAATCGCAAAAACTAAGATAGCCATAATGAGTACAGTAAACCGTAGGTCGTTAGTGACCAGATTTAAAATTGCAAGAATAAAATTTTCCATTGGAAAAAATTTTAAAAAATGCAGTTGTAAAACTATTTCATAGCGATTCACATCGCCAGACGCGCAAAGATAGCCAATTATTATACCATAATTTCAAAAGTTATAAACATTTAGCACTTATTTGGTACCAATTTTTTTGTGGATAATACAAAAATCTTAAATTAAAATATCAATGGAATTTTTCAAGAAGAATAAAAAACACTTTTTTCAACAGGATTATGATGATTCCAATATTTCAGACTATTGTCATGAAGCATTTTTACACGATAAAGAAAAATTAGAAATGGCCAACCTAAAGCGTGGAAAATGGATGCCTTATGCTGCAATAGCTATTGCATTGGCATCACTTTTTGTTTCAATACTTGCCCTTTTAAGGTGAAAGTCAATCGGTTGAGAGGTAATGTAAAAAACGTTCCCGAAAACGTTCCCGAAAAGTATTTTAAGACAATATGTATTCATAATTCATTGTTGTTAAATACGTTACATTTATAGATTTGTAGATTCCGGTTCTGAAAGTCACAGGTTTGAGTCCTGTCGGGGTCACACTTTTCAAGCCTTCTTTATAGAAGGCTTTTTTATTTTCAACTTTGAAGGGAAAAATCTATTTTTGAATTTCAATAACAATATGGAAAAGAGATAATACAAGTAGAAATTAGCTATCTGGTTATTGCTGATTTACCAATAGACACAGGCGGTAGTACACTATTAGGCAAAACATTATATGCCAATAAAGAAAGAATTTTATATAGGATTGATTTGAGTGAATTTTTTTCACAATAGAATAAATTGTTGTGAAAAGAAAATAGTTATTAGTGGTTTATTTGCTTATCTAAAAGTAGTTCCTATAACTGGTTTATTCCCATTTTGCAAAACGGCCATATCTTCGTACCTTTGTCCCTCTTTCTTACAATGTAATATATGCGATATGATATAACCATCATTGGTGGCGGGATTGTTGGGGTCGCAACTGCCATGCAGTTGAAAACCAGCAATCCGGAGCTAAAAATTGTCCTTTTGGAAAAGGAAAAAACATTAGCAAGCCATCAAACAGGAAACAATAGTGGAGTAATTCATTCCGGCTTATACTACAAACCGGGCAGCTTGAAAGCAACTAATTGTTTGAACGGATATAAGAAACTCATTGATTTTTGTGACCGGGAAAATATTCGTTATGATTTGTGTGGTAAAATTGTAGTAGCCACTTCAAAAGAAGAGCTTCCGCGATTAGAGAACTTGTATCAGCGTGGAATAGAAAATGGATTAGTCCAGAACAAGAAGATTTCAGCCGAAGAAATCGAAGAATATGAACCGAATATTGCGGGATTAGCAGGTATATTTGTCCCATATACAGGTATTGTGGACTATAAAGAAGTATGTAACCGGTATGCTGACATTTTTAAAGAAAGATATGGTGGCGAAATATATTTGGGACATCGAGTTACTAAAATTCTACGCCACGATGATTGGAGTGAAGTGGTTACCCGGGAAAAGACATTTGAAACCAAATTAATTGTCAATACTGCCGGATTATATTGTGACAAAGTGGCAATGATGGGGGGAATCAATCCTGACATACGTATCATACCGTTTCGTGGAGAATATTATGAATTAGCTGAAGATAAACGTCACGTCATTAACAATTTGGTATATCCCGTTCCCGATCCTGCATTTCCGTTCTTGGGCGTACACTATACGCGGCGCATTACAGGAGAAGTGGAAGCAGGGCCTAATGCTGTTTTTGCTTTCAAAAGAGAGGGTTATAAAAAATCTGATATTTCATTATCCGAGACATTTGGTTCTTTGTTTTGGCCGGGATTTATGAAAGTAATGTGGAAATATTGGCGCATGGGACTGGGTGAGTATTATCGCAGTTTCAATAAAAACGCTTTTACGCGCGCTTTGCAGAAATTATCTCCCAGTATCAAAAAAAGCGATTTAGCGCAGGGCGGTGCTGGAGTCCGTGCACAGGCCTGTACCCGCAGTGGAGCATTAATCGATGATTTCTTGATAGAACAGGATGCATTGATGATTAATATATTAAATGCGCCGTCACCGGCAGCAACAGCGTCTTTAGCAATTGGAGAAACCATTGCCCAAATGGTGGCACAAAGGTTTGAATAGCAACGAAAACGGAATATACAAATGAAAAGAATATTGGTCACCGGCGGAGCCGGATTTATCGGTTCTCATTTATGTGAAAGGCTTTTAAAAGAAAACAATGAAGTCATTTGCTTAGATAATTATTTTACCGGGTCAAAAGAAAACATTGTTCATCTGATCGGTCATCCTTACTTTGAAATGGTGCGACACGATATTGTTTCGCCTTTCTTTGCTGAAGTGGATGAAATATATAATTTGGCATGTCCTGCATCTCCGGTACACTACCAATACAATGGGATCAAAACCATCAAGACATCGGTAATGGGAGCAATTAATATGCTTGGTCTGGCCAAACGGACACGCTCAAGAATTTTGCAGGCATCTACCAGTGAAGTATATGGAGATCCATTGATACATCCACAGCCCGAAACCTATTGGGGACACGTAAATCCGATTGGTATTCGTTCTTGTTATGATGAAGGGAAACGTTGTGCAGAATCGCTTTTCATGAATTACCACCAACAGAACGGTGTAGATATTCGTATCATTCGTATTTTCAATACATACGGCCCTAAAATGCATCCCAATGACGGGCGGGTTGTTTCCAATTTCATTGTTCAAGCCTTAAAGAACGAGGATATTACGATATATGGGGACGGTATGCAAACACGTAGTTTTCAGTACGTGGATGATTTGGTAGAGGGGATGATTCGTTTAATGAATACTCCGGATTTTATTGGCCCGGTTAATGTGGGAAATCCCGGCGAGTTCACTATCAAACAGTTAGCTGATAAAGTTGTTGAAATGACCGGTTCCAAGTCCAAATTGGTTTATCTGCCATTGCCAGAGGATGATCCGATTCAACGTCAGCCGGATATCGCGTTGGCAAAGGAAAAATTAGGTTGGCAACCAATTGTTCCATTGGAGAATGGTCTTGAAAAAACGATTGCCTATTTTAAGAATAAGTTGGGCTTGTAAAATTTTATGCTTCCATTGATGAATAAAATATTCAAATTAATCATTTTAACAGTTCTATTATTTTTATCATATAATCATATCTATTCTCAACAAGTAATCAAAACGATAGATATCGATGGTGAGTCTTTTATTAATATAGATGTTCCTGTTTTGGTGTATTTCCTGGAACAGTCATATGAAGATTGGGAATCCGATATGAAAAAATATGGATTTAAAATCCTTGATGAACAGGAAAATGTTGCAATATATTATAAAGGAACTGAGGGAAAAACTCTCCAACTGATATCAAAAAATAAAATGGGACTTGTATCGATCGATTGGCTGTATAATCCTAATCAAAAATCAATTATTTCTGAGCTTCTTGAATTTTTGAACCCTTATTATGTTGAAACGAGCGGTAATATAAATTATTGCTTATATAAAACATGGGTATTAGGCACACAGAGGCAAATTGAAGATGGATATCAAGTTGAACGAGTTTTAATTAAGGAACAATAAAGCATCTAACTCTATGAAAGGCATTATTCTCGCAGGCGGATCAGGTACTCGCCTTTATCCGATCACCAAAAGCATTTCCAAGCAAATCATTCCGGTTTATGATAAGCCGATGATCTATTATCCGTTATCGGTTTTAATGTTGGCCGGAATCCGTGAGATATTATTGATTTCTACTCCCAAAGACATTCATTTATATGAAGATTTGTTGGGTGATGGGTCTCAATTGGGCATTAAATTGGTTTATAAAATTCAACCTTCGCCTGATGGCTTGGCGCAAGCATTTATCTTAGGCGATGAATTTATTGGAAACGATACAGCATGTTTGGTATTGGGCGATAACATCTTTTATGGATACGGATTTGGGCAAATGTTGCTCGATGCGGCTACACTCAAAGACGGCGCTATGGTTTTCGGTTATTATGTAAAAGATCCGGAACGCTATGGGGTAGTTGAATTCAACGAACAAGGGCAAGTATTGAGTTTGGAAGAAAAACCGGCCAACCCCAAATCAAATTATGCCGTAACCGGTTTGTATTTTTACTCCAATGATGTCATTGCCAAAGCCAAGTTATTGAAACCGTCAGCCCGTGGCGAATTGGAAATAACGGATTTGAATCGGTTATTTTTGAATGAAAATCGTTTAACCGTTAAATTACTCGGGCGTGGTTTTGCATGGTTGGATACGGGAACGCATGACAGCTTATTGCAAGCATCCAATTATATTGCAACCATAGAGCATCGTCAGGGGTTAAAAATATCATGTATTGAGGAAATAGCCTACCGCCGTGGGTTTATTGACAGAGGGCAACTTCTTACTTTGGCCAAACAATACAACAATCAATATGGCGAATATTTAAAATATTTGGCCGGATAATTGCTGTATACGGGCGGTTCTTGTACCTTTGCAGCAATCAAAAATGCGTACTGATCAGCACCATATCAACATAAAAAACAAGAAAGCTTCATTTGAATATGAATTTCTTGAAAAATATATTGCAGGGATTCAGCTTTCCGGAACTGAGATAAAATCGATCCGTTTGGGGAAAGCCAACATCACTGATGCATATTGTTTTTTTCGTAATCATGAACTTTGGATTCTAGGCATGCACATTGCCGAATATTGGTGGGGAACCTGCAATAACCACGATCCGAAGCGTGAGCGGAAATTATTGCTTTCGCGCAAAGAACTCAATAAGTTGGAACGAAAATTGCAAGATAAAGGATTGACGGTCGTTGCATTACGAATGTTTATCAATGAACGTGGTTATGCAAAATTAGAAATTGCTTTGGCAAAAGGGAAGAAATCCTATGACAAACGTCAGGATATCAAACAAAAAGATGCCAAGCGAGAAATGGATCGAATCAAGAAACAGTAAATAAGAAGCTTGATGGGGTTAAAACCCATGAAATAAGAAGAAAATACACAAAACATGGCAAAAGTTAAAGGAGCGATTGTTGTAGATGTCGAACGATGCAAAGGATGTGGCGTTTGTACAGTCAACTGTCCTCAACAAGTAATAGAATTGGGTAAGGAAGTCAATTCCAAAGGATATTATTATGCTTATATGGCTAAGCCGGACGACTGCACAGGATGTGCCAATTGTGGCATCATATGTCCGGACGGAGCCATTGCTGTATACCGGATCAAGGTATAACCAAATGATTATTTAGACGCATATCGTAAAAAAAATAAAATCCAGCATGAAAGATCTTCGCTTAATGAAAGGCAATGAAGCTATTGCCGAAGCGGCTATCCGGGCAGGGGCGGACGCCTATTTCGGATATCCAATCACACCACAGTCCGAAATATTGGAATATCTAGCTGAACAAAATCCGGAAGCAACAACCGGAATGGTTGTATTACAAGCTGAAAGCGAAGTAGCTGCCATCAATATGGTTTATGGAGCGGCTTCGGCAGGGAAACGGATAATGATTTCATCATCCAGTCCTGGGATTAGTTTGATGACCGAAGGATTATCTTATCTTGCAGGCGCTGAATTGCCTTGTCTTGTGATTAATGTAGCTCGTGGAGGGCCAGGATTGGGTACTATTCAACCATCGCAGGCTGATTATTTTCAAAGTACAAAAGGCGGTGGACATGGAGATTATCGGTTATTGGTGTTAGCGCCTTCTTCGGTGCAAGAAATGTCCGATTTTGTGGCGCTTGGTTTTGATTTAGCCTTTAAATACCGGAATCCGGTGTTGATTCTTACGGATGGGGTCATCGGACAAATGATGGAAAAAGTAGAATTGCCGGAGTTTCATCCGCGTAAGCAAACCTTTGAATCGTGGGCTACTACAGGTAAAACACCGGATAGGGAACGGAATATTATTACTTCCTTGAATTTGGATGCTTTATTGCATGAGCAGCACAATATCAAGTTGCAAGCTAAATACAAGAAAATGCAACAGGAAGAAACCCGTTGCGAAACAGTTCTTTGCGATGATGCAGAATATGTCATTGTGGCATATGGTGCAAGTGCACGCATCAGCCAAAAAGCTGTACAGATGGCTCGGGAAAAAGGAATAAAAGCCGGACTTTTCCGTCCGATTACGCTTTTCCCTTTTCCTGATAAAGAGTTGCAGGAAGCAACCAAAAATGCCAAAGCAATATTATCGGTTGAAATGAGTGCCGGACAAATGATTGAAGATATTCGTTTGGCTACAGAATGTAAAATTCCTGTATCTCATTTTGGCCGTTATGGTGGAGTAGTACATGC
>JAVBPN010000249.1:0-4581 GCA_031549585.1 Bacteroidales bacterium
TGTATGAGAACCTGGATGATTTGAAAAATGAATTATTGGGATTTTTGGCCTATTACAATGAGCATAGACCTCATTCTGCAATTAACGGAAAAATGCCTGTTCACATGTTAAAGAATGTAACGAATTAAGTGACTTCTACAATTGCGACGGCGAGGTACGAGCCGGAAGTAATCCCAATGTTTATAAAGAATTTATCAAATCTGAACCCTATTTTTTTAGATTGCTTCGACGCAAGCATCTTGCAATGACGTAACAGCTACTGTCGTATAGCCATTAGTAACCCAAAGGACGAACTAAGCGCAATATTCTCGTGTCCGCAGGCGAATAACAAAGCAATCTTAGGGATCGTGGCACCGAACCAATCTATTCTTTCTATTGTTATAAATCATATGAAATATCAATGGTTTATACATTTGTTTGTGATTACCTTTTTTTGTAATCCCAACAATATTGAAGCACAAAATGCTTCTAATCTGCCACAGCCCTATGCTACCCCATCCGTACGGAATTTCAGCAAGGTAATCGGTTGGCCGGAAGGTAAAAAGCCCTTAGCTCCTACAGGGTTTGAGGTATTTAAATTTGCCGAAGGATTGGAAAATCCGAGATGGATTTATGTGGCGCCGAATGGAGATGTATTTGTATCGGAAGCAGGCACTCGCAAACCGGCTCAAATAAAGGCAGGTGAAGACGATGCTTTTTTCCAATCGAAAGCCCAGAATTTCGGCAGCGCTAACCGGATTACCCTGTTTCGGGATACCAATAAAGACGGAACTTATGAAAGCCGGTACAGTTATATTTCCGGATTGAACCAACCGTTCGGCATGTTAGTGCTCAACAATTACTTTTATGTAGCCAACACAGACGGAATTTTACAATTTCCATACAATGAAAAAGATACCGCAATGGTCGCCAATGGAAAGCGAATATTGAGGCTTCCCGCCGACGGGTACAATAACCATTGGACACGAAATATCATTACCAATCCGCAAAAGACCAAAATTTACGTTTCAGTGGGTTCGGCGAGTAATATCGCCGAACATGGCATTGATGAAGAAATTCGGCGGGCATGTATTCTTGAAATCAACCCGGACGGAAGCGGCGAACGCATTTATGCCTCCGGCCTACGCAATCCGGTCGGGATGGATTGGGCTCCCGGAACAAACGTATTATGGACGGCAGTAAATGAACGCGACGGGTTGGGTGACGACTTAGTGCCCGATTATGCAACCGGCGTGAAAGAAGGCGGATTCTATGGCTGGCCTTATGCCTATTTTGGTTCGCATGAAGATCCTCGCCGTAAAGGAGAACGTCCCGATTTAGTGGCAAAGACACTCGTTCCTGATGTCCCTTTAGGCTCACACACCGCTTCGCTGGGATTGGTATTTTATCGAGCCAACTTATTTCCGGAAAAATACCGCAACGGTATGTTCATTGGACAACACGGATCATGGAATCGGTCGGAATTGTCAGGCTACAAAGTAGTATTTGTTCCGTTCAAAAATGGAAAACCATCAGGGCCTCCGGAAGATTTCTTAACCGGATTTATTGCAAACAGTGCAACAAGCGAAGTGTATGGCCGGCCGGTTTGTGTTGCCGTTTTACCCGACGGGTCGCTTTTGGTGAGCGATGATGCTGCCAAAACCATTTGGAGGGTGACTGTGAAGAAGTAAAAACCGTTTTTTAGTGATGAGTGATAAACGATGAGTGATGAGTTTTGGAAGAACTCATCACTCATCGTTATATCGTTTACCGTGTACCATGTACCGTATACCGTGTTATTCAACTTTGCCAGTCGTACATATTTATTTATTTTTGATCTTGTTTTTGCAATCCATAAAACAGCAAAAGCAGTTTGTTATTCAGCGCTTTAATTTCTATGTCATCTGTTTCTCATATTCTGAATAAAACTTTTTCGGCCTTATATCACAAAAACTTTCGGTATTTCTGGATAGGTCAAGCCGTATCTACCATTGGTGGCATGATCCAGGTAACGGCATTGAGCTGGTATGTGTATAAAATTAGCGGATCGCCCTTTTTGTTGGGGTTAATGGGTGTTTTCGAATTTGGCCCGGTTTTGCTACTGACACTTTTTGCAGGTGTTTTGATTGAGCGCTTTCCTAAGAAAAACATCTTACTTTTTACCCAATGTTTATTTTTGGTGCAGTCGTTGGCTCTTGCATTTTTGGTGTGGCAGGGTTCGACCAATTATTGGCTATTTGCATTCCTTGCCATTGTAGCAGGTATTGGGTACAGTATTGATCAACCCGCACGGCAATCTTATTTTGTTGAACTGGTAGGCAAAAGCGATTTACCCAACGCCATATCCTTAAATTCCAGCGCTTTCAATCTTGCCAGAATTGTTGGCCCGGCTATTGCTGGCTTGATTATGAAATATATAGGAATTGCCGAATGCTTTTTGATCAATGGTTTGAGTTTCATTCCGGTTCTTATCAGCATTGCTATGATCACGGTAATTGGAACACCCCGAAAAAAAGATTCGGAAAAAAGGATGTTGTCCGAAGTTAAAAAAGGCGTTTCATATACCATCCATAACCCTAAATTATTGCCAACATTTTTAATCATGGCAGTAATATGCACTTTTGCCATGAACTCGAACGTTATTTTGCCTGTTTTTGCAAAAGATGTATTATTGGGTGATGAGTCCACATACACGACAATGATGTCGGTTCTTGGGCTAGGTTCTTTGCTTGGCGCTTTATTCATGGCTGGTATCGGGAAAGATATTCGCAGCAGGAACTTTTTGGTGATCACCGCTTTGAGCATCGGTATATTGCAAATGATGACATTGGCTTTTCGGCATTCCCTACCTGTCATCTTTGCTTTGCTGATTATCATCGGGTTCCTGACTTTATGTTTTTTAAACCGGGCGAACACACGTATTCAACTGAACACCGACGATAACTTCCGTGGACGGGTAATGAGTATTTATGTGTTGATCAATACAGGAAGCACACCGCTTGGAAATGCATTGACCGGCTGGGCGATGGATACATTTGGCGAAAAATACGGTTATTTTTCCAATGGATTGATTTCTTGTGTAATTGTTTTAATCCTTCTCTATATTTACAATCAAACGATAACCAAGGTGAAAGTTATTCCCGATACGGATAAAGAACGGATGAAAATTGTAGATCCTCTCACAGGACAGCATAAGGTGTAAGTTTAACTTTATAAAACATAAAACTTTAGATTGCTTCACTCGCGTTCAGCTGAATTTGTAATTCAGCTGTGCTAGGCATCGACATTATAACTTAGCAAACTTTCTTATGAGTGAAACGAGTAACCGATCTCACCGTAGGTAAATATGTCGATGAACAAAGAATCTATCAAAAATCAATGTTTTCTTAAAAGAGATGCTACCAATGTTGTTCCCAATCCAATAATGGCAACAAAAGCGAAAGACCATCGGAGATTAAAAGCATGAGAAATGTAGCCAATTAAGGGAGGACCGAACAAAAATCCAAAAAAGCCAATGGTAGAAACAGTAGCTAAAGCAATGCCGGGAAACATGGTTTTGGATTTGCCGGCCATGCTGTAACACAAAGGTACAATAGACGAAGTGCCAAACCCAACCAATAAAAAGCCAATGGTAGAAGGAATAAAATAAGGAAAAGCAACGGCAATTGCCAATCCCGATGCAATAAGAATACCGCTAACCTGCATTACAGACACAGCACCGGAACGGGTAATTAAGCGATCTGCTGTAAACCGGCCGCAAGTCATAGCGCTCATAAATGCAATATAACCAACCCGGATTAGGTCTTTTCCGGGCTGGACAATTTGCTCAAAATAAACGCTACTCCAGTCAAACATGGTTCCTTCACAAATCATACTGCAAAAAGCAATCAAGCCCAACACAACAATGTAACGGTCGGGACGGGAAAAGAAACGTTGTTTCGGCTGTGTTTCCGACGCCACACGTTGCGGTGCATTATCCCGGGGAAGCATTGAGTTTCGTACGGAAAATAATATGATGAGGTCGATAACTGCAATAATGCAAAAATGATATAACGGTATAATATGCCGGGCAACCATCCAAGTACTGATGACTCCGCCAACTACGCCAGCCAAACTCCACAATCCGTGGAAAGAAGCCATGATACTCTGCCTGTATATCCGCTCCACGCCCACGCCTTGCGTATTAACAGCAATATTACACATGTTGGATGTTATGCCAAAAAAGACAAGCCCAAGTGTCAATTGCCATACAGTTGCTGCCGCGCCCAAGCCTATTAAAGCCATTGGATACAACACGGCGGCAAAAGACAATATCCGTTTACTCCCAAAACGGCTGACCAAATAACCTGAAACCGCCATAGTAGCAAATTGTCCGATAGGCAAAGCGAACAAAACACTTCCAAACTCTGCATCGTTTAAGTGCAAAGTGTCTTTAATGTCAGGAATTCGGCTCGCCCAGCTCGAAAACACCAAACCTTGTATGAAGTAAAAGGCACTGACAGAAAATCTGAAATGCCTCAATGTGGTGAAAGAAAAAAAATTCATGAATAAATGAAACAAGGGCGCAAATTTAGAGTATAATTTTGAAAAAATATTTTGTTA
>JAVBPN010000347.1:0-12354 GCA_031549585.1 Bacteroidales bacterium
GAAAGCGCTTACTTCAATCCTGTGTATATTCGTCGTACTGCTAAGTTACATGGATTAAATACCGATGCTTCTTTCCGGTTTGAGCGTGGCATTGATCCGGAAAACACGGTTTATGTGCTTAAACGAGCAGCTTTATTAATTAAAGAAATTGCCGGTGGACAAATTAGTTCGGATATTGTAGATGTTTATCCCAATCCTGTCAAGCCATTCAAAATAGAACTTTAATTCCATCGTATTAATCGTTTGGTCGGGCAAGATATTCCTTCGACTACGATCAAAAAAATCATGGACAGCCTGGATATCGAGATCGAAAGTTGTACGGATGACAAAATGATTGTCAAAGTGCCCCCTTAGCGGGTAGATGTACAGCGTGAGGCAGACATCGTGGAAGAAATCCTTCGTATATATGGATATAACAATATCCAGCTTCGTGAAGAATTACATTCTACTTTATCATATTCTGTAAAGCCTGATCGGGAAAAAATCGTTAATCTTGTATCAGATTTTCTGAGTAGTTGCGGGTTTAATGAAATTATGTCTAATTCGTTGACTAAAACATCTTATTATCAACATTCGGAAAGCTTTGCAGCATCCCGGTGCGTCAACATATTGAACCCATTGAGTCAGGATTTAGGCTGTATGCGCCAAACATTGCTTTTTGGAGGATTGGAAGCAATTATATACAATATTAACCGCAAAAATCAGGACTTGAAGCTATATGAGTTTGGGAATTGCTACCATTCAGAGCCGGAACACAAAGGACAAGTCTTAAAGGGTTACACAGAGCAATATCATTTGGCCATGTTTATCTGTGGAGATAAAAGCGCGCCTAATTGGAATACGCCCGAACAAGCTACCAATTTTTATACATTGAAAAGTTATGCGGACAATGTATTAAAAAGGTTAGGCATATCTTCAGAAGCACTACAAGTGAGCGAATTACGCAACGACATTTTTTGTGAAGGGCTATTGTATTGTGATGGAAAAATTCCTTTAGCAGAAATTGGAATAGTGCAACCAACCATTTTGAAAGAATTTGACATCAAAGTTCCTGTTTATTATGCAAACTTTTGGTGGGAACTTGTTGTACAAAAAGCAAATCGTGTAAAAATAAAATTTACAGATATTCCAAAATTTCCTGAAGTAAAGCGTGATCTGTCATTATTGGTCAATACAAACACGCGTTTTACCGAAATATGTGAAATCGCCAATCGTACAGAACGTAAATTATTGAAAAACATCAATCTTTTCGATGTATATGAAGGCGATAAGATCGAACAAGGCAAAAAATCATATGCTGTAAGTTTTTGGTTGCAGGATGAAGAACAGACATTGACAGACAAACAAATTGACAAAACCATGCAACGCATAGCCGATGCGTTGGAAAAAGAAATTGGTGCCCAAATAAGGCAATAGTCACACTCATTTAATTCGGATGACAATATTTGGCATTATACCCGCGCGTTACGCATCGACTCGTTTCCCAGCCAAACCCTTGGCCAAGATACAAGATAAGAGTATGATCGAATGGGTATATCATCGTGCCGCAAAAGCCTTTGAAATTGTTGCTGTTGCCACAGACGACGAACGCATTGCCGATGAGGTAAAACGATTTGGTGGAAATGTTGTAATGACCTCCCCAAATCATCGTAGCGGAACCGATCGTTGTGCGGAAGCATTGTTTTACATGCAAAAAAATACAGGCAAGCAAGCAGATGTGGTTGTCAATATACAAGGTGATGAGCCCTTTGTCGACTCTAATTTATTGAAAGAATTGGCTTCTTGTTTTGATAATCAGGATACGGACATTGCCACTATCGTGAAATTCATCGATAATAATGAAGAATTGTTCGATCCCAATTGTGTAAAGGCTGTAATGGATCAATCCGGAAAAGCTTTGTACTTTAGCCGTTCGCCTATACCATATATAAGAGGTAGTGAAAATAAAGATTGGTGCACTCGTCATACTTTTTACAAGCATCTTGGTTTATATGCCTATCGCGCCAAAGTGCTTCTACAATTAACCCAATTGCCTCCGTCGTCATTAGAAATTGCCGAATCCTTGGAGCAAAACCGTTGGCTCGAAAACGGATATTCAATTCATGTCAAAAAAACAGACCATGAGTCCATATCAATCGATACACCTGAAGATTTGACCCGAGCACAACTTTGGATTAAAAATCAATCTACATGAATCGTTGCCTTCTTTCTGTCCTTGCTCTGGTCATTATCATGGTATCATGTAGAGACCCATACCCTGGATACAAAAAAGCCGGAGAAGGGATATATTACAAACTACTAAAAATTGGAGAACAAGAAAAGCCCTGTCATTATGGTGACTATGTAACAACTATGCTTACATACAAGACCATGAATGATTCCATATTTTATTCTGGAATGCGACGCCTCAAAGTCATTAAACCTGATTTTCCGGGATCAATAGACCATTGCTTGACAATGATGCACGAGAACGATTCTGCAGAATTTATTATTTCTGCACTAGATTTCTTTGAAAAAACTTTAGGCAATGTTGTGCCTCCATACATCACAGCAAATGGCATGATGAAATTAGACATCGGTTTGCTTAAGATACAAAACGAAAAAGAACATGCTTTGGAACAAGAGATGTTTATGTCTTGGATAGAAAATCCGGAAGAATACGAAAAAATTATACTTACACAGTATATTGAAGAAAACCGGATTATAACGCCACCTACAGAAGACGGAATATATTATGTCGTTCTTCAAGAAGGAAATGAACGGGCAATCAAATCAGGGGATACAATCGCTATTCATTACGAAGGCCGGTTTTTGAATGGTAACAGTTTTGATTCAACCCGTATACGTAATGCTGTATTCCAATTCATATATGGGCAGGAATGGCAAGTCATACCCGGAATTGAAAAAGCCGTAAAAAGGATGCATGAAGGAAGTAAGGCTTTGGTCATTATCCCATCCGAATATGCTTTTGGAACAACAGGTTCGTCAACAGGAGTAATTCCACCTTATACACCTGTTATATATGAAATCGAAGTGATCAGCGTTCGTTGATTTTAACATATTTTAACATATCTATGGCGCAACGTTTGATGAATTGGAACGTCTTTATGTATATTTGCCTGATGTACGAATATATGGACGCCAAATATAAATTGATTATCAAATCTTAAAATGTTCACCTGAATGAAAAATACAATATTTCTTGCCACATTGTTTGGATTAATGTTTTTGACTACATGCAATAAAACAGAAGACTGGGAAGGCAAAGTTCTTGAAGAAGAACAGGAATTGGGAAAATACGTGGAAACAACTTACCCCAACGCCGAGAAAATAAATAATAGCATATATTACCTCAAGACAAAAGTAAATAATACAGGTATTAAACCCGATGCTGGCAATTATATTTTAGTAAATTTCGTTTGTAGGTATTTATATGATGGAACCTACGAAAGGGTAAGTTATTCAAATTATGCGACTTACAACCCTATTTATTATCCGGCATATGCAAAAGGAGGTCCTGAATTATGGCAGCTGAGCAATCCATTGTTTGGTATATCGGAAGGAGTAAGCAAAATGCGTGAACAAGAAATCGCCTCATTCTTTGTATCATCCAGATATGAATCAAATGATTATATCAGTAGGCAATATAACATAGAACTAGTTAAAGTAATTCCTAATCTGAATACATATCAAGAAGATTCATTGATGAGAAAATTCTTCAAGTATAAAGGATTAGTAGCTGATTCTTTAACGACCACATCACAAGTAGATAACAACAAATACAAAATATTCTTCGCTATTACTGAAGAAGGAGATGGAGACAAGATATTGTCAGATTCTGAAGTGAAGCTTAACCGAACAATTTCATATATGTTATTGCCCAACACTCCGATTTATTCTGACAAGTCTTATGAAACAGTTACAAATGAGGTATCATGGTGGTATGACATACCTATTAGACAAATTCTTATGAAAATGAATAAGGGTGGAAAAGTGACTATCATATTCCCATTCAAAGTGCTTTATGGAGATAATTTTGTTGTAAATGATAATATGCAACAAACAGTACCGGAAGGATCCGTTGTCATTTTTGAAATCACTGTTGACAAATAAGCATATATGATATGATGAAAATAGACATCAGTTTGCTTAAGATACAAAACAAAAAAGAATCTTGCTCTAGAGCAAGATTTGCCTGATATATGAATATGTAGACGCCAAATATAAATTGATTACCAAATCTTAAAATACTTATCCGAATGAAAAATACAATGTTCCTTACCACATTACTGGGATTACTGTTTTTGGTTGCATGCCATAAAACAGAAGACTGGGAGGGCAAATTAATTGAAGAAGAACAAAAATTAGGAGAATACGTGGAAGCAACCTATCCCGACGCTGCGAAAATTAACAACAGCATGTATTATCTCAAAATAAAAGAAAATGACAAAGGAATTAAACCCGATGCAGGTAATTATATTTTGGTAAATTACGTTTGCAAATATTTGTATAATGGAGCTTATGAAAGGATAAGTTATCCAAATTATGCGACTTACAATCCCATTTATTATCCGGCATATGAAAAAGGGGGGCCTGAGTTATGGCAATTGAGCGCCCCATTGTTCGGCATATCGGAAGGTGTGAGCAAAATGCGCGAGCAAGAGATCGCATCATTTTTCGTATCATCCAGATATGAATTAAACGACTATAACAGCAGGCAATATGATATAGAATTGGTAAAGGTGATTCCCAATTTGAATGCGTATCAGGAAGACTCATTGATGAGAAATTTTTTCAAGTATAACGGATTAGTCGCTGATTCTTTAACGACCACATCTCAAGTAGATAACAATAAATACAAAATATTTTTTACTGTTACCAAAGAAGGAGATGGAGAAAAGATACTGTTAGATTCTGAAGTAAGATTAAATCGAGCAATTTCATATATGTTGTTACCCAACACCCCAGTTTTTTATGAGAATTACCCCGAAACAATCGCGGCTGGAGTATCATGGTGGTATGACATACCCATTAAACAAATTCTTATGAATATGAATAAGGGGGGAGAAGTGACTATTTTATTCCCTTTCAAAGTGCTTTATGGAGATAATTTTGTTGTAAATGACTACATGCAACAAGCTGTACCGAAAGGATCTGTTATCATTTTTGAAATTGCCGTTCTCAAATAAACATTTTGTATTTTTATTTTAAACAAAAAATATTATTTTTGCCCCATAGAATAAAAGTATATAACACAAACAATCAACACATATTGATAGATTTTTTCTACGCTTGAACTTAAATTAAGTTGGACGATGAATCTACAACAATTGTCGGATCAGGAATTGATCAAACAGTTTATTGCAGGCGATGGAAAAAGTTTTGAAGTGTTGATTGGACGCTACAAAAACAAGCTATTTTCATACATTTTTTATACGGTAAAAAACCATCATCTTGCTGAGGATATTTTTCAGGAAGCTTGTATTAAAGCGATAACATCACTTTTGGATGGGCGTTATGCCGAATCGGGGCGCTTTTTGCCTTGGATTACTCGAATTGCCCACAACTTGATAATAGACATGTTTCGTCAGGAAAAACATTTAAATGTTTGTTCTACGGACAATTCGACTATTCCTCTATTAAATTCACCCAGATATTCGGATGACACCATTGAAGATTCATTGGTGCAGGACCAAATATATCAAGACGTTCGTAACTTAATTGATTATCTTCCTGATGATCAGAAAGAAGTAATACTTTTACGCCATTATGGCGATTTAAGTTTTAAGGAAATAGCAGAATATACCAACGTGAGCATCAACACAGCTTTGGGGAGAATGCGTTATGCATTGATCAACCTCCGCCGCCTTATCAGCGAACATAATTTGCAGTTGACACCATCAGGAAAGTAAGGGCAAAAAAAAAATCGTCAAATGACGATTGCTATATGATTGAAATACTTTTTCTCTTTTTATAATAGAAAGAGTCGGCTATATGCCAACTCAATCTACAAACCAAACAATTATCAATTAAACTAACCTTAAAAGCTTGGGAAAACACTCAAAATCTTCATGAGTGTATGAGTCTTATTAACGGTCTTCGTTATAAAAATTGGTCGTCTTTGCGACCTCTTTTACAACGTGGTTCTGTACCTACGTACAAAAAAAGAATTTCTAATGAGACCGAAATTCTTATTACCTTTCGTTGAAAAGCTATTAGAACTAACTCTTTTCATGGTAATAAATATTAAATTAAAGAACTACCAAAAAGATAACAAAGATCGTGCCAAAATATGAATTTGTTCTTTAATCAGAGCCTTAAGAAAAACAACATATTGATCTTGTGGATGTAAATGTATATTTTTATATCAATAGAATCATGCCGAATTTTCAGTCCGAAAACTTCAAGTCAAAGTAGATATGTCACCACATGTTTACTGAACATTATGCTAATCAATGATGTTAAATACCAAGACAAAATCTTAACATTAGGTAAATGATTAAACACAAGTATCCCTAAAATAAGTCATAGCAGTGAACAGTCAGGCAAATAATCTGACCAAAAATAATTACATTTATGGCAATTGTAAAATAGTCTATCCAATCTTTAAAAAAATAGAAAACAACAAGTAAAATATCCATATATCCAAAAAACTCTTGTCAACTATAAATAAATATGGATATTTCTTGTGACCTTAAAATCAAATAATAAACAGATGAAATATATCATTATCGGATTAGGAAATTTTGGATCTGTTTTGGCAGAACGTCTCACTATGATGGGACATGAAGTAATTGGTGTAGATATGGACCCACATCGAGTAGATGATTTGAAGCAAAGTATCACCAGCACGATTTGTCTAGATTCGCGAGATCCTAATGCACTTAATGCCCTGCCATTCAAAGATGCCGATGCCGTATTTGTTACCATTGGAGAAGACTTTGGCGCATCTATTCATGTTATTGCGTTGGTAAAGCAATACAATGTAAAAAAACTAATTGGGAGAGCCATATCACCTCTTCATAAAACCGTAATGGAGGCGATTGGCGTGGACGAAATCGTCATGCCTGAGCGTGAATATGCTGAAACTTATGCAACCCGGATTGAAATTTCAGGAGTTCATAATTCATATATGGTAGATGACCAACATTCTATCATGGAAGTTCCCGTACCTAAATTATTTATTGGGCAAACGGTCGAAGCGATCAATATAAATGAAAACTTTTCCTTATCTTTAATTGCGATTAAAAGAACTGTTGTAGAAAGCAAATATCTATGGCTCATGCGTGAAACGACCAAATTAATCCAAAAATTTGACGACCAAACTACATTGCAAGAAAAAGATATTTTATTAATGTTTGGCAAAGTAGAAGATTTTCAAAAATTTAGGGATTTATAAATGGTTTATTTGAAGCAAATAATATTTTATATTTTCACCGATCTTTTTTCGTCCGACTAGTTCAGGTAACATTTTTAACACATTGAAATAAAATAAATTAAAAACAAAAAACCTATAATTAAATAGTTTTTTTTGAAACAAAAACAGATTTTTGTTTGAAGATGTGATAGAAATACACTTTCTTTGTGGCTGATTTTTTATATTTAAAATATATTTATTAATTTAATACTTAAGCATATGTCAGATATTGCATCAAGAGTTAAGGCTATTATAGTTGACAAATTGGGAGTTGATGAAAGCGAAGTAACCCCTGAAGCCAGCTTCACTAATGATTTGGGAGCTGATTCTCTTGACACTGTTGAACTGATTATGGAATTTGAAAAAGAATTTAATATCGGTATTCCTGATGATCAAGCAGAAGGCATCGCCACTGTAGGCGCAGCAATCAAATATATTGAAGAAAACGTAAAAAAATAAGTTGTTTTAGATTGTAGCTTATGCAATTAAAACGAGTAGTAGTAACCGGTATCGGAGCACTTACCCCGATTGGCAATAATGTTTCAGAATATTGGAACGGGCTTGTTAATGGAGTAAGCGGTTCCGATTGGATCACACGTTTTGATGCGTCTAAATTTAAAACTCGGTTTGCTTGTGAGGTAAAAAATTTTGATCCTTCAGCTGTTTTTGACCGGAAAGAAATCAAAAAATACGATTTATACACCCAATTTGCTTTGGTTGCAGCTACTGAAGCAATTGAAAATTCAAAACTGGATCTAGAGAAAACGGATCTAGAAAAAATGGGTGTTATTTGGGCATCGGGCATTGGAGGCATTGGTACTTTTGCTGAAGAATTGAAAAGTTACTTTAGCGGAGACGGTACACCTCGCTTTAATCCTTTTTTTATCCCCAAAATGATTTCGGACATTGCTGCAGGGCAAATTTCTATCAAATTTGGGTTAAAAGGGCCTAATTACGCTACGGTGTCAGCTTGTGCATCGTCGTCAAATGCCATTATAGACGCATTCAACTATATTCGGTTAGGGAAAGCCAACATATTTGTTGCTGGTGGTTCTGAAGCTGCTATCAACGAAACAGGTGTTGGCGGATTCAATGGTATGCAGGCTTTATCAACCAATAACGATAATTATAAAACTGCTTCACGTCCATTTGACAAGGATCGTGATGGTTTTGTAATCGGAGAAGGTGGAGGCGGATTGATTCTCGAAGAATATGAACACGCAGTGAAAAGAGGCGCAACAATCTATGCCGAAGTGATCGGTGGAGGCATGTCAGCCGACGCTTATCACCTTACAGCATCACACCCTGAGGGAGATGGTGCTTTCCGGGCTATGAGGGCGGCATTGGAAGATGCAAACCTTTCACCTGAAAGTGTCGACTATATCAATGTACATGGTACGTCGACTCCGGTCGGCGATCCTTCGGAAATAAAGGCAATCCTTCGTTTATTTGGTAACCATGCGTATCAACTCAACATTAGTTCTACTAAATCAATGACGGGACATTTGTTGGGTGCAGCCGGGGCAGTAGAAGCAATCGCTTCTATCTTGGCCATTGATAATGACATTATTCCTCCTACCATTAACCATTTCACTGATGATCCGGAATTAGACGGGAAATTGAATTATACATTCAATAAAGCCCAGAAAAGAACGGTAAAATATGCCCTTAGCAACACATTCGGGTTCGGTGGACATAATACATCAGTGGTTTTCAAAAAAATGGAAAAATAGGTTGATCGCAGATATTTTATATCATTTAAAACTCCTTTTCTCACCGAACAAGGAGTTTTATGCTTTTTTGAGGAAGCAGCTGAACATCCGGCCTCAGAACATCAAACTATATGAGGTTGCATTTTTGCATAAATCGGCTTCAGTTACTCTTCCCAATAAATTAGTAGTCAATAATGAACGACTTGAATATTTAGGTGATGCTATCATTGATGCTATCATTGCCGATTATTTATTTCGCCGGTACCCAAAAGAAAGGGAAGGCTTCTTGACACAAATGCGATCAAAAATAGTAAGCCGAGCACATTTGGATTCGATTGCATCAAAAATGAATTTGATGACAGTGTTAGCGTCCAATGTGCACTCAGAGGTTTTAAAGAAACGAATATGCGGAGATACTTTTGAAGCATTGATTGGAGCCATGTATCTTGACTTAGGGTATAAAAAAACTCGAAAATATATGACCGGCTATGTCCTCAAAAACTATGTCAACTTGAAAGAATTGATGAATACAGAGGTTGACTTCAAAAGCCGTTTGATCGAATGGGGGCAAAAGTATAAACTGCAAATCAGATTTGAAACGACAGAAAAAAACGATACGGCATATGCTTCAAAATTTGCCGTAACAGCTATCATTGGAGATATACCTATCAGCACTGGAGACGGACGGTCAAAGAAAGAAGCGGAACAAAAAGCATCGCAGCAGGCATTAACTTATATATCAACATCTGCCGAGTTTTCGACCGATGCTTTGTCCCAATACATAGAGCGCGCGAAGAATTAAAATAAAATAATGTCAAGATGTCGAAGAAGAATATTTTAAAGCTTGACCTAACGCCAACATCAGCTACGGTGATTGGCATTTCTTCTCATGAAAACGATTATCGTTTGTCTTGGAGCTTAAATGAGCATCTCGGTTTTTCATTTGCTCAGGATCAAGATATGATCACCGACTCAGACAATGAATTTTCCTGTTTTATCCATCATGACGAGAATCAGATACTCAAATTAATATCTAATCGCTGTGACAATGGATTTTTACTCAATAAATACAAAAACTTCGATTTTATCCTGAAAATTGAACCAAAATTGTCAAGTACGGAATTAGATGCCTGTATAGATAAATTGAAAAAAATACCGCTTATTTCGGCTGTAATGCACATCCCGCTTGATAAAGAAACATCTCAAAAGTTGAACTAGCGAATAAAATTCGATCTGGAAATAGATCATATTTTTTACAACTAAAAACGAAAGCTATCGCTTGCTTCGCGTTATGAATAGGTAGATTCAACTATAAAAGGGAATATTTCCATCAAACGAATAAACCGTACCCAATATATTCTTATCAATTTGTACATTTGCAAATGAACCCGATAAAAGCAAATATCATGACCGGAAATAAAGCATGTATACTGTTAGCCCTATTAGCAGCAATAATGATGAATTCTTGTAAAGAAAATAAAAAATCGAATTTTACCGGAACTGAGGGTGAAGTTAAGTTAATCACACTTGACCCCGGTCATTTCCATGCAGCTTTGGTGCAAAAAAACATGTACCGTCAAGTAGACCCAACCGTTTTTGTATATGCGTCCGATGGTGACGATCTAAACGAACATCTCAAAAGAATAGAAGCATATAACACCCGTGCTGAAAATCCAACCCAATGGAAAGAAGATGTATACCGTGGTCCCGATTTTTTTGAAAAAATGATTGCCGAAAAGAAAGGCAATGTTATGGTTACTGCCGGTAACAATCGCAAAAAAACAGAATATATCAAACGCACCGTAGAGGCTGGGATTAATGTTCTTGCAGACAAACCAATGGCCATCAATGTCGAAACCTTCGAAGTGCTGAAACAGGCTTTTAAAGCGGCAGAAAAAGATAGTGTCTTGCTATATGACATCATGACCGAGCGGTTTGAGATCACCACTATTTTGCAAAAAGAGTTTTCAATGTTGCCCGAAGTTTTTGGTACGTTAGAGAAAGGATCTCCCGAAAATCCTGCTGTAACAAAAGAAAGTGTTCATCATTTCTTTAAAAGCGTATCGGGAGTGGACCTCAAACGCCCCGCTTGGTTCTTTGATGCCGAACAGCAAGGGGAAGGCATCGTTGATGTTACCACACACCTTGTGGATTTAGTGCAATGGGAATGCTTTCCCGAAGTAATTTTGGACTATACGAAAGATATAGAAATTGTTTCGGCTAAACGTTGGACTACCAACATGAGTAAAGGACAATTTTCGCGAGTGACCGGATTGCCTGAATATCCAAACTATCTTGCTAAAGATTTGCGTAATGATACGTTATTGGTATATGCCAATGGTGAAATCAATTATAAACTAAAAGGCGTGCATGCCAAAGTTGTCGTTGTATGGAATTATGAAGCTCCAGCAGGAACAGGTGATACTCATTATTCTGTCATGCGGGGGACAAACGCCAATTTGATTATCCGGCAAGGTGCGGATCAAGGCTATAGACCCACTTTGTATATTGAACCTTTGCTCAATGCAGACATTAATGGGTTTGAAAAGGTATTGACCGATAACCTAAAAAAAATACAAAGCAAATTCGCAGGAATAGAGTTGAAGAAACTTAATAACGGCTGGGAAGTGCTAGTTCCTGATCGGTATCACAACGGACACGAAGCACATTTCGGACAAGTTACGGAACGTTACCTGCAATATTTAATTGATGGAAAATTGCCTGATTGGGAAGTGCCGAATATGATTGCTAAGTATTACACAACGACTAAGGCATTGGAAGTAGCGAAAAGGAAATAAGTCCAATCTTTACCTTTGTGTCCTTAGGAAACTTAGTGGTTCAAATTACTTTAAAAACAGTTATATAGATTCGGGCAATCCCTTGGCTGCTTCTGTATCTAAAAGCCACAACGTGTTTTCTTTTACAACATGCGATACGGGATATTGCTCATACCCATCTTTTTTTAGGAAAACATCATTCAATACTTTGGCTTTGTCGCTTCCTGTAATTAAAAAAATCCGTTCCTCGGCATGATTGATTACAGTTCCGGAGAGCGTGATGCGTTGTTGATGGTTATGCGGATTCAAGGACATACAAACAGACGCATCTACATGAAACAAATTAAGTTGGTTACTAAAAATAGATGCGACATGCCCATCAGTTCCCATTCCTAAAATAAGCAAATCGAAAATTGGATAACCGGAATGATGTGGAACAAAACGATTT
>JAVBPN010000116.1:0-10944 GCA_031549585.1 Bacteroidales bacterium
GAACAGCGGCTCCTAAAGCACCCTCATCATGATGTAAATTGACACCATTCATTTTCACATGTTTCCCGTTCAGCAAAAAGCCTTTTTCCGAGCAATATTCAAGTGAACGGATACCGAAACGTGTATCTACCTGATCAATGGTTTTGCCGTCGATTTTCAGGACAACCCTCAATGTATATAAGTTGGGCGACTCTACTGACCAGAACGAGGGTGATGCGACAGATACTTCCTGCCGGTAATCCGTATGCGGTTTTTGAGGTAATATAGAAACCTGAGATTCAGTTGAGCCAATCACCTGTCCGTTTTTATCCAATACCTGGGAGTTTAGAACGGCATTGACAGTCTCAGGCAATGTGTTTTCGAATATTACCTTGACAGCCACAATTGCCAAAGTATCCTTAATTATAGGCGTTGTCACATATACACCCCATTGAGGAACATGGACCGGATTGGCAATATTCAGCCATACATTCCGATATATGCCGGATCCCGAATACCATCTGCTGTTGCGTTGTTTAGAATTATCCACTTTCACAGCGATCACATTTTCACCACTTTTTAGATAGGGAGTGATATCGTAATAAAAACTAGTATAGCCATATACATTCATTCCTAAATAATGTCCATTGATCCATACTTCGCTATTCATATACACTCCGTCAAATTCGATCCATACGCTTTGCTGTGTTTCGGGCATATTGAAATGTTTCCGGTACCATCCATAACCTGTGGGGAGATATCCTCCGGGACCTCCCGTAGCGGCATTCTCGTCAAATTCTCCTTCAATGCTCCAGTCGTGAGGTAATGTGACAGAACGCCAGGCAGCAGCATCAAATCCTGCCTTTTCCGCCCCCTGCACATCTCCTTGCCGGAATAACCAGCCTTCATTAAATAACAAACGCTGACGGGAATTACTTGTCACCGTAATACTTTCAGATTGGGCGTAACTATTAACTATGCTGAGGAAAAATAAAAGCAGAATTGAACAGGTCGCCGTTTTTATATCTAAAGTTCTCTTTTTCATATTGTTTTTTATTTATCTTACATGTATAGTGTTAGGTTAATTACAAAGTGACGCTATGAAAATCCATAATTGTTTAGAAATATGGGTATTGCAATTACCTCCGGTGAGATCGCTTACGCTAAGTTCTTAATTTTTAACTCTTAATTCTTAACTTAACACTACCTTGTTTACATAATGTGTTAATTGCGTAAGCTCTGTTTAACTCTTTATAAAGTATTTAATAATCGGTATTTTGTGTCATGCCATTAATCATATCAACGTCAGCTTGTGGCTTGGGCATCAGGTAATTTACTTATATGCGGATAAAGATCTTTATTACTCCAAATAACCTTATGACAAAGGTAAATATTAAATCCAAAACCTCAAAAGGGGTTGAAAATTTTCAGCTGATCTGATGGATGCCGCATGAGAAAAAGTCATGGAAAAGAAGAAGGATGTAACGAAACAAAAGAACAACTTCAAATCAGGAATTAACATAAAATTGGTGCTTCGGTTGATAGGTGTGGTTACTGACAAAAGTTAGTCCTATTATATTGCCTTGTTGCGTATGCTCGCAAGTTTATTGCGTCGCCATATTCTTTTATTGCAATAGATGTGAGTTATATAACATCTAAAAAAACTTATCATTAAAAAACCTAACAGGTTTCCAGAAACCTGTTAGGAGGCTTTATCCTAACAGGTCTTTGCCTCTTTGACCTGTTAGGTTTTAGAAATTGGTGCGTTTTTTAGCGTTAATCTGTGCGGGTATTTATGTGTTGAGGATCATATTGCCCGCTTATCTGTTCCAATCTTGCCACATTCAACAACTTAATTCGTTTTCCATCGATTCCGATGATTTTTTCGTTGGCAAAATTTGATAATGTTCGGATTGCATTGGACGTGGACATGTTTGATAATTTGGCAATGTCTTCACGCGACATGCAGGCTTTCAATGTTATTTCATCATTTTCGTAGCCATAAGTGTCTTTCAGCATAAGGAGCGATTCGGCCAAGCGTCCCGGAATGTGTTTTTGGGTGAGGGTGACGGTACGGGAGTATGAAAATCCCAAATCGGTAGCCAACGATTTAATGATCAACAAGCATAATTTGCTATTGGCGTGCAAAATGCTGAAAAGTGTTTCCCTATCCAGTGAAAATACGGTTGATTCGTCAATTGCCATTGCATGTGCGGCATGGATTTCTTCGGCAAATAAAGCCCGGTAACCGATGAATCCAATAGGTTTAGCCATTCGGACGATTTGTTCGCGTCCGCCCACGCCTTCCTGAAATAATTTGACTTTTCCGTCCACCAAGCAAGTAAGCCCGATAGGAGTATCTCCGGCTTGAAAAATATAATCGCCTTTTCGATACGTTTTTAAAGCCATACGGGTACGGAACACCTGTTTCTCTCTGTCGTTTAAGACATAAAAAATAGAGTTGGGATCGTCAAAAAAAGTACTGCAAATCTCTTCAAATGTTGTCATATTCCTGTGTGTAGTGGAGTAACCGACCTTGATGAAGAATTGGTGGATGTATTTTAATTCTCCGGTTTCAATTCTTCATTTTTAGGTACTTTGGCTATAATTCCTTTTTCATCCAACAAGAATTCCATTTCTTGTTGTAATTCTTTGGCTTTTTCGGCGGCAACTTCGGCAAAGTTTTCTGTATCGTCGGCGAAAATAATAGACCGGGAAGCATTGACCAATAATCCACACTGATCGTTCATAGCAGCGTGCGCAACCTCGTTCAGGTTACCTCCTTGAGCGCCCACACCGGGGACTAAAAGAAAATGATGGGGAGCTAATTCCCTCACATCTTTAAGCATTTGTGCTTGAGTAGCTCCGACAACGTACATCAAATTATCAGTTGTGCCCCATTGTTGGGATCTTTTGATTACTTTTTCAAATAACAGGAATCCGCTGTGATCACTGGTATATTGGAAATCTGTTGCGCCCCGATTGGATGTTAAAGCCAAAACAATTGCCCATTTACCGGGATGCGATGTAAATGCTCTAACGCAATCTTCTCCCATGTACGGAACAACTGTAATCGCATCGAAACCGATGGTGTCAAAGAATGCTTTGGCATACATTTTTGCGGTGTTGTCAATATCTCCGCGTTTCGCATCAGCGATCAGAAACATGCCGGGATAGTTTTGCTGAATGTAATCAACGGTCAGGCGTAAATTGATCCATCCGGCTACGCCAAAAGCTTCATAAAATGCCAAATTGGGTTTGTAGGCAACGGTATAAGGAGCAGTGGCATCAATAATCCGTTTATTAAATTCAAATACGGGATGTTGTTCTTTTTTTAAAAAAGCTGGAATTTTAGCAAAATCACTATCCAATCCTACACACAAAAAGCTCCTTTTCTCGCAAATTTTTTCAAACAATTCTTTTGCATTCATATGACACAGATTATGATGCAAAGAAAAGCAATAAAGTGATGATGTACAAATGAAGATAAAAAATAAAGCCGGATTTTGCAGTTCTTTGGAGGGTGTTTACAATTATTCAAAAGATTTTATGAGGTTCACATATCGATCTATTTGCATTTTAAATATAATAACCGGTAGCGCATTTAGAAATGACCTTCATTTATTGTTTTGGCTAAATCAATTATAATGAATCAAATTTGTAACCATCAGCTAAAGCTGGACGGCAATGAATTTGATGATTTTCATTGCCGTTGGATTTATCCAACGGACGATAAAATACAATTTTATTAAGGCTTTAGCCGAATTTCCATTTAGAGGCTTTTCTCCAAATACTACGGGTTATACATAATGATGTGTCATTGTTTGAATTAAGTATGATAATTAATCGTATAATTCTATTATGCCAACCGTTTGTAAAACCATTTTTTCATTAATTCAGCAGATAGGATGTATAAAACCACAATGCCAAGCATCGCTAAATAAAATGTGGGAGGCAATGGAATGAATCCCAATAGGGAGGCAAATGGTAGGTAAGGCAATAAAAGGGCAAACGCAGCAACCAACAATGTCGCCAACAACAAATATTTTCCGGGTTTACTTTTGATGAATACTTTTCGGGTACGCACGATAAGCACAATGAATGTAGCTGATATAACCGATTCAAGGAACCAGCCGGTATGAAATTCCTGTTCAGCGGCATGAAAAACAAACAAAAGAATCCCGAACGTGATATAATCGAATATGGAGCTTAATAATCCAAAGAATATCATAAAACGTTTGATGAATTTAAGATTCCAACTGCGGGGTTCTTGAATCCATTCTTCATCAACATTGTCCGATGAAATAGCCATAGATGGCAGGTCAGTCATCAAATTGGTTAATAAAATTTGCTTCGGTAATAATGGTAAAAATGATAAAAATATAGACGCACCGGCCATGCTGAACATATTTCCGAAGTTAGCGCTGGTAGCCATGAAGATATACTTTTGTGTATTGGCGAAAGTACGCCGCCCTTCTTTAATACCTTCGATCAACACCTCCAAATCCTGATTGAGCAATACAATATCGGCTGCTTCTTTAGCCACATCCACAGCAGTGTTTACTGATAGGCCTACGTCTGCTGCATGAATAGCCGACACATCATTAATCCCATCACCCATATATCCTACCACTTTTCCTGCTTTTTTCAGTGTAGTGATGATGTGTTCTTTTTGATTTGGTTCTACTTCAGCAAATACATCTACTTTGCTTACCCGGTGCAAGAAAGCGGCATCACTCATTTTTCGCATTTCACTACCCGTTAAAATAACTGCATTTTCCATCCCAATCTGTTTGCTGATACTTCTTGCAATCAATGCATTATCTCCGGTAATTATTTTTAAGCCCACACCATATTGTTGCAAGTCACGGATTGTATCGATGATTCCGGCTTTGGGCGGATCACATAATGAGATAAATCCGGCAAATATCATGTCTTGTTCGTCGGTTTTGGATAAAGTTGTTGCACTACCACAATCTTTGTAAGCAATTCCCAATGTCCGATATCCTTGTGAACTAAGTTTTTCATAAAGTTCTTGCACCGATTCACATACATCGATTAAAGCAATGACTTTTCCATTACTATCAATCGCTTGATTACACACGTCCAATATTTGATTGACCGCACCTTTGGTAATTAGCCTATTATTATTTGTATCTTCACCCTTGATCAAGAGACTCAATCGTTTGCGGATAAAATCATAAGGAATTTCGTCTACGCGTGAATAATCTTTGAATTCGTCTAATTCAATAGCACTGATTGCTTCGTCTATAGGATTTTTGAATCCTTGTTGGAACATGGCATTGATCTTAGCCATCAATAAAACATTAGTGCTGATATTTCCCATATAATCTAATGCCCGGTCAACTTTGACTTTGCCTTCCGTCAAAGTGCCCGTCTTATCGGAACATAAAACATTCATATTGCCAAAATTCTCAATAGAATTCAACCGTTTCACAATTACTTGTTCCTGAGCCATGCGTTTTGCGCCCTGAGCTAAATTTACGGTAATAATAGCCGGTAATAACTGCGGTGTGATTCCTACAGCAATAGCCAATGTGAACAATAAGGCGTCAAGCACAGGCCTGTTTAAAAATACGTTTACGCCAAAAAGGAAAATGACCATCACAAGGGTAATTTGCATGAGCAAGTTGCCGAACTTTTTGATACCACGCTCAAAATCTGTCAAAGACATCTTTTTCCCCAAGCTTTGGCTGATATGTCCGAATTCAGTGGATGTTCCCGTTGCCATCACTAATGCTGTTGCTGTACCGCTCACTACGTGTGAACCCATAAATACTGAATTGGTGCGTTTAGACAAAGGCGTTTTGTCAGGAAGGACTGCAACCTCTTTTTCTACAGGAAAGGTTTCACCTGTGAAAGCAGCTTCATCAATAAATAATTCATCCTCTTTGATCAATAGGCAATCAGCAGGAATCACATCCCCAGCACTTAAGAATATAATGTCGCCGGGCACAATGTCTTCTACCAAAAGTTCTGACTTTTGCCTGTCCCGCAACACAGTCGCCCGTACACGTATCAAATTTAGGAGTTGAGCAACTGCATTGCCAGCCGATTTTTCTTGCCAAAATCCCAGCAATGTGCTAAACAATATGATAATAACGATGATGATGGCATTAGTCGAATCCTGAAGAAAAAACGACAAAATAGCGGCGAACAAGAGGATCAACGTAATAGGACTTTTGAATTGGCTTAAAAATAACCCTATAGGGGATTGTTTCTTCGATGTCTTTATCGAATTAAGCCCATACTGCTGTTTTTTTTCTTCAACATCTTCCGTTGCTAAGCCTGTTAACTTCGATTGCTGTATACGTATTGCATCTTCGACCGACAAAGCCCAAAAGGGAGGTGTTTTTGATTGATCCTTCATTTTTTATTTGTTTGGCATATATTCTTTGAAATTATAACAAGTATTTTAAATGATAGTTTATTCTTTTACAATAACCGTAAAATTTGATAGAGATTTTTACAGGTAATAAATCAACGTAGAAGTATAAAAATATCACGAATTAGGCTTTGTTTATTCTCGATTTTAAGTAGATTTGTCGTTTAAATAAATCTTGAAATCGGTAAAAAATAATTAGGACTATTAAAACTGTGTGACAATGAAGAAAATACCCTACTTATTGCTGTTGCTCTGCTTTATGAGTATTAGTTTGTATGCGCAACCGCCGCAAATTGCAATTAATCAAGTCGGATTTTATCCCAAAGCACCAAAACGAGCTATTGTTGCAGAAGCCAAAGGCGATACGGTTTTTACGGATGATGTATGTTCGTACGCTTCTAATGAAATAGCCATTAATTGGAATGCTCCGGCAGTGTACTTGTTAAACGCTATTGAAGCATTGGAGTAATCAATGTTGTCACAAATCGTAAAATAGTAGTATTTACAAATCATAAAAACATGAAAAGAATATCTTGGTTTGGATTAGTCGTAATGGTTATTTGTTGTGCGTGTTCACAACAACGTAATGCCCGCCATATTGCGGATTTTACTGAGGGTTGGAAATTTTATTTGGGAGATGAAGCACAAGCCTCGTCGCCGGAATTTAACGATGGAGCATGGCGTGTACTCGATTTGCCTCACGATTGGAGCATCGAAGGAACATTTTCGCGTGAGCATCCGGCAAGGCCGGGAGGTGGAGCATTACCCGGAGGGATAGGCTGGTATCGCAAAACATTTACTGTTCCTAAATCAGATCAAGGTAAACGTTTTTTTATTGATTTCGATGGTGTGTATTGGAATAGCACGGTGTGGATCAATGGCGAATTGTTGGGCTATCGTCCTAACGGTTACTTGTCGTTCCGCTACGACCTTACACCATATATGCGTGTTGGTGAACAGAACGTGATCGCTGTTCGGGTGGACAACTCAGAGCAACCTAATTCTCGTTGGTATTCGGGATCTGGTATTTATCGTCAAGTGAGGCTTACTACCGTTAATCCGGTACATGTCGCTCATTGGGGCACTTACGTTACTACTCCTTCGGTCGATGAACAATCCGCAACAATGTCCATTCGTACTACCGTAAAGAATGACGATGCGAAAGAACAAACCGTAGAAGTACTCCAATCATTGGTGGATGCGGATGGCCGGGAAGTAGGCCGCACTGTGCAAAGTGTTTCTGCAAAAGCTGGACAAGACACAGAAATAGCACAAGAGATTACTATAAATAAGCCTCATTTGTGGAATCTTGATGATCCGTACCTTTATACAGTGAATACCCAACTTACTGTTGATGGGAAGGTAACGGATCAATATGCCACCAACAGCGGTATCCGGTCGTTTGTTTTCGATGCGGATAAAGGGTTTTTTCTTAACGGTAAATCTGTAAAAATTAATGGGGTTTGTAATCACCATGATTTGGGATGTTTGGGTTCAGCTGTTTATGAACGTGCTGTTGAACGCCAATTGGAAATATTGAAGGCAATGGGTTGCAACGGTATTCGCTGTTCGCATAACCCGCCAGCACCGGAGTTGCTTGACTTATGCGACCGCATGGGGTTTGTGGTGATGGACGAGGCATTTGATATGTGGCGTAAACGTAAATCACGTTACGATTATTCACAATATTTTCCGGAATGGCACGAACGTGATTTATCCGATTTAGTGAAGCGCGATCGCAATCATCCGTCGGTTTTTATGTGGAGCATTGGTAACGAGGTGCTCGAGCAATGGTCACAGGCCAACGCCGATACATTAACCTTAGAGCAAGCAAATTTGTTATTGAACAATAAGCGCGACCTTGTTCAAATGGAAGATGGAATGGGAGTCGATGAAATGATTACCATCAAGCTGACTGATATAGTTAAACAGCTTGACCCTACGCGTCCTGTAACTGCCGGATGTAATGAACCCCGGCCACAGAATCACTTATTTCGAGCTGGTGTTCTGGATATCATTGGGTTTAATTATCATCACGAAGATTTTTTTACCGTACCCCAAGAGTTTCCAAACAAACCGTTTATTGTTGCCGAAAGTGTGTCGGGGCTGATGTCCAGAGGGTACTACCAAATGCCTTCGGATAGTTTCTACATTTGGCCTGTACGTTGGGATAGGGCTTTTTCACAAGCAATCAATCATTGCTCGTCTTATGATAATTGCCATGTGCCTTGGGGAACTTCTCATGAAAATAATTGGAAAATTACCAAAAAGCTCGACTATATCGCAGGGACTTTTGTATGGACAGGTTTCGATTATTTGGGTGAACCTACCCCATTTGGTTGGCCGTCGCGCAGTTCTTATTTTGGAATTATTGATTTGGCTGGTTTTCCTAAAGATATTTATTACATGTATCAAAGTGAATGGACGAATCAGACGGTATTACATGTATTCCCTCATTGGAATTGGCAACCGGGACAAGTAGTAGATATTTGGGCTTATTATAGCAATGCTGATGAAGTAGAGTTATTCCTCAATGGGAAATCGCTTGGTACTCGTAGTAAGCAGGACGATGACTTGCATGTATGGTGGCGTATACCTTTCGAACCGGGCACATTGAAAGCCGTATCACGTAAGGGAGGGAAAGAAGTATTGGTGAAAGAAATATCTACAGTTGGACAACCTGAAAGTATTAGGCTAGTGGCCGATAGGCCGGTCATTAATTCCGGAGGAAAAGATTTGTCGTTTATCACTGTTGAAGTTCTTGATAAAGATGGTAATGTCATTCCAATAGCTGATAATCTGATTCGGTTTTCCCTTGAAGGGGATGGTGGCATTGCAGGAACGGATAATGGAGATCCGACCAATCATACATCATTGAATCAACCTGAACGTAATCTCTTCAATGGAAAATGTTTGGTTGTGGTGAAATCAGGAAAGAAGCCGGGAAAACTTAAATTGCTGGCTCAGGGAGAAGGATTGAAGACAGCGGAATTGTCCATCAAATGTGATTGATTTTCGAATAGATATTGAATCCTAACAGGTTTTCGACACCTGTTAGGTCTAATTATTTGAATATAAATAAATGTAATAAAACCATCAAAATAAATGAAAATGAAAAAGTTAAAATGTATTCTTTTGTCCTTATCCTTTATTGCCTGTATATGTGTGCAGGCTCAGAACCTACCTTATTTGAAAAAACAAGGCACTGCAACACAATTAATTGTTGATGGGAAGCCTTTAATCATGCTTTCGGGTGAGTTACATAATTCGTCTTGCTCAACCATCGAATATATGAAGCCGATTTGGGCCAACATGAAAGCTAAAAACTTAAATACAGTGATTTCCACTGCTTCCTGGGAACTCGTAGAACCAGTGGAAGGACAGTTTGATTTCTCTTTGGTGGATGCCATGATTGACGGCGCTCGCAAAGAGAACCTTAAATTAGTGATCATCTGGTTTGCCAGTTGGAAAAATGGAGGATCAACTTATATGCCTTCGTGGGTAAAACGTGACTACAACCGTTTCCCTCGTGCTATTGACCAAAGCGGGCAACCCATTGAAATCCTATCTACTTTTGGCGAAGAAACAATGAAGGCTGATGCCAAAGCATTCAGGGCATTGATGAAGCATATCAAAGAAGTAGACCGTGACCACACGGTATTAATGATGCAATTGGAAAATGAAGTCGGCATATTAAATACAGTACGTGATTTCCATCCATTGGCTAACAAAGCATTTAACGGGCCGATCCCGAAACAACTGGGCGATTATCTCCAAAAGAATAAAAACAACATGTCCCCGGAACTTCATAAAGTCTGGACTCAAAATGGTTCTAAAACCAGCGGGACTTGGGAAGAAGTATTCGGCAAAAGCCATGTAAATCACAAAGATTGGATGGATATGTCATTCTATACTGAAGAACTTTTTATGGCATACAATTATGCTCGTTACATTGGTTATGTAGCTACCGAAGGGAAAAAAGAGCACAACATTCCGATGTTTGTTAATGCATGGTTGAAAGGTCCCGACTATCCATGGTCAGGCCGTTTTCCTGGTGGTGGCCCTCTTTGGCATGTTATGGATATGTGGAGATGCGCAGGCCCGGATATTGATTTTCTCTCGCCCGATATTTACATTCCACAATTTCAATATATTGTCAGACAATACGATCGGTTGGGTAATCCTTTGTTTATTCCCGAAACACGTGGCGGAGGAATTGGTGCTTCTCGTTTCTTATGGGCGCTTGGCGAACATGGTTTGATGGGCTTTTCTCCTTTTGGTATTGACCGGTCTCCGGCAACAGCGGATGATCCGTTGGCTCAAACATATAAAGTGGTAGAAAGCATGATGGACATGATTACGAGCTATCAAGGAAAACCAACCATGAAAGGGATATTTGTTGATACCGAAAATCCAATACAAAAATTTGAATTGGGTGATTACATCGTTACTGCCGATATGATGGCACAACGACGTCCGGCAGGTAGCAGTGCAACGCCTGCTGAAGTAACTCCTTCCGGTGGTTTGATTATTCAACTTGGGCCGGAAGAATATATTGT
>JAVBPN010000067.1:0-6406 GCA_031549585.1 Bacteroidales bacterium
TGCCCAAAAGTTATTTGAATGTGGTATAAAAAAAGAAGATATTGACTATGTCCTGTTTTGTACACAAAGTCCGGATTATTTCCTGCCAGCTTCCGCTTGTATCATACAGGAACGATTAGGCTTGTCGAAAGATGCAGGAGCTCTGGATTTTAACCAGGGGTGTTCCGGATTTGTTTACGGACTGTCTTTGGCAAAAGGATTGATATGCGCCGGTGTTGCCCGAAATGTTCTTTTGCTTACCTCGGAAACATATAATAAACGATTGCATCCCAAGGATAAAGGGAATCGCAGTATTTTCGGCGATGCGGCATCGGCGACATTGATAGCGAATGATGGTTTTGCTGAGATCGGCGAGTTCAGTTTGGGAACCGACGGTTCAGGGGCCGGAAACCTGATTGTAAAAACGGGAGGGGCACGGCATCCGGAACAAACAGGGAAGGTGACTTTTGATGAAAACAACAATCCGGTTTCTTCGGATCATATATTTATGGATGGCAGCGAAATATTTTCTTTTACACTGTCTACGGTACCTTTGTTAGTAAAAAGGACTTTGGAAAAAAACGAGATAGAAAAAGAAAACATCGGTTTATATGTTTTTCACCAAGCCAACAAATATATGCTCGATTTCCTACGGAAAAAGCTGAAAATTGACGAAGAACAGTTCTATTATTTTCTGTCGGAAGTCGGTAATACGGTATCGTCCACCATTCCCATTGCATTGTACGAAGCACGGAAGGATAATCTTTTGGAGGAAGGAATGAATGTTTTATTGGCAGGTTTTGGTGTCGGTTATTCCTGGGGTGGTTGTATTTTGAAAATAGCGCCAACACCCGATTCCTTATGAAAGTACCGGTTACGGTTTTATCCAACAACGTAGAAATTCCTGTCATAGGTAATGGCCCCGGGATTTTGGATCATTCGGCTAAATACGTTTTAAACAAATCGGGCTTGTTGTATCTGTCTCAACGGGCATATAATAAATTTTGGGGCCGGAAACGGAGAGAAAAGAAATATATTGATGCCATAGCTCATTCATTTCAAGCAGGATTCACTTTACTTGATTATTCTGCGGCATACGGTAATGAACAATTGATCGGAAAGGCAATCAAAGAAAGCGGTATCGACAGGAAAACCCTCTTTTTGACAACAAGGATTTCCAATGGGCAACAACAAAAAGGGAATTTACGGGAATATTTTTTCAACACACTTGAAAAATATGGAACGGATTATGTTGATCTATACATGTTTCATTGGCCTGTAACCGGCGTTTATTTAGAAACATGGAAGCAGATAGAGCAGCTTTATAAGGAAGGATATTGCAGAGCCATCGGAGTCGCCAATTGCCATCGGCATCATTTGGAAGAAATTTTAAGGATCGCCGATGTTGTTCCACAAGTGAATCAATTTGAAGTACACCCGCTTTTTTCGCAAAAGCCGTTAATCGAATATTGTAAATCCCAGAATATCGTTGTGGAGGCTTATACTCCGATTGCACGATTTGATGATCGATTGGTAAGATTACCTGCCTTAAAAGCCATTGCAACAAAACACAACAAAACAATCGTACAGGTAGTTTTGCGGTGGCATATTCAAAACGGTATCATTCCCGTGGTGCGGTCTTTGAACCAAAAACGACAATTGGAAAATATCTCTGTTTTTGATTTTGAACTGACAATTGAAGAAATGCAGATAATAGACGGATTTAATATTAATTCGAGATTGAGGTACGATCCGGATAATTGCGATTTTTCAATATTGTAATCGCTCCTTGTCTGATATGATATGATATGAGAACATAGTGAAAAATACTACATTTCAAGCAATGCGAGGAATCTGTATTATTGCTGTTGTTATTACCCATATAATTAACAAACAAGAAACAAATCCGAACTATTGTTAAGTTAATTATAATATGACGTAAATTATTAATAACTTTGCGTAAATTATTAATCCAAATAGTTATGGCAAAGTACAGAATTAAATTAACCCAACAAGAAGTTGAGGAGTTGAATGGCATCATAAAAAAAGGTTCTCACACCACTCAGTCGTATAGAGCAGCATGCGTATTGTTAAACTGCGATGAGGGCGATTATTCGTTAGGCAAATCCACTCATGAGCAGATTGCCAATATCCTGAAAATAGGCATGCGGACGATCGACCGTATCAAGCAGAAATTCATTGAGAGCGGATTGGATCATACCTTAGAGCGTTCTGAAAGTACGCGTATTTACGAGAAAAAAGTGGATGGTGATTTGGAGGCCAAAATCGTACAGTTATGCTGTAGCGAACCGCCCAAAGGTTTTGCAAGATGGACGTTACGTATGTTGGCAGATAAAGTGGTTGAATTAGAATATGTTGATACAATTTCGCATGTGTCAATATATAACACTTTAAAAAAAACGAACTTAAGCCTTGGAAAGTAAAAGGTTGGATAATTCCGCCCAAGCAGAATGCCGAATTTGTGGCACACATGGAACAGGTTCTTGATGTCTACAAGCGACCTTATAATGAGGACTTTCCCGTTGTTTGTATGGATGAATCCCCCGAGCAGTTGATAGAAACCGTACGGGAAGAAAAAATGGAACAGGGAAAAGAAAAACGTGTTGATTACGAATATATAAGACATGGAGTAGTGAATGTTTTTATGGCAAACGAACCCTTAAAAGGCAACGACTGGTTGAGATTACCGAGTTTAAAACAAAAAAAGATTGGGCTGAATTTGCAAAACGAATTGCCGATGAAATGTACCCTGAAGCCAAGAAAATAACATTGGTGATGGATAATTACAACACACATTCTCTTGGAGCATTCTATGAAGCATTTGAGCCTAAGGAAGCCAGGCGACTGATAGACAGGTTTGAATTTGTTTTTACACCCAAACATGGTAGTTGGTTGAATATGGCTGAAATAGAATTACATATACTTAACTCACAGTGTCTAAACAGGCATATTGCCAATATAGAAGAAATGAAGCGGGAAACGGATGCGTGGCAAAAACTCCGAAATAGCAAGAATTTAAAAATAAACTGGCAGTTCACGACCGATGATGCACGCATAAAACTGAATCGATTATATCCGTCATTTAATGATTAACATAACACTATGAAATATCTATGTTTTTTCAAAATATCATTAATATAGCTGTAGCAGGTTTCATTTTTCTTGCAGGATATTTCGTCAATATTGAGAAAGTTCAAATAGACATTAAAAAATATATTTTAAGTAAATCTTCCAGAATACTGATTCCTTATTTTTTATGGTCTTTATTTTACATTGTTCTCAATATTGTAGTTAATCATCATGTATACTCTTTAAAATCATTGATGATGATATTACTATTAGGAAAAGCTTCTGTACCATTATACTATTGTGTACTTTATTTTTTATTCATAATAATAACGCCTTTTGTTATAAAAAGGATGAATAACAGATTTTGGAATTTAGTATTTTATGCTGTTATGCCACTTTGGTATATCATCATATATTATTTCCAAATAAAACATAATTATAGCTACTCTCATTGGGGAATTCTTCCTTTTTCTTGGTTTTTTTACTTTTATTTAGGGTTGAAAATGCAACATAGACATGTAAAAATGAGTTGGTTTTTAACAATTACACTTGTTATTGCAGGTTTTATTCTTGAGATGATTGAAATGTCAGTTTTATACTCTGTGACACAAAATAATTATTTTTCTGTTACCCCATTAAGGTATTCTACTATTCTATATATGTATGGTTTTATTCTTATATTCTTGAAACTAGATAAACTAGATAATGATTTCTACAAATTCACCTTTAAACCTTTAATATCATTAGGTAATAATTCTTTTGGAATTTACTTGTCACACATGGCCATATTGCCTTATGCGGTTTATTTCATAACAAAGATTATGAATATTGATGCTTTAGATTATATGTACATTACATACATTTTAATAGTTCTTTTTATAACTTTATTTATTTGTGATTCTGCTATTAATTTATTTAATCAATTCATCCCTAATAAATACCTACGATGGATAGGATTTGCATAGGAACGAAAACTGTATTTTATAAAATGAGCGAAGAATAATGCAATCCGGCAATAAAACCATAGCCAAAAACACTATCTTCCTATATTTTCGGATGATATTTTCCATGCTTGTGTCTTTGTATACATCGCGTGTAGTATTGCAAACATTAGGAATAGAAGATTATGGTATCTACCAGGTTGTTGGCGGGGTAGTGGGGATGATGTCATTTCTAACCGCAGCTTTGGCTACCGGATCGTCACGTTTTCTTACATTTGAGATGGGAACAGGCGATACTGATAAGTTAATGCGGACTTTCAGCACCACGTTAACCATTCATATCTTCTTAGCTCTATTAATTGTTCTGTTAGCAGAAACTGTTGGATTATGGTTTATTCATCAAAAAATGTCATTATCCATACCTGCCGAAAGAATGAATGCCGCTTTGTGGGCATACCATTTATCAATATTGGCTTCGGTGGTCTCTATTACCCAGGTACCATACAGTGCTGCTATTATTGCACACGAAAGAATGAATATCTATGCTTATATGAGTATCGTGGATGTTTCAGTAAAACTGGGAATCGTTTACTTGCTGAAAATCGGAGCCATGGATAAACTGATATTGTATGCAATATTGTTGTGCGCGGTACATATTTGTTTTGCCCTCTTTTATCGGTTTTATTGCATTACACGCTTTAAAGAAACAAGGTATCAATTTTTAATTGATAAGAACATATTAAAATCTATCGGCGGGTTTTCTGGATGGAGTTTATTTGCCAGTACAGCCATCACACTGAATAATCAAGGAATGATTATTATCACCAACATGTTTTTTGGACCAGCAGTGGTTACGGCTCGTGCAATTTCAGTGCAAGTAAATGCGGCAGCTGGTCTATTTGTACAAAATTTCAGAACTGCAGCTAATCCGCAGATTGTAAAGAGATATGCAGCTGAAGATTATGAAGGCTCGAAAAATTTATTGTTAAATTCGACAAAGTTTTCTTTTTTCTTGATGTTTCTTTTAGGATTTCCAGTAATTCTCTTGGCAGAGCCATTATTGCATTTGTGGTTGGAGATAGTTCCCGAATATTCGGTCATATTCTTGCAATTGATCATTATACAAAGTTTTTTCGCGGTATTTGACTCTTCATTTTATACAGCTTTATATGCCAAAGGTCAATTAAGAGAAAATGCCCTGATCAGCCCCACGGTACTCTTTATTGCATTTGCAGTTGCATATTGGTTATTCAAGGCCGGTTACCCGCCTGTTACATTATCATATGTAGGGATAGTTGCTTATGCTTTACTGGGCATAGTCATCAAACCGATTTTAGTCTGCAGGATTGTTGATTATTCCTTCAAAAATGTATTGAGTGTATTTATTCCCTGTTTAAAGGTTTGTATTGTTGCCACTCCTATTCCTATTATCATAAACTATTATTTTGGCAAGAATAGTTTGTTCAGTTTTGTCACAATTGCATTGATAAGTGCGTTATGTGTTGCTGTGGCTGTTTTATATTTCGGTATCGAAACCAATATGAGAAGGGATTTAATCGGTTTTGCCAAGAGGAAAATAAAAGAAATATTTTGATGAAAATAGGAATTTTGACATTGCCCTTTAATAACAATTACGGTGGTTTTCTTCAGGCATACGCACTGATGACAGTTTTAAAACGAATGGGACATGATGTGTGGTTTATCGATTTGCAATTTCACCATCAAAAAAGTCTTTTGAATACTCATACAGATTTTATCAAAAGATTCATCAAAAAATATATCCTTAAAAAGGACAATATTTATTTTTTGTATCCAAGTAAAATGTTCAGATTTAATGAATTGAGTCGAGTAATTACATGGCAATATACACGTCCTTTTGTAGATCAATACTTGTGTCCGAAAATTTCCCCGGTGTATTCTTCCGAAGAATTAACCAATTTAATTAATGAAATACATTTTGATGCGTTTATTTCAGGAAGCGATCAAATTTGGCGGCCAAAATACATGGGGTATTTTCTAAAAACAACATTCTTCGATTTTTTAAAAGATAGAAAAGAGAAAAGGATAGTATATGCAGCATCGTTTGGTGTGGATGAATGGGAATATTCCGCAGAATTAACAAAAGATTGTACCGGGTTAGTCAAAAAAATAGATGCTGTTTCGGTAAGAGAGCAATCAGGTGTTGCTTTATGCAAAAAATACTTGGGAATAGATGCACAATGGGTACTTGATCCCACCATGCTTTTGGATAAAAAAGATTATGAGACATTGATTGAAAATGCCCACACCAAGCAAAGTCCGGGAGATTTGTTTTGCTACATATTGGATAAAACGGCTGAAAAACATGATTTAATAGATCATACTGCCAAACAACTATCCTTAACCCCATACTGTAT
>JAVBPN010000224.1:0-3204 GCA_031549585.1 Bacteroidales bacterium
AAATCGAAAGTCCGGTAAAAATCACCAAAGCGTGGCTTATTCCGGCCGTTCAGATACAAGATGCTCCCCGTTTCCCTCACAGAGGTTTGTCGTTGGATGTTGCTCGGCATTTTTTCCCAGCTGATTCGGTGAAAAAATATATTGACCTGATGGCGTTATATAAATTCAATCGCTTACACCTACATTTGACTGATGATCAAGGTTGGCGCATCGAAATCAAAAGGTATCCTAAATTACAAGAAATTAGCGCTTGGCGGGATGAAACACTCATCGGCCATCTTGACAACATGCCTCGCAAATATGATGGCATCAGGTATGGCGGCTATTATACGCAAGACGAACTCAAAGAATTGGTACAATATGCCGCTGCACGCCATATCACTATTATTCCTGAGATAGACATGCCGGGACATGCAACTGCCGTTCTGGCAGCGTATCCTGAATTAGCTTGTTCGGGTGGTCCTTTCAAAGTTGCACGTGAATGGGGTGTATTCAAAGACGTTTTTTGCCCGAAAGAAGAAACTTTTACGTTTCTCGAAAATGTGTTGTCTGAAGTCATGCAGATTTTTCCCGGAAAATATATCCATATTGGTGGAGATGAATGTCCGAAAGACCGTTGGGAAGAATCGGAAATTTGCAAAGAGGTTAAAATAGCGAATAACCTGCAAAGTGACGAGCAGTTGCAAACCTATTTTATCCAAAGAATCGCTAAATTTGTTAATTCTAAAGGCAAACAAATCATCGGCTGGGATGAAATACTTGATAGTGGCGATGTGCCTGGTGCAACTGTTATGTCGTGGCGTGGGGAAGAAGGCGGCATTGCTGCTGCTAAAAAAGGTTATGATGTAATTATGACACCAAACCGTTTTTGTTATTTTGACTACTATCAATGGCGTAAACGGGATGAAGAACCATTGACCATTGGCGGATATTTACCACTCAGTATGGTATACATGTACAATCCTGTCCCTAATAATCTCACGAAAGAACAATCAGTTCATATCTTGGGATCTCAAGGCAACCTTTTTACAGAATATATTACCGAATGGAAACAGGTGGAATATATGGCTTATCCAAGAGCTTGTGCACTGAGCGAAAATGTTTGGACGCCTTTGGAATTGAAATCGTATGATGATTTCCTTTCGCGGCTCAGAACGCAAAGTGCCCGGCTCGACTTGTTGCGGGTTAATTATGCAAAACATTTTCTGGGACAATGAACCAAAATCCTACTACGGCAGTCGTCATCTTAAATTGGAATGGCAAGCATTTTCTGGAAGAATATTTGCCAAAAGTTGAATCGTATTCGCAATTCCCAGATGTTTCGATTGTAGTGACAGATAATGGATCAACTGACGATTCCGTATCATATTTGCAAAAATATCATCCCAATGTCCGGTTGATATTGTTGGACAAAAATTATGGATTTGCCGAAGGCTATAATCGGGCATTACAACAAGTTGACAGCGATTATTTCGTGTTGCTCAACTCTGATGTGGAAGTAACGGAAAATTGGCTGCAACCATTGATAGATCAAATGCAAACGTCCGGCGTAGCAGCATGTATGCCTAAAATCAGGTCAGTAGCCGACCGTACATCATTTGAATATGCCGGCGCTGCGGGCGGTTTTATTGATAGGCTGGGATATCCGTTTTGTCGCGGGCGTATATTTCACACTGTAGAGAAAGATACCGGCCAATATGACTCTCCGATTGAAATATTTTGGGCAACCGGGGCATGTTGCTTGATTAAAGCTGATATATTTCGACAAATGGGCGGATTTGACGCATATTTTTTTGCCCATATGGAAGAAATAGACCTTTGCTGGAGAATCAAAAATGCCGGATATACTATCCGCTATACTCCTGAATCGACTGTTTATCATGTAGGTGGTGGGATGCTTCCGCAGAAATCCCCTTTCAAAACTTACCTGAACTACCGCAATAATTTGTTGATGATGTACAAAAATCTGCCGAAGAAACATAAAACCCGTACATTGGCTTTCAGAATCATATTAGATACCATATCTTCTTTTCATTCTTTATTGCAAGGAGATACCTCTGTTATCAAAGCTGTTTGGAAAGCACATGCTTCATTTTGGAAAGCATTGCCACAATACCAGAAATTATCCGTTGAACAACCTCTTTCTTTTCCATCTTGCGTATATCCTCGAAGTCTTGTTTTTCAATATTTTATCAAAAGAAAAAAATATTATCGGGAAATGATTCGGAAATAGAACAACTATCGTATAATTACACGTGAATATTTTTCGTAAAACTACAGAAAACAGTCTATAAACAGATCATAGGAGATATCATTCTTATGACAAATGATCTTATGTACGCCAATAAGTTTAAACCACTTAAAATAAGCAATTTATTTAATTTTATGTAAAGATACATTAACAAGTAAGTATGTTATTTGTTAAAAGACAGTAACAAATATGTATTTTTTTCGTAAAAAAAGTTGTATAATTCAGATTCCTTGTATACGTTTGTTCTTTATTTTCTGAATAATATAATTTTGTACATAAAAATATCAGAAAAATATAATGCTGTTAGCAAGCAATGCAATGATGGAGGTCAAAAAATATTGAATCCACATTTTTATTCTAAAAGCATTGTTATTCAAGAGCATTGCAAACATGAAAGAAACGCGAAAAATAACACTGAAAAAAACATAGAAAAATACTGGATCAAATTCAGGCTATAAAAAATAAACCAATTAGAACATCCACTCAATTTTTCATGTTAATTTAAAAATGAAAGAGTGAAAATATTTTCAATAAAGATTATCACCATGCAAACAAGAATTTTACCATTAATTATTTGTTTGATATTTTGGACTGCTGGATTTAGCGAAGCCAAATCCCATTATAACAAATCATTCGACACAGAAACGTTTGTGCTGGCAGGTTCGAATAACACAATGCACACTTCCGCCAATTGGCGTATGGAAACTACATATGAAAATGAATGGCATTTTGACGCGTTGGCGATCAAAAACATAACTTCAGCATTGAGCATATATACTGTTCATTTTAATTCACAGGGAGGTATGGCTGTCGGCCCTCAATCCGTTGAAGACGGCGAAAAAGCAACGAAGCCGGGTGATCCCATACATGTCGATTACACATTTGCCGGTTGGTTTACAGAATCAACTTGCGTCAATGAATGGGATTTTGATCATGATCTTATTATATCTGAT
>JAVBPN010000320.1:0-16251 GCA_031549585.1 Bacteroidales bacterium
ATAACGATTAAATTCGTTAAAAGAAAATAAACCGGAAATTGATGGAAGTAATAAAGAGCCAATGCCCCTGTTCCGATCTGTGCGGCAATGGAAACACAGGTTAATCCCCATATTTTATCAAGTAGCCAATTATTAAAAGTGATTTTTGCATAGATCAATGGGTGAAAAAACACAATAGCAAGGACAGCGAGATATGATAATTGGAAACTAACGGAAAAAAGTAAAAAAGGATTGATCACCAACAATAGAAATGCAGATGCGGCAATACTATTATACGTATTCGTTTTACGTTGAAAAAATTGTATTCCAATAATAAATGAAAACATGGTTGCAGAGCGCATCACCGAAGGCGGTAATCCTGTGATTAAAGCATAAAACCACAACAATATAATTAACATCACAGCACGCACTTTTCGCCTTTTACCTAAAAAAGGGATACTTGCTAACAAAAGATCCATGATAAAATATACAATCCCTACGTGCAACCCTGATACCGCCAAAACATGCATTGCTCCTGAAGCGGAATATGCATTGAGGATATCATTATCCAGATAAGCCCTGTAACCCACAGTCAAGGCTGATGCTACAGCCAACTCATTTCCGGTAAGCCCTGCTTTTTGATACACATGTAGCAGCATGGAACGAATTTTATTGGCAGCATTGATTAATGGGCCTTGCGCATAAGTATCCAACCGTTTCCATTGTCCACTTTCCACAAATGCGCTACGCCCAATGTGGATTTGATTTAAATAACTGCTATAGTCAAATTCATAGGGATTTCCGGCGTTTAACACGGGACTTAATGTTGTTTCGAACAATAATAAGTCACCTTGCGCCAAGGTCAATGACAGGCTGTCTTTTCGGACATACACCAACACGGTTTCCTTATGAATATGGTGCGTTGTGTCTTCTTGTATACGAACAATAGTTTTGATCGAAGATTCTTTCTCTATGGGCGGTTCTTCAATCACGCCAATATAAATTCCATGTTCCGTTTCCACATTTGGGCTGTACCTATTAAGCCATATAAGGCTTATTCCAGCTACAAATAGGAATAAATACAGCAATAATCCGTACATCCAACGGTATGATTTAAATGATTGCCATTTGATTGTGAGAATACACAATACAATGAATACCGCGAGGCATATCCATAATCCGCACCATGACTGTGAAATCAGATAATATCCAGACACAATGCCAATTAAAAATGGCATCAATAACCTAAAAAACGGCACCTGATAAAAGAAAACAGGTAGCATATAGTTTCAACGATTAGTTTTGCTGTATTTTTCGAAATAGTTTTTACATTCTTGAATCTAAACGGTTTAATCCGGAATAATATGTTTGCAATAAATCTCGTGCGGCTGTGAATGGTGTCATCTGGTTATTCAATACTTTTTGCTCGTATTCGGGCAAAAGCGATTCAATAGCAGGATATGAGTAAAAATGTTCTATCAGGCTGGCTCTAATAGTTTCATTCATCCAATATTTAGATTGGTTATTTCGCCTATTGACAAAATATCCGTTTGAGCGTGTCAGTTTTTCATATTCCTCTACCATGTTCCAGATATTGGGTATTCCTTCTGACGTAATGGACGAACAAGTAGTTACTTTAGGATCCCAACCGGAAATACTTTTAGGGAAAAGGCGCAAAGCACTTTGATACTGTGCTTTTGCCAATTGAGCTTTTTCAAAATTATTCCCATCGGCTTTATTAATTGTAATCAAATCGGCCATTTCCATAATGCCGCGTTTGATGCCTTGTAGTTCATCGCCTGCTCCAGAAATTTGGATCAATAGGAAGAAATCGGTCATGGAATGAACTGCCGTTTCTGACTGTCCTACTCCGACTGTTTCAATAAAAATGGTATCGAAACCTGCCGCTTCGCATAAAAAGATTGTTTCACGTGTTTTCCGGGCAACTCCGCCCAACGAACCGCCTGATGGAGAAGGGCGTATAAAAGCATCCGGATTCACCGAAAGAGCTTCCATCCGTGTCTTATCTCCCAAAATACTTCCCTTACTACGTTCACTTGATGGATCGATCGCCAATACCGCTAACTTATGGCCCAAAGAAGTCAAGTAAGTACCCATAGCTTCAATAAAAGTACTTTTTCCTGCTCCGGGGACTCCGGTAATACCCATACGGATGGATTTTCCGGCATGCGGAAGACATTGTTCAATGATTTGTTGCGCTATTTGGATGTGCTCAGGAAGCGAACTCTCAACCAAGGTGATTGCTTGGCTCAAAATAGTACGGTTTCCTTTCAATATCCCGTCTACATATTCCTGAACACTCAAGGCTTTACGCGACCGGGCTAAAAACCGCTGCAGTGAAGCTTGACCAATAACCGGTGGCTGTTCAATACCCGGATTGACGGTTAATGCACTGTCATGTTCTTGATCGTGTTCTTCCATAGGATATTTTTTCGAAACACAAAGTTAGTTTTTTTCCTAAAAGAAACCGGACTGATTTATCAACAATGTATATTTGGAATTTTAATACCTTACTTGTACTTTTAACCCAAAATTAAAATACAATCAACGAAAACATAGTCATATGAAATATTTTAAATTACTCTTTATTACTTTTACCATGATTGCATGTACGTCCGTTTCTAAACCAGATGTTACTCAAATTGAGTGGGGAACCGTTAATTCGGAACCCGTATACCTTTATACGTTGACTAATTCCAACGGTATAACAGCCAAAATAACCAATTACGGAGGCTTTGTTGTGGAACTATTAACGCCTGACCGTAACGGTGAAAAAGAAAATATTGTGATCGGATTGCCTTCTTTGGAGCAATACTTAGGTAATTCATATTTGGGTTGCATTGTGGGGCGCTATGCCAACAGAATTGCTAATGCCCGTTTCACTCTTGACGGCGTGGAATACCAAATGGTTCCCAATAATGGAAAAAATCTGCTTCATGGAGGTGCTAAAGGGTTCAATACTAAAGTTTGGACTCCTAAGACATCGGTCAACGATAAAGCAGCAATTTTAGAGCTTTCATATGTTTCTCCCGACATGGAAGAAGGATTTCCCGGTAATTTGACTACCATAGTGCGTTATGAGCTCACCAACGACAATGAATTACAAATTCATTACAAAGCAACGACCGACAAACCAACCGTGTTGAATTTAACCAATCATAGTTATTTTAATTTGACGGGACGTAAGGACGGTTTGGGTAACCACCGGATCAAAGTATATGCTGATGCATATTTGCCCGTTGATGAGGGACTTATTCCGATTGGGGAAGTTCGTCCGGTAGACGGAACTCCTTTTGATTTACGTGAGTGGAAAATTTTTGCAGACCAATTTAAGCTATTACCGAAAGGATACGATCATAATTTTTGCGTCAAAGGCATTACCGGTAAAGCACCTGTTTTGGTTGCAGAATTGTATGAACCCCAAAGCGGCCGTTTGTTACAAACATATACTACTGAGCCTGGTATGCAAATATATACGGGAACGAACCCATTCGAAAACGTAAAATTTCCTGAAGGCGTGCCTCCATTCACAACCGTATGTTTCGAGACACAACATTATCCCGATTCACCGAATCAATCGGCTTTCCCTTCAACCGTATTGCGTCCCGGAGAAGTGTACGAACAAACCACCATTTATAAATTTGCGATAAAACAAGAGTAGTTCTTTTAAAGATTTATAATTCCGCTCGAAAACAGACTATTTAGACTGTTTCAACGTGATTTTAAATAATTTTTAAACACATGAAAATTTCCATTATAGGTTCCGGTAATATTGGTTCGGCATTGGTAGGCGGACTATTACGCGACCATACGTTTGATATACAAAGCATCACCCTTGCCGATATGAACCAACAGGCATTGGCCTCATTTGCTTCACAAGGGATTCGTACTACATCGGATAACAAAGAAGCCGTAAGTTCCACTGATATGATCATTCTTTGTGTAAAGCCGTATCTGGTACGTGATGTCATAGAAGAAATATACGAAAAAATAAGCGAAAAAACTCTGATTGTTTCTTTTGCTGCGGGTATTACGTTGAACCAATTGAATCTTTTTGCTGGTAAACGTCCGATATATCGTGTGATTCCCAATACGGCTATGTCGGTGAACCAATCAATGACCTGCATTGCATCAAGCAATACAGATTCTACCCAAGATCAGCTGATAATCAATTTTTTCAATCGCGTAGGAAAAACCCTAATGGTCGACGAATCATTAATGAATGCTGCTACCGTTTTGGCATCTTGTGGAACAGCTTTTGCCTTGCGCTATCTACGCGCTGCAATGACTGCTGGAGTAGAAATTGGGTTTCGTCCTGAGGTAGCAGAAACAATGGTTGCACAAACCATGTTGGGTGCTGCTGCTTTGCTCGAATCTGGGAATCATCCCGAAGAAGAAATTGATAAAGTTACTACGCCTAAGGGAATTACCATTAAAGGACTGAATGCGTTAGAACATGCAGGATTCTCTTCTGCTGTCATTCAAGGAGTTTTAGCGTCGTACAAGGTGCTGGATGTTTAATTAAAATATGGGCAAAAAGAAAATAGCTGTTTTAACAGGCGCCGGAATCAGCGCTGAAAGTGGAATTACCACATTTCGCGATTCCGGAGGGCTTTGGGAACAGTATGATGTAACTGAAGTGGCCAGCATAGAGGGTTGGCACAGAAATCCTCAGTTAATGCTCCGGTTTTATAATGAACGGCGGAAACAATTGGAAACAGTGGAACCCAATGATGCACACCGGACATTGGCTGAGTTAGAAAAAGACTTTGATGTACACATCATTACACAGAATGTGGATAATTTGCATGAACGGGCAGGAAGCTCTCATATATTGCATCTACATGGGGAATTGACCAAAGCACGAAGTTCTGCCAATCCGGATATGATTATAGAGATTGGTTATTGTCCGATTGAATGGGGAGAAAAAGCAGCAGATGGAAGCCAATTAAGGCCATATATTGTATGGTTTGGAGAAGCTGTACCAATGATCCAACCAGCTGCACAAATCGTATCGGCTGCCGATATATTGGTCATCATTGGTACATCGCTCAATGTATATCCTGCTGCAGGACTGGTTGGATATGCTCCCCACAACATTCCCATATTTTTAATTGATCCAAAAGAAGTTTCACATCCCGGACGAAATGTCACAGTGATCAAAGAAAAAGCAACTACAGGAACAGCCAAATTGAAAGAGATCTTGCTTGGTAAATAATACCAAGACTTAAGTTACTTCCAAAAACTTTATTTGTACAAACATTTACTTCCGATGCAACATTTTTTAATGTGCCTCGTCATCAATATGGAATCCCATAAAAACACAATTAGTAAACGACACACATTTGAATATGAGGCAGATATTGTTCTTGGTTATCTTTTTTATCCCTTTCAGTTTATTTGCACAAAATGCAAACGACAATTTTTCTTATAGAGCAACTAGGGTTGAAACCCCACCAGTGATTGATGGCGTATTAAATGATGATTGCTGGGAAAATGTCGGAGAATGGTCGGGGACATTTACCCAACAGATACCCAAGGAAGGGCAACCCGAAACAGAAAAAACATACCTGAAAATCCTTTACGACAATAATAATGTCTATGTTGCGTTCCGTGCCCTTGACTCCGAACCGGATAAGATCAACAGATGGTTGGCACCTCGTGATCAGGTAAAAGGCGATGCTGTGGCGATTTTTTTTGATAGTTATGCTGATAAACGTACGGCATTTGCTTTCGGTTTGACTGCCGGAGGCACACGAGTTGACTTTTTGTCTGAGAATTCAAAAGGTGATGATTATACATGGAATGCTGTATGGGAAGGAAGAACATCATATGATGAACAGGGTTGGTATGCGGAATTTAAGATTCCTTTGTCTCAACTTCGTTATTCCAATCAAAATATAGAGCAGGAATGGGGATTTCATGCCTTGCGACTGCTTGACCGGAAAAAAGAAACCGATCATTTGCATCTAATTCCACAAACGAACAAAGGTTTTGTTTTCTCATTCGGCACATTAACAGGGATATCACATCTTCCAAAATCCAGAAGAATAGAATTTTCTCCGTATACATCTATGAAATATAGAACCTCGGAAAAAAATCCGGAAAATCCATATGCAACAGGAAAAGAATGGAATTTCGGAGCCGGGTTGGATGGTAAAATCGGATTATCCAGTGACTTTACGTTGGACTTTACCATTAATCCAGATTTCGGACAAGTAGAAGCAGACCCATCGACCATTAATTTAAGTGCTTTTGAAACGTATTATGATGAAAAACGCCCATTCTTCTTAGAAGGAAAAAATATATTTAGCATGATCGGCGAATCGATGTTTTATTCACGCCGTATTGGTTCACCTCCCCGTTGGAGGCCGGGTGAAGAATACGGGCAATACAGCTCTGTGCCGCAGCAAACAAATATCATTAGCGCAATAAAAGTATCAGGAAAAAACAGGGATGGTTTATCTATAGGATTACTCAATAGTGTTACCGCTAAGGGAAATGCAAAAATTATGCAGGATGGACAAGAATACAAAATGACTGCTCAGCCGCTGGTCAGTTATTCCGTCGCCCGCGTACAGCAGGACATCAATAAAGGAAACACCATTATCGGCGGGATGTTGACTTCGACCAATCGTTCCTTGAAAGACGAACATCTTTCTTTCCTCACCCACAATGCATATGCTGGAGCAATCGATTTTGCACAATATTTCAGAAACAGAGAATATTATGCAATGGGAAATGTGCAGTATAGCTATGTGGAAGGATCGCAAAAAGCTATAACTGCTCTGCAACGGTCGCCTGTGCATTATTATCAACGGGAAGGTGCTTCGCATATATCGGTGGATAGTTCGCGCACCGATCTGCAAGGCAATGCCGGTACAATTATTCTCGGTAGAGGAGGTGAAAACAAAATTGTAATGGAGCATCGATTTGCATGGGCAAGCCCCGGATTTGACCTAAACGATGTGGGATATTTGCAAAACGCTGATTTTAAAATGCTCAGAGGATATGTTAATTATAAAGAAAATAAACCTAAAGGAATTTTACGTGGTTACAATATAGATGTATTTTACCGTTTTCTTTGGGATTATAGCAATACAAATACTTTTGGCCGTTCAGGCCTCGAAGGGAATACGAATTTTATCAACAAATGGGGATTTTATTGGTGCGGATTTTATGACTTTAAAACCTTGGAAAATGGCATGCTTCGCGGAGGGCCTCCTGTCCTGTTAAATCCACGTTGGGGCACAGATTTTAGCCTTTGGACGGATGAATCCAAAAAAGTATTCGTGAAATTTTATCATGGAACCGTATTGGGAAGTCAACGATATGCCCATTTTGCGTGGATAGAGGCGAACTATCGGCCTATTCCAAATTTAGGATTAATGGGTAAAGTAGATTACACCTATTGGAAAAAAGGGTTGGAATATGCCGGACAACAAGATCTTGATGCAGGAGGAAAAGTATACCTGATGAGTGCACTCAGGCAAGATGTGGTAGGTTTTACATTCCGTGTGGATTATAGCATCACGCCCGATCTTTCCCTTCAATTTTACGGGAATCCGTTTATGTCATCAGGAAGATATACAGAATTTAAACGGGCAACCAACACAATGGATAAAAAATATGAAAACCGGTTTGACTTATTGGGAGATGATGTTTTGACATACAATGCCGGAGATAACAAATATTCAGTTGTTGAATCCAATGGAGATCAATATTCTTTCAGTAACCCTGATTTTAGTTTCCGAGAATTTCGATTTAACTTGGTAGTACGTTGGGAATATCGTCCAAACTCAACGATTTATCTGGTTTGGGCACAAGATCGCTCAGGATCAAGCTCTGAATATGTTTCATCATTCAATCAAAACACAAAAGAACTATTTCGATATTATCCCAATAATGTATTCATGGTGAAACTCAATTATTGGTTTGCTTTGTAAGTTATCTGATATACTTTTTGCACCATATTCCTAACAGGATTTGATAGATCTTGTTAGGAATTTTTTTAAGGAACCAGTGTACTAAAATCTTGATAAAACACTCGTTCGGCCTGTTTGTATTTATCCGTCTTTTCTCCTACCTTTACAACATAATCATTCATAACAAAAGACTCTACATGATCACCATGGTTCGCTGTATCATTTTTCTTACCTTTTATATTTGGGCATGTTGTTCGCCTGCCACAGCCCAATCACAAATATCCAATTTACGTTGTGAATATCTTGTCAATCCATTGGGTGTGGATGTTGCTTCGCCAAGGTTGTCATGGATGATGGTCGATAACCGGCACGGCGCTGTTCAAACAGCTTATCGTTTGGTTGTTGGAACAGATTCATTGGCCGTTGCACGGGAACAAGGGAATGTGTGGGATTCTCAAAAGGTGAATTCTGACAATATGTTGGTAAACTACAATGGAACTCCTTTATCTCCATTCACCAAATATTTCTGGAGTGTTCGCATTTGGGATAAAGATGGTGTTGAATCGCAACTTGCTGTGGCATCCTTTGAAACGGGAATGATGGAAATGAAAAATTGGCAGGGAAGCTGGATCAGCGATGGACATGGCCTTGACGGTAATAGCATACACGTAAAGCCAGCTCCATATTTCCGAAATACATTCAATGCCTCGAAAAAAATTAAATCGGCACGAGCATATATTGCTGTTGCCGGGCTTTATGAGTTATACATTAATGGCGAAAAAATAGGAAATCATCGGCTTGACCCCACGTACACCCGTTTTGATCGACGTACTTTATATGTCACATACGATGTAACCAAGCAATTACAAAACGGACAAAATGCCGTTGGTGTATTGTTGGGTAATGGATGGTACAATCACCAATCCACTGCTGTATGGTTTTTCGATCGTGCGCCATGGCGTGACCGTCCTGCTTTCTGCATGGACTTGCGAATCACCTATGAAGATGGGTCAGAAGAAATTATTACTTCCGGAAATAATTGGAAAACGGCATTAAGCCCGGTCATTTTTAATAGTATTTATACTGCCGAACATTACGATGCTCGGTTGGAACAACCCGGTTGGAATACCGCCGGATTCAATGATTCCCAATGGAAGCCTGCCATATACCGCGCAGCGCCATCGCAAAACATTGTTTCGCAACAACTGCATCCTATACGCAATGTGGAGAAAATACCGGCAAAAAACGTCAATAAAATAAATGACACTCTGTATGTTTTTGATTTGGGGCGTAATATTGCTGGTATAAGCCAAATCAAAATAAGCGGGGCTCAAGGTACGGTTATTAAGTTGAAGCACTCCGAAAGGATTTACCCAAACGAGCGTGCTGATATGTCGAATATAGATGTGCATTACCGTCCTACCGATAATACGGATCCTTTTCAAACCGACATCTTTATTCTTGGTGGAAAAGGCGAGGAAACGTTTATGCCGCGATTCAATTATAAAGGATTTCAGTATGTGGAAGTAACCAGCAATAGCCCCATTATATTGACTAAAGATAATCTTGTGGGATATTTTATGCATAGCGATGTGCCTCCTATTGGTGAAATCAAAACCTCAAATCCTACCATTGACAAGATTTGGCAAGCAACAAACAATGCATATCTTTCCAACCTATTTGGCTATCCCACCGATTGCCCGCAACGTGAAAAAAATGGTTGGACTGGCGATGGCCACATTGCCATTGAAACCGGGTTATATAATTTCGATGGCATCACCATTTATGAAAAATGGATGGCCGACCATCGCGACGAGCAACAGCCTAACGGCGTATTGCCTTCGATTATCCCGACCAGCGGATGGGGTTATGAATGGGGAAATGGGCCGGATTGGACGAGTAGCATTGCTATTATTCCATGGAATATCTATTTATTTTATGGCGATTCACATTTATTGGCAGCATGTTATGACAACATCAAACGTTATGTAGACCACATCAATTATAAAAGCCCAAATGGCCTTACTTCTTGGGGATTGGGCGATTGGGTGCCGGTAAAGTCAAAAACTCCGGTTGAATTTACTTCGTCTATATATTATTATGTGGATGTTTCCATCTTAGCTAATGCTGCGAAGATTTTAGGGAAACAAGATGATTATAACCAATATGCTGCTTTAGCCCAGAAGATCAAAGATGCTATTAATGACAAATATCTTGATCGTAATACAGGTATTTATGGTCAAGGTGTACAGACAGAACTCAGTGTGCCGCTCCAATGGGGTATTGTGCCGGATGATATGAAAAGTAAGGTAGCGGCCAATCTGGCAAAACGCGTAAAAGCCGATAACAATCATATTGATGTCGGGTTATTGGGCACTAAAGCCATTTTAAATGCATTGAGTGAAAATGGATATGCCGATCTGGCTTATTCTGTGGCTTCGCAAGAAACGTTTCCGTCATGGGGATGGTGGATTGTGAATGGTGCTACAACATTGTATGAAAACTGGCCGATTGACGCTGCACGTGATATCTCGATGAATCATATTATGTTTGGCGAAATAGGTGCCTGGTTTTTTAAGGCTTTGGGAGGCATCAAACCCGATCCGGCACAACCCGGATTTAAGAATATCATCTTACGGCCTTCATTTGTGGCCGGATTAAACCAAGCCGAATCTTCCTATTTATCTCCTTATGGAAAAATTATTTCTAATTGGAAAAAAACAAAGAAGATCGTCACATATACTGTAACTATTCCAGCTAATGCTACAGCAGACCTGTATCTTCCGGGTGGTTTCTCATTAACAAAGGCCAAACTTGTAACTACCGGAAAAGCCATCGATTTAAAGACGGGAAGCAATGGTTCATATAAATTATTGGCTGGAAATTACGAGATAGAATTAAAATAGAATTAGGTAGGATATTCAGAAACTTCGGGACAAAGGTACACGGTAAATGGTGCATGGTACACGATTTAGTGTGACCGTGATTGGTTTTTTATATAAATATTTGATTTCATGATTGTTAATTTTACATGAAAAATACATACTTTATTCCCTCTATCTGTCCTGTATGCAAAAGCAAAAAAATCATCATCAAAAATGTTCGGATATAATACGGAAATACTACATTTGCACAGATAATATTATTTTGCTTTAATTTGTATTTTTTATTTCAATCTAATTATAAAGTTTTTCACGAATACGTAAAATGAAAGTAGCAATTGTAGGTGTAAGTGGCGCTGTAGGCCAAGAATTTTTAAAAGTGTTGGAACAACGTAATTTTCCTGTAGACGAGTTGGTTTTATTTGGATCAGCGCGTAGTGCTGGAACAAGCTATAAGTTTAAAGAAAAACAGATTGTAGTAAAAGAATTAAAAGATAATGACGATTTCAAAGGTATCGATATTGCGTTAACCTCAGCAGGAGCTGGAATTTCCCGTTCTTTTGCTCCGGCAATCACACGCCATGGAGCTGTGATGATCGACAATTCGAGCGCTTTTCGTATGGATAATGATGTTCCTTTGGTAGTTCCGGAAGTGAATGCTGCTGATTGTAAAAATCGCCCACGCAATATTATTGCCAATCCCAACTGTTCTACCATTATTATGGTTGTGGCGTTAAAGCCCATCCATGACTTGTCGCCCATAAAGAATGTCAAGGTTGCGACATATCAAGCTGCCAGCGGAGCAGGGGCTGCCGCAATGGAAGAACTGATAACGCAAATCAAACAAGCTTTGAATGGCGAACCTGTGGTTATTGATAAATTCAAATATCAATTGGCTTTCAATGTCATTCCGCACATTGATGTATTTACAGACAATGACTATACCAAGGAAGAAATGAAGATGCATCATGAAACGCGTAAAATCATGCATGCCGATTTTGCTGTTAGTGCATCAACCATTCGTGTGCCGGTTCTTCGCGCACATTCCGAAGCTGTATGGGTTGAAACCAAAGATGCTTTGCATGTGCCGGATGTTCGCAAGGCATTACAAAATGCTCCGGGCATTGTGGTTGAAGACGTGCCTGCCGATTGCATTTATCCGATGCCATTGTTTGTTGCCGATAAAGATCCTGTATTTGTCGGACGGATTCGTAAAGATTTGACTACGCCTAATGGCGTTCATTTCTGGTGCGTTGGCGACCAGATACGCAAAGGGGCTGCACTCAATGCCGTGCAGATCGCCGAATACCTGATCAAAGAAAGGCTTTTGTAATAACACTGACTCAATATTGAGCCGGTCTAACTTAATCGTTTAAGCGCTATGTTTGGATCTATGTCTCAATTGGTTTTACAGCAATACTGGTGGATCATCATATCCCTCTTAGGAAGTATATTGGTGTTCCTTCTGTTCGTGCAAGGCGGGCAGACATTAATTTATACCATAGGTAAAACAGAAAAAGAACGAGCATTAATTGTCAATGCATTAGGCCGGAAATGGGAGTTTACATTTACTACGCTGGTTACATTCGGCGGAGCTTTCTTTGCATCATTCCCACTATTTTATTCCGTTAGTTTCGGTGGAGCTTATTGGGTTTGGATGTTGATCCTTGTGTGCTTTGTACTTCAAGCCGTTTCTTACGAGTTCAGATCTAAACCTAATAACTTTCTGGGGCATCGTGTTTACGAATACTTCTTGCTATTCAATGGAGTAATCGGTACTATTCTTATCGGTACTGCTGTTGGCACTTTCTTTAACGGCGCTATGTTTTCCCTGAACGAAATGAATATGTCGAAATGGGAAACACCTTATCACGGTTTGGAAGCAGCGCTCAACTGGCACAACCTAAGTTTGGGCCTTTCGGTATATTTCCTTGCACGAAGCCTTGCTTTGCTTTATTTCATCAACCATATAAAAAACGAACAAGTTGTTACCCGGTCCAAAATACGCCTATTGCGTAGCGCTGCATTTTTCCTTGTCTTTTTCTTGATCTTTTTTATCCGTTTATTGGTAAAAGAGGGATTTAATTACGACCCAGCAACTCATATGGTTGATATGGAACCATATAAATACTTGCATAATCTGTTGACTATGCCGGTTGTTTTTTTCATATTAGTAATTGGTGTTGTATTGGTGTTGTTTGGATTGCTCCGCACCTTATTATCAGACAATTTTACCAAAGGGATTTGGTATACCGGGATAGGAACCGTGATGACGGTCTTTGCCTTACTCCTTACAGCCGGATTTAACCATACTTGCTACTACCCTTCCCTATTTAATTTGCAAAATTCTTTAACCATCGAAAACAGTTCCTCCAGCCATTATACACTTACCATCATGAGCTATGTATCTCTTTTTGTGCCGGTAGTGATAGCTTATATTTTCTGGGCATGGCGGGCAATCAATAAAAAACAAATCAGCACTGAAGAATTGGACGAAGATTCGCATGCATATTAATCTCCTGTTGGAGGCTATTTAAATAATACTTGCTATGATACACAGAATACTTATTGAAACAATAACCATTATTCAATGTATGACTAGATATCATTGAATAGCACTTTTTGAGTGAGATATTTAAATTATTGCTTATGAAAACATGGATCATTGTAATGGTTAGTTTATTCATCTATTGCCCGGGCTTATTATTTGGCCAATGGCACGATGACTTTTCGGATGGGGATTTCACCAATACCCCTGCATGGCAAGGAGATGTAAACAAATTTATTGTCGACAACGGTTGGTTGCGCCTCAACGACACACAAGCAGGAACATCATATTTAGCTGTGGAATCAGATATCGCAACAAATGCTTCTTGGGAATTTGTTTTTAAAATAAATTTCAACCCATCTTCAACCAACTATGCCAAGGTTTATCTAATGACTGATCAATCCGATTTAAAAGCACCTTTAAATGGATATTTCTTACGCTTGGGACATACTGATGATGATATTTGCCTGTTTCGACAAAATGGCACAAAAGAGGAAAAATTGATTTCAAGTCGGGCCAAGATACTTGATGTATCGTCAAGTCATGTCCGTGTCTTGGTAACACGAGATAGTCAAAGCCACTGGACGCTCAAAACCGATCTATCGGGTGGCAGAGATTATATACTCGAGGGCAGTGCTTCTGATAATCAGATTAAAGCATCATCTTGGTTCGGAGTTGTATGCATTTATACAATCACACGTGCTACCGGTTTTTTCTTCGACGATTTTTATGTGGATGGGGAACCTTATACAGATCGTGACCCTCCTGTGGTTACTTCATTTTCGGCCAAAGAAAAACAAGCCCAAATTCAATTTTCGGAGGCAATAACACCCATATCACCTCCTTATAGCCAGTTTTTTAAAATTAATGACGCGGTTTATCCTATGGATTTGGCGCGAAGTACGAATTCATCTATTAATATTTCTTTTACGGATGATCTAAAATGCGGTATTAATCATCAATTATCCATTTCCGGATTATCTGATTTAAACGGAAACGCCATGCGCGATACCATATTATATTTTTCCCTACCTTGTCTTGCCGGACCATATGATATTGTCATTAATGAAATCATGGCCAACCCGTCTCCTCTTGTTAGGCTTCCCGAATACGAATACATTGAACTATACAATCGTTCCGATAAAAACATCCAACTCAAAAATTGGACATTCACATATGGCAATACATCAAAAACATTTCCTGATTATCTATTTCCAGCAGAATCCTATGTATTGTTAACCCATCCCGAAGCAGAAGCTTCTCTTTCGACATACGGGGTAGTAATCCCACTATTGGGATCAAAAACTGCCATTGCCAACAATGGTCAATATTTGGAATTGAAAGATCATACAGGCAATGTAATCTCTTGGGTTGATTTCACAACCGATTGGTATCAAGATCCACACAAAGCAAATGGAGGCTGGTCGCTCGAACAAATCAATCCCGACCTGACGTGCAGCCTATCTACTAATTGGAAAGCCTCGTCCAATGTGAATGGAGGTACTCCTGGTAAACAAAACTCTGTTTTTGCTACAACAAAGGATAGTGAATATCCTGAAATATGTAAAATCGGCGCTTGTGATACATCTATTACTTTGTTTCTGAGCAAATCCGCCGGAATGCCTTTGCCTTCATTATCACAAATCAAGATTCAACCTGAAGTTCCAATTAAAAATATCCGTATCTCGGGACGACACTTTGATCAATTGGAAATCAGTACAAACTTGCAGCCCGGCCAATGGTATGATATATCAATTGAAGGAACAGTATTGGATTGCTCTGGATATGAAGCACGTTCTGGAACTTTCCGGATCGCATTGCCTCAAATTGCCGACAGTTCCGATGTTATTATTAATGAAATACTTTTCAACCCATTTCCTGATGGCTATACCTTTGTAGAACTGTTCAATCGTTCAAACAAAACCATTTTAGTAAGCGACTTATCCATTGCATTGCGAACCAACGGTAAATTATCTACTCCGGTTTCATTGACAGACGATTTATTTTTACTATTGCCCCAAAGTTATTTAGCAATTTCGCGCAATATAAATGATGTGATTTCCCGTTATGAGGTGACTGATCGAAAACCATTTCTTCAAACAAGCATTCCCTCGTTGGGCAAAGAATCGGGACAAATTGTCTTGTTGGATAAAAGCATGCGTGTATTGGATGAAGTTCATTACAACAGCAAACAGCATGTTGATTTTCTGAAAATTAGCAACGGCGTTTCATTGGAGCGTTTGCATCCCGACCGAAACAGCCTTGATCCTGGAAATTGGCATACAGCAGCACAAACAGTAGGTTATGGAACACCCGGAAGAAAAAATTCGCAATACATTCCTCTTGAAGAAATACCAACCGAAGTAACATTGAATCATGATGTATTTTCTCCAAACAATGACGGATTGAATGATGTTTTACTTATTCAGTATCAATTCAATACTCCTTCGTTAATGGCCGACGTAATCATCTTTGATTCTTCGGGAAGAAAAGTGAAGCAAATTGCTCATCAGGAATTATTGGCAACACAAGGGTCATTTTCATGGGATGGGTCAAACGATAAAGGATATAAATCTCTTACAGGGTTATATATTGTATTTTTTCAGGCTTATAATTCGACCGGATTTATGAAAACCTATAAAATACTGTGTATTCTGGCAAAAAATTAAAAATAATTAATTGTTTGATATTCTGATTGTTGCGCCAAAAGCCGCATTTTTTCTAAAAAAAATCATTGTTTTTCTAAAAAAAATCCAAACAAAATTGAAAACTTTTCGTTTATAGATACAAAAGCTGTTTTGACGAGGATGTGTTCCGGAAAGGCACGTTATTTGTCACAAAATGGAAAGTGTTCGTCAAAATCTTTAGCTTTTTTGTGTAAATATTTAGATATATT
>JAVBPN010000154.1:0-6768 GCA_031549585.1 Bacteroidales bacterium
AAAATGACTTTCTGTCAATCATCACAAATTTATTTTCAACCGTTTTGTGTTCCCGATTCAGCACCATTTCTGCCATTTGCCTGCCCATTAAGGGGAAATTGGTCGTGATGGTAGAAATACCGTCAGCAATAACACTCTTTAACGCTGTCTCGTTATAGGAAAGAATACCAATATCTTTCCCGATTTTCCATTTTTTCTGTCTGGTTGCACGAATAATCGATACCATATCGGCGTCTTCTACTGTGATATAAGCATCATGTTTATTGATGCTGCGAAGCTGTTCAATCGTTACGGCTTTGGTTTCGATGGGTGATTCTGCTGCAAAGCGATTGAATCCGGTAATGATTTCTTTGGCCCGGAAATCATTACGATGCACCAAAAACAACCGGCGATATTTCCTAACCAACTGTATATTTGATTTTAAGATCCGGTAAATGTCATTTTCAAAGTTCTGATATACACCAGCAAAACGATTGCTATATTCCTGAAATCCCAAATCGAGCAAATATAAGGAATCAGGATTCAAAGCCGACAATATAGCAGGCACCCGCTCATGCACCATGGGCATAATGATGAATGCATTGTACTGATGGGCATATTCTGCAATCAATTGCTCGAATGTTTTGATATTGTAATGATGAAAATAAACATCCACATTGCATTTCCCTTTCAAAGGCTCGGTAAGCGCCCCGTAAAGTATCTCCTTATAAGGAGAAAAAGTAGTAAACAGCAGGAAAATATTGTATTGTAATTGAGTTCTAACGCTCGAAACAAAATAACCCTTGCCGGGAATGGATTTAATAATGCCAGACGCCTTTAATTCATTGTAAGCCGTAAAAACCGATCCTCTTGACAATTTGAAAGTAGAAGCGACTTGGTTGACAGATGGAATAACATCTCCCGGCTGTAACAAACCTTTGTCAATATGATTGCAAATTGAATGGATAATTTGCTTATATATTGGGTTATTTAATTGAAAATCAATAGAAATAAATTCCATCTGTTTACTTTTATTATGGCAAATATAGATGTTCTTTTTAAAAAATGTACCAGTATGTACCAGTACATTTTTTGAAAATATGATCAAAAAAAGGATTAACGATTTCTTAGAGGTTGTCTAAATTTTGAATTCAAAAAAGTTTATGGATTACTTTGTCCTCGTTCCCTGTTGTTATCCAGGAAAATGAAAAAGTTAAGAAAGGGCTGGGATGAGGTAAAACCTCACCGAATGGTATTAGGTACAATACAAGACAATCATTTAAAATAATGTTTTACTTTTGCCATTCTAATATATCCAAATCGTTATTGAATATAATTTTGAAGTATAGACAACAACCGAAATGAAATGGCCATACACTCATGTGTACCAAACGCAATGATGCTTCATGGACATTCTTTAACCTAAAAAACAAATTACAAACAAATGAAAAATTCGACTCTTGCCCGTTTAGGGAAATGCATGCTTATAGGAAGCATTGTTTTTTCGGTAATATTAGCCATTGTTTCCTTAATTCCTAGATGGAGGGATTTATTGACCTGGTTATTTTATGAGTTATTCGGGAAATGTTATGATGAGATCATGACTGCTCCTGCACTGTTGTTGCCTTTGGCAAGTGCTTTGATTTTCTTACTGATCGGTATGCTTATCTGTCTCATTTTGAAGCCAAGTGTCGATAAAAAAGAGGATGCAGAAAAACAAAAAAGCTCATCATCATTTTACACGTTCTATCTATTTTCATTTACCCTGTCGGCTTTATTTATATTTTTGCTTTCGACAGCTGTTTCTAATCCTTTTGCGGAATGTGCATATAATCATCGTTTCCTGATCGGGTTCACGGTTGTCATTTATTGCGGATGTACCATCATATCGCTGTTGCAATCATCATTACTGCTAAGTGCTGTCATCATACGAAAGGATAAAATGAATAAGATGGCCAGCATGCTCCTCTTTGCGGTTGCATTTGGCTGTTTGCTCTCAACCGTCTTTGCAGGAATATGGGTCACAGAAAAAAGTGATGAATGTAGCGTTTGTTCAACATATGAGTATGGCGAGGAAGATTGGGCAGAAGAAGTAGAGCCTTACGATGACGAAGAGGATGTGGAATACATAGACAGATTTGAATCGGAAGATGATTTGCTTTGCCATTTTTTATGGGATGAATCGGATCATTGTGCCGATAGCGTGAATCTTGCACTCCGGTATATCAATCAAAACAAGGATTTCACTCATGTTTCCGACCTGATTGTGCGGGGCAACGAAGTATATAGCAAAGAATATATACCTTCATACGGAGACTGGAACTGGAAAAACATATATGAATATCGCGGTTACCGTAACTATTACCAGATCGTTAATTTTCTCAAAGAAGGCAACGAGCATCTGTTGTCGGCATTTGAATCTTATGGATATCTATTCTTTAAGACATTTTCGCAAACCAAATATATGAATTCAGGCGCATCACATTTGATCGCCACCCTCGATCGTGTCTATAAAGACATATATCTGAATGAAAATGACGGCGACGAAAAAATTGCAGCCATTTATCAGTGTATGACTAGTGAAAACCATGGAATGATTGAAGAGTATTTTGATAGCTTACTTCCATATATTAGCGACGACGTTCTCAATACATTCCGTGATAGCAGTGGAGACATTGAAAAAAGAATGGTAGTTTGGACATATAGCTTCTGGGCACGACGCGATCACGAAGGAACAACCAGCGGCACCCGTTATATTTTGCAGGAAATCGCTAATTATTACGAATAACAACGATGTAATCTCGAAATGACTCAGGTGGTGAGTCTTAGTTTGCTATGATTGCCGGACTTGTTGCTTTGTCCCGTTCTAAAATATCGTTACACAAAAAAAGCAGCCGGAATTTCTTCTGACCACTCGTACTGGCTTTATTTAAGGCCGATAAATGCTGTAAATTTCTTCGGAACAGGGCTTTCAAAACGGTAGGCTGCACCGGTAAACGGATGCCGCCATGCTAGAACAGATGCGTGAAGCCCCATGCGGTTGATCGGGCTTGACGAGCTGCCGTATTTTTTGTCGCCTACTACACTATGTCCTATTTGCTGCATGTGTACCCTTATTTGGTTCTTGCGGCCTGTTTCAAGGCTGATTTCCAACAAGGAATATGCGCCGTTGCCCGACAATAAATGATAGTTGGTAACTGCTTTCTGACCGCCATTGTCGCGGTTATCCGAGCGCATTTTGAGCGATTTCGGATTTTCACTCAGGTAGGAAACGATGCGTCCTTTCTTTGGATCGGGTGTGCCTTCCACCAACGCCACATATTTGCGCTCGGTGACGCTCTCGTGCCAATTGCGTTGGATTTCCGTCTGAAAATCCTTGTTTTTGGCAAACATCATCACACCGGAGGTTTCCCTGTCGAGGCGGTGCACCACATACAAACGGCTGCGGAGATCTTGCGTTTTCAGGTATTGCAGCAGTATTTCAAAAGCCGTTGTTTCATGCTCCTTGCCTATTGTTACAGATAACAACCCCTCTTTTTTATCGATAACAATCACATCATCATCTTCATAAATAATATGCACTTGCGGATGCGAAAAAGCAATATACCGTTTGGAATAGTGAACCGCCACCAAATCGTTTTCACGGAGTGCATGATTGTAGCGGGTTACATACACCTCATTGACGCTTATTTGGCTCCGAGCAAGCAACTTTTTAATATCGCTACGGCTCACGTCGCTCATCTTCTTGACGAGGAAATCCATTAATTCGGAAGGTTCCGTAACGCGGAAACCTGTGGTTTTGTCCTTTGCTGGAGGCATTTTTAAAAATTATTCAGCAAAAGTACACATTTAGATACCATTTTTGTACACCCGATCACCCCCAGATTGTCAATTGTTTGTATTTTTCTTTTGGTCTTTCTGCATCGCCGAATACAGTTTTCCCACCATATTTGTAGGATACGTTACGCTCACGTTGTACCAGGTCGTCAAAGTAATTGTTCGGTGTATAGCCCTTTTCCATCTCTTGCGAAATCCGTGAAAGATTTTTTAATGCTTCCGACTTGTCCTTATCGCCTAAACGGGCTTGGTGGATGGCTTTATCGAAAATGGCAATGGTTTCATCATATACACGCGTAGGTACCGGAAATGGGTGGCCATCTTTACCCCCATGTGCAAATGAAAAACGTGCGGGATCGGCAAAGCGAGACGGAGTGCCGTGTATTACTTCGCTCACCAACGTCAACGACTGTAAGGTGCGCGGCCCCACTCCTCCGAGCATTAACAACGATTCCATATCTGCCACATTCGTTTCGTGTGCAAGTATCAATGCTGCACCCAACCGCTTCAAATTAACATCTTCTACCCGTACTTCGTGGTGACGAGGCAAGATAAGGGACACCTCTTGCATTAGCCGGCCCGGCGATTGATGAGTTAGTTCGATAATACCATCCTTGGTAGAAGCTGCTTGCTTGTCCGTCAGGTTGAGAATCAGTCCCTGGTTTTGCCCGCAAACTGATGTGTGAGGCTCCTCGGTGAACGATTGCAACGACGATGACAACCAATGATAACGCCTCGCCAGCCGCTGTCCGGCATTCATTCCCTGTTGTATCACAGCCCATTCACCCTCGATAGTTAACACGAACGAATGCAGGTATAATTGGAATCCGTCCTGTACGGCAGTATTGTCCACTTTTGCGGATAGTTTACTGTGATGTACCAATTCATCGCCATTTAAGCCGGTTTTATGAGCTATTTCGAGCAATTCTGCCGGCGTTTGCCGTGACGATTTACCACGTCCGCCACAGATATATACCCCCAGCTCGGACGAACGTTTATTCACTGATTTCTTTAATGCATTCATTACAGAGGTGGTAATCCCTGAAGAATGCCAATCCATCCCTAAGACACAACCCAGCGATTGAAACCAGAATGGATCGCTCAAACGTTGCAATAATGCCGAACGGCCATATTCCACGACAATAGCTTCGACGATAGCACCACCCAGCAGGCTCATACGTTGCGCCAGCCACGGGGGGACAGTGCCATAATGAAGAGGCAAATCGGTGGTTCCTCGTTTCATTGTTTCAATGATTTTGTGATGATTGGAATATCAAAGATACAATCTTGAATTGTTTTTTAACATAAAAAAGTGGCCGGAATTTCTTCCGGCCGCTCGTACAATACATCCGTCATTGTTCCAATAGAGACGAAAAATATAGATTTCCTGTTTGCTTAAAACGCGGAACGAAGAATAACTTTTTCATCATTGTAAGTGTCGTGAATAACCGCTACACCATTGGCACTTACTTCTATATAGGTAGATTGACCGCCTTTCTCTGCCAAAATAGTAAGGACATCGTCATGAGTAGCCCATACTGATTGAAGTGAATATTCGCCCGGCAAAGTATAATAATTTGGCGTGTCGGTTCCGGTTTGCGGATCAAAGCGTGAAATCGTATTGCGATTGGGTTCATACGGATAAAAACTGTACATATATCGATCAGAAAAAACGGCCAGATTCATTAACGCCATGTGGTTGCCGGAATGACTGTTTTCTGATACCGGAACATATTGTACCTCGTTGGGCGATTTAATAACACAAACTTCATTTATGTTAATCAAACCATCTGTTGCAACTACCGTAGTTAACCCTATGCCATCCCGACTTGAAACCGGCAAGAAATGGCTTATTCTTTTGGCGAATTCATAAACCTCTTCCCGAACAATCTCGCCATTTTGAACGGTATATTGGGAAAGAACAGATTTTTCCCAAACAAGATTCAAAGGGTTCGTATCGTCAAAGATTTGATCTATAGTGAAAAAGCTATTGGGAGCGCTTGAAAGCGCAAACGGTTCGCCTGCATGTACTCGGGGATACTCCGGCCCCATATTGATTAACCATTCACTTCCGAGTTTTTGTCCATCGGCTGTGATCCATACGCCTACTAATCCGCTCCCAAGGTCACCGCCTCCGGCCAAAAGATCGCCTGCAGCGTTGAAATTATAATACTCTCCGACATTTTCTATGGTGGCAAATTCTATATTACCGTTCTTTTCGTAAATTTTGTGCATCGTGCCGCCGGAAGTATAGCCACCGCCAAAATAGTAAAGATTGCCATTTGAGTCGCTCTTAATGTTTTTGACTTTGACATAATCAATACCTTTGCCGTCACCTCCATCCCAGGTAAAGCAGCCCAAAGGATCACCGTCATATGATGTGCCGTTATTCTCAAGAGTTTCGGGAGTTGTAAAAAGTTGTCCGTCACTTTTGCGGATAATAAAAACACACTTTGACCACGGATTTTCTTCGTTATAAACGCGCATAACTGCGTATTTACCCGAAAGGCTCTGCACATAATCAACAATTGCCGGAACGGTATTGCCTTCGTCATCGGTAAAAGTAACCGTCTGGGTTTGATTATTAATCCCGACTTTATAGAATTTCAATTCCTCATAATCATCAGTTGAAGATTTCAAGCTGCCCTTATTACTACCGGTGATAAAAGCTGCTTTGGCTCCGGCAAGATTTGAACTCTTCAGGGAGGATATTGAAGTTGTTTTGTTATCAGGGTCTTTATCTTTATTGCAGCCGATAAGCAGAAATACGGCAAGCACTGCTAAAGTTTTTACACAAAGAATCGAAGGTAGAAAAATTTTACGCATGGTTTACTGTTTTATATTATGGTTTTTTAAAATCGCATAAAAATAGATTACAAGGCTTCTACCCGATGCTTCATCGGGTAAAAATCGTGGTGCAGTCGGTAAAAATAGAATGTAAAACCGGCAAAA
>JAVBPN010000248.1:0-11897 GCA_031549585.1 Bacteroidales bacterium
AAATTCCTGATGATGAGAAATATATTGATTTGGGCTTGTTTCCTCTTGGCTTTTACAACAACATATGCACAGGACCTATATAGCTATAGAGGTTTTGATGCGCCGGTAGGTGTGACAGAATATGGAGGTTATTATTACCTATCAAACGAAGGCAAAGGTAAAGGATTGACCATGGAAGGCGAAGACGGTTATATTTCACGCATCAAAAGTGACGGAAGTCAAGAAGAAGCAGAAATGAGGTTTATCACCGAAGTACATTCGCCTCGAGGAATGATTGCCCTGAAAGGAACTCTTTACGTATGCGATGCCAACCAATTGATTGGTTTCGATTTGAGAACCAAGAAAAGTATATTTGAACTGGATTTCTCCAAAGAGAACACCCAACAATTAACAGGTATTGTTGCTGATGGCGATGATGTGTATGTATCGGCCACCGATATCAATACTATTTTTAAAGTAGACTTAGCGAAAAAAAAATATACGAAATGGACGGAGGTAACATCTCCTTGCGGACTATTGGTCAGTAAAAATCAAATGTATGTGTGTAGTTGGGGAACAGATAGCTTGCCCAACGGACGATTAGGGGTAATCGACATCAATAAAAAAGCATACGCAACAATTGGCGATTATGAAGGTTATCTATGGGGATTGGCTTTGAACGGCAAAAAGCTTTATTTTAGCGACTGGGTTGGTTTTGGTAAACGTGGCGTTATCTGTTGGATCAACCTCGAAACCAAAGAAACCGGACAAGTTCCTTTAACCTCAAAAATCGGAGGTCCAGCAGATTTTGTATACGACTCAAGGAACAATATATTCATTATTCCTGCCATACTGGAAGGGCGAGTATATGGGGCGATGGGATTTTAATAAATGAATAATGGACAATTGAAAATGGATAATTATTGTTTCTAATTTTCAAATAATTGACTGATATTAAGAACTTAAAATAGAAATACTTCTTTAAAGCCTTTAACTTGAAATTTAAATTTCTTGTTCGGTTAGCCTTACCACATATTTTGTATGATTAAAAAGTTGATTTTCTGTATCATTGCTACACTTTCCACACAGGTGTATGCCCAATTGGGTGGAACATCAACATACAATTTTTTAGATCTCACTCCATCTCCTCATGTAGCTGCTTTAGGCGGCGAAGTTAATGCAACTCCCGAAAGCGACGCATCACTACCCTTTTATAATCCGGGATTGTTGGATAGCACAATGAATAATTACCTATCCTTGAACTATGTCAATTTTTTTGCAGGGATTAATTTTGGCTATGCCGCATATGCAAGGACATTTCGAGATATAGGCAATTTTTCGACAGGAATCTTTTATATCAACTATGGCACATTTACCGAAGCCGATGAATCGGGGTTTATTACCGGCTCATTCAGAGCTTCCGAATATGCTTTTAATTTGAGTTATTCTCGCTATCTACCTTGGCTAGACAGCGTGTTCTTGGTAGGTGTTAACGTAAAACCGCTTCTCTCCGTTTTTGAACGCTACACGTCGTTTGGTTTAGTTACAGACTTGGGCATTACTTACCGGCATCCCGGACGTTTATTAACCGCCGCTTTGGTATTGCGCAATATGGGCGGACAACTCACTCCTTACTCCGACGGAGGACGCGAACCTGTTCCATTTGAGCTTCAATTAGGTATATCGCAGCGATTGCAATATGCACCATTCCGTTTTTCGTTAGTAGTACAACACTTGGAAACACCCCGCTTGGCTTATCCTGATGACGAGTCTTCCGATTCAGGCATTGGCACATTTGCCGATGAACTCATGAGGCATCTTGTATTTGGCGTAGAATGTTTTCCTTTTAAAGTTTTAGTACTCCGAGCAGGGTATAACTATAATCGAAGACAGGATATGAAATTATCTTCACGCACCGGAATGGTTGGATTTTCTTGGGGATTGGGTGTGCACATCTCCCGTTTTCGCATTGATTATGCGCGTTCTACATGGCATTTGGCCGGAGCGTCCAATCATTTCTCCATTAATGTTGATTTAGGGAAGAAATATTGAAGTCATTTCGTAAACACAATACTCCCGTTTAAATCAGGCTTTTATTAACGTATTTGTATAATTATCTTATACTTACATTTATCATTAAAGATATTCTTTACATAAATCATATTAATCATTTTTAACAATTAATTATTCATTTCATTATAAGATGATTAATCATTAAAGAACATTAATTAAGAAATAAAGGTTGTTTTTAATCGTTTTATGATATAAATTAGAGCGTTTTTTCCAATGTATAATTTAAATTATAGGGTCATGTATATCACATTTAATGAGCTTAGAAAGATCAAAGATGCGTTGCCGAGCGGTAGTATGAAATCTATTGCTGATCGGTTAAACCTTAGTGAAGATACCGTAAGAAATTATTTTGGCGGTTCTCATTATCAATCGGGTGAAAGTGTCGGTTTTCATATCGAACAAGGGCCTAATGGCGGAATTGTGACGCTAGATGATACAACGATTTTGGATCTGGCAAAGAGTATTTTGGAAGAACAACAATTATCCTAGCCAAGGCAACAATGATGTAAAAGGGGGCAAAATAAAAAATCCAATTGCCCCCTTATTTTTTATCAAATTTTACTCTATTTTTGGTTATGATTCAATTTAACAGATATCGATTGGGCATATTCATCACATGTTGTTTTTGGCACATTACAGTGTTTTGTCAATATAGCCCGCCGGGAGGTATTTTCCCCGATGCTGTTTTCAACGATCAAATCAAAACCGTACAATTACATAAAGCGGATTGGGAAACCTCCTACCCCATCAGTCATATAGACGACCAAAATCCTTTGGTTCTGGAATTTGATGAACTGGGTAAAACAGCTAAAAACTATTCATACAAAATCACTCATTGTGATGCCGACTGGCGGCAATCGAGGCTAATCGTAAACGAATACGCCACAGGGTTTCCAACCAACTATATCCGACATTACGATTATTCATTCAACACCTTGATTCCATACGTACATTACAGTATTTCACTTCCTAATGAAGATGTTGTGTTGAAAGTATCAGGAAATTATGCAATTACAGTTTTTGAAGATAATGAAGACAACCCTGTATTATGTAAGCGTTTTTGCATTACCGAATCAATGGTTACTATTGCGGCAACTGCCGGACAAGCAAGGCAAACAGCCAAGCAAAGGGAATTTCAACAAGTTGATTTTGTGATACGTACAGGAAATTATGCTATTGAAAATGCTGCACAAGATGTAAAAGTTGTGATTTTGCAAAACGGACAATGGTACACAGCGCTTACCGGACTCAGGCCTCTGTTTATCAGGCCGGGCGAATTGGACTACCGACACGAAAGTGCAACCTTATTTCCGGCAGGAAACGAATACAGGCCATTGGATATCAAAAGCATCCGTTACACATCGACTTTAATGCAAGCGATTGAATTTGAAAGGCCTACATATCATTTTTATCCTTATGTTGACGAACCCCGTGATGCTGGACATTATCTTTTTTACGAAGACTTGGATGGCAAATATTCTATACAAGCGGAAAAAGCTGCAAGCCCACAAATTGAAGCCGATTATGTGTATGTACACTTCTCATTACGTACCAACGAACATACCGATGGGCAAGTGTATGTATTTGGCGCATATAATGATTACGCTACCAACCGGGAAAATTTAATGCTCTATAACTCGGATAAACGCCAATATGAAGCAACCATTATGCTCAAACAGGGATATTATAATTATGTATATGCCTTTGTTCCTAATAAAGATAAAACCATTAATGATACGATGTTAGAAGGAAATTATTTCGATACGGAAAATGATTATATCATTTTTGTATATCATCGTGGACGTTCTGCCCGTTATGACCGGCTAATCGGCATCAACGTATGCAATACACTGCACAAGCAATAAATATGGGATATACTTATTGCTTGAAAACTTCAACCTTAAATTTAATGGTAATATTCCGTTATATTAATTTTTAATTGTCTATTTATGAAAGGATTAGTCATGTTTCTTATCTTCTTTTTAGCGATTTTTATCATAGGTAACCTTTATATAGGTATTCGCGGTTGGCAAGCGCTTGAAATTATCGGACGCTACCGGATCGGTTATGTGATTCTATTCTTTTTTGTTGCATCCTCGTTTATGGTTGCCCAATTATTACATATAGATGCCGCATTTCTACACAAGATCGGTTCACTCTGGGTTGCGGTGATGTTATATGCTTTTTTGATATTGTTGTTGATTGATATAGTACGGATTGCAGGCTGGGCAACTTCCTTTAAGCCGCATTTTATCTATCAAAACTATATGTTAAGTAAAGCTATATTGTTTGGGATAGTGTGTATAATCATATCTGGGACATTGGTGTGGGGACATTCTCAGGCACGATATCCAAAGGTGAAACCCATCAACATATCTATTCAAAAAAACGTAGAAAATTTACACAATTTAAAAATTGGAATGATATCCGATATTCATTTGGGACACACCAATAATCGGTTTTTTTTACGTCAAATTGTCACCAAATTAAATGAGTTAGACCTTGATTTAGTGTTACTTGCCGGAGATACATTTGACGGAGCGGTAAACTTTGTAATTGAGCAAGATATGATTGGCGAATTGGATAACCTAAAGTGTAAATATGGCGCATTCGCTATTATGGGTAATCACGAATATATCGGCCAACGAGAAGATTCATTGGCGATTGAGAAAATATGCAAAAATATGCGATTACACCGCATTACTCCGTTGCTTGATTCTGCAGTTTTAGTAAACAATAGCTTTTATGTTGCCGGACGAAATGACCGTTCTGTTGGTCAACGAAAAACAATCAAAGACCTTTTGTCTGATGTGGACAAACAATTACCAATTATTCTTTTAGACCACCAACCATACCATTTGGATGAAGCAGAACGTGCCGGAGTGGATTTACAATTGTCCGGACACACACATCACGGGCAAATGTGGCCGCTCAATCTTATTACACGGAAAGTTTATGAATTGGATTGGGGGTATTTGCAGAAAAACAATACCCATTATTATATTTCATGCGGTGTCGGAACATGGGGACCTCCTGTACGTACGGCGGGATATTCCGAAATTGTATTAATTCAAATGAAGTTTAATTAACGTAGCGATTGCAATATTTTCCTATTGATCTTCTTAACCAATGCTGGCCCTTCATAAATCATCCCCGAATAGATTTGCACCAAAGTAGCTCCGGCTGTCAACTGATTTATAGCATCCTCGGCAGACATGATACCCCCCACGCCCATGATGGGAAGTTTTCCTCCGGTTTGTTGATGAATATAATGAATCACTTCAAGCGCTTTCCATCTCAATGGCTTGCCGCTTAATCCGCCTTTGCCTATTTGTTCTATTTTCTCTTTTTTCACAGTCAATTCAGAGCGTTTGGTCGTAGTATTCACAGCCACTATGCCATCCACCTCCATTTTTTCTACTGTGTATAACATATCATCAATTTGCGAAAAACTTAGGTCTGGTGATATCTTTAACAATACCGGCTTCCGTATTGCCTGATTCTTCCGTTCCGCCATGATTACCGACAATATTTCATTCAACGATTCTGTCTCCTGAAGTTTGCATAAATCACCCACATTCGGACAACTTACATTGACAGTAAAGTAATCTACATAATGATAGAGCTTGATAAAACATTCCAAATAATCCGCCGGAGCATCTGAATTGCTTGTCAATGTATTTTTACCAATATTTCCTCCAATTATTATCCCTGGATGCTTTTTTCTTAAATTTTTAACAACATGATCTACTCCCCGATTATTGAATCCCATCCGGTTGATAATTGCTTCATCTTGCGGAATACGAAACAGACGAGGTTTCGGATTACCCGATTGTCCTTTGGGCGTGACCGTTCCGATTTCGATAAAAGAAAAACCAAGTGTAGAAAAAGCCCGATATAACTTGGCATTTTTATCAAAACCCGCTGCCAATCCCACTGGATTGGAAAACTTCAAACCGCAAAAATCCCGTTCCAAAACCGGATTTTTTACACAATACATACTAGCAACCAATTTTCGTAAAGGCCAAATAGCGTAAATAATCCGCATACATCCCGCGACAAAACTGTGCATTGTTTCCGGAGAAAACAAAAATAAAAAAGGACGAATAATACGATACATGAATAATCTGTTTTCTTTTAAAAAGCAAAAATCATGCGGTTTTGTTTTGATTTGCACAAAATTATTCTTCACATCAAACAAATCATATATAAACGCTTGACTCTTTACTTTCTAATGTTTTTAATTATTTTTTTGTATTTATTACAAATTTTAATCTTTTGAGAATACCGAAATCTATTTATAAAATATACTTCTCCAATATAACCAACTTTTTTCTCCATTAATCTTTACATATGAAAATTCAAAAATAAAACCGGTTTATAAAAAACAAACAAATAAAACATTTTTGTTAAAACGAAGAAAACACTTGCAAAGAAACACAATGATACATATATTTGTGTCCTCATAAGTCGGACATGAAACTCGGTTTTCGTCGAATGTATACTTTAGTATGCCAAACGGTGGCATCTTGCTCCATCCGTGTGCTTGTATTTGTTGCATTGCTGGGTTCTTCTATTATTGCCCACGCACAATTCGAAATTCCGTTTAAAAATTACTCCATTAAAAATGGACTGGTACAAAACCAGGTACAAGACATTTTTCAAGATTCAAAAGGATATATTTGGTTTGCTACCGTAGGCGGGGTTTCCCGTTTTGATGGAAAACAATTTAAAAACTTTTCCGCTTCGGATGGAATGCCTACCAATAATATTATCTCCATGTTAGAAGATAATGATGGCAATATTTGGATGTACACAGCCGGAGGTGAAATTGCCATTTACAATGGACGCACATTTAAAGTCTTAACTAAAGACGACGGATTGCCAAGTAATAGAATCACATCCGGAGGCGTACTAAGAAAACGGATGTTGAAAGACAGGCAAGGAAGAATATGGAGCCGATCAGATAGTGGAATTGCTATGATTGTGGGCGATAAAGTGACCACCTACGATACAGACAGCGTATTAACGCATGGAACGATCACATCGATGGCCGAAGACTTGCAGGGAAGAATATGGTGTAGTACCGAAAACGGTATTTCCGTTATTGACAATGGCAAAATTACTAACTATACCAGACAAGACGGACTTCCAGAATCAATTATTTCGGATATTGCCATCGAAAAAAATGGAAACATCTGGATTGTATGTCAAAACGACTATTTGTTAAAATATAATCCGGAACAAAATAACTTCATTTCATTCCGACCACAACATGAATGCGAATTTACAACTGTTGATGTGGATGCGTCAGGTAAAATTTGGCTAGGATCTTTTCAAGGGTTGTACATATTTGATGGAAAGAACTTTACTTCAATGTTTGGAAAGGAATTGAAGGGACAAGCTATTACACATATCCTTAACGACCGCAATGGGTATACATGGTATATTCCACTACAAAACGGGATATATTTGAATCGCAATGATATATTATCTCATTATTCGGTAGAACACGGATTGGTGGACGGAAGTGTGAATACTATTTTTGAAGATTCAGAAGGAAATATTTGGATAGGAACACAAAATGGGATATCCATGTATGGAAAAGTCATTTTCGAAACCCTGACTACACAAACCGGTTTACCCGACAATAATATACTTTCTGTTGAAGGTGATGCAAACGGCAATGTCTGGGGCAGCACGCTCAATACCGGAATTACTAAGATTACCGGACAACAAATCGAAACGTTTGCTTCTCCCATTTCTAATTCATACCGGCAAGGATATAACTCTGTCAACGTAATTCGTGCAGAAAAAGACCGGTTATGGCTTGGTTTTATGGGAGCCGGACTCGGCTGGTTCTACAATGGAAAATATTCCTACAGCAATACGCCATTTCTTTCCGATCGAAACTTTATATATGGTATATTATATGTCAACGATCAGGATTATTGGTGTGCTACAGCTGACGGAATAGTTCATGTATATCAAAACAAAGTAGAAAGGTATTTGGAAACTACCGAAGTAAACGATGTCGTGAGAGACAGAAATGGAAAGATATGGGCAGCCACCCAATCCGGACTATTTAAATTTGACGGTGACAGTATCACCAATTATACGGTAGAAAATGGCATACCCAACAACTTCTGCTATGATATAGCTATAGATAAGCACAACAATATTTGGCTTGCCACAGAAGATGGCTTGTGTAAAATCACGGAATCCGGAGATCAATTGGAATTCAAGACCTATACTGTTAAAGAAGGACTGGCCAGCAATACTATTTGGTTTGTCCACGCAAACCAAAGTGACAAATTATGGTTGGGACTCAGTAATGGATTGAACACTATAGATTTGACTACAGACAGCATTACTTTTTATGGTGAAGAAGATGGATATTTACCCTTGGAATGCTACCAAGGAGCAGCAGCTACAGATATATACGGTAATGTATGGTTTGGAACTGTCAATGGCTTGGTAAAGTACAACCCAACGGCAGATAAAAAACGGTCTACTCCTCCTCGGACATACATTACAAACATTTCTTTACTTGGAAATGATGATATTTTGGAATATGCTGAAGGAATTGATTCCAAAACAGGACTACCGGAAAAGCTTGTATTGCCTCATAATAAAAATAACATCCGTATAGAATGGATCGGTATTCACTTTACCATACCTTCAAAAAACAGATATCGTTACTTTCTCAAAGGTTTTGATACACAATGGCATGAAGAAAGCGTTGAAACCTACCGGGAATATCCATTATCGCCGGGTAAATATACATTCAGTGTAATGGCATGTAATAATGACGGTGTATGGAATACCGAACCCGTCACTTATTCATTTGAAGTGAAGCCGCCGTGGTGGGCTTCCATTGTTGCTTTTATTAGCTATATCATATTGCTGGTTGTATTGATCTGGTTGTATGTTAGAATGCGGGAGCGTGCACTTAAAGAAAAGAACCGGCAATTGGAAGAAAAGATCAAAGAGCGCACTGCCGAAATAGAAGAACAAAAGAAAGACATTGAAGAAATCAATAAATCGTTGCAACAGTATCAGGAAGAATTGATCGTTCAACGGGATATGGCATCTCAACAGCGGGACGAAATTGCTGCACAACGGAAAGAAATCATGGATAGTATCTTTTATGCGAAGAAGATACAAACAGCGATTATGCCGCAACCGCAACAAATGGACGATATATTACCGCAACATTTCATATTCTTCAGGCCTCGTGACATTGTTAGCGGTGACTATTATTGGGCTACAAAAAAAGGCAATACAGCCATTGTCGTAGCAGCGGACTGTACAGGACATGGTGTTCCCGGCGCTTTCATGAGTATGCTTGGAATTTCTATACTCAATGAAATGGCATTGAGGCAAGAAATCGTTCAAGCTTCTGATATTTTAAATCAATTGCGTGAAACATTAAAGATCATTTTGTCTCAAACAGGTAAGAGCGGAGAACAGAAAGATGGAATGGATATGTCGCTCTGTATTATTGACTACGAGCAAATGACCTTACAATATGCCGGAGCATACAATCCACTTTACTTGGTGCGTAAAGGCGATTTGACAGAATACAAAGCCGATAAGATGCCTGTGGGAATTCATATCGGGGAGGAATTACCTTTCTCCAATCACAATATTTCGTTAAAGAAAAATGATATGCTTTACATTTTCTCTGACGGTTATATCGACCAATTTGGCGGCGAATTTGATAGTAAATTCAAGACTAAACCATTCAAACAATTGTTGATCGATGTATCTCCATTGAATATGGAAAACCAACGTGAAATGATTGTAACAACACATGACTCTTGGAAGGGACATAGAGATCAAGTAGATGATATTCTTATCATCGGAATAAGAGTATAAAGGCCACTAATCCCCATAAGTAGCTAATAAAACATTTAGTTATGAGCGAATTAAAAAAAGAAAAATTAGTGGTAAGTGCCATTAAAAATGGTACGGCCATTGACCGCATACCCCCGCAAAATCTTTTTAAGGTTATTTCTATTTTGGGATTGGAAAAAATAGAAACGCAAATCACTTTTGGCACAAACCTCAATAGCGAAAAGTTAAATAAAAAAGCGATCATTAAGATCACTGATAAATACTTCGACGAAAAGGAAATCAATAAAATTGCATTGGTAGCGCCCGAAGCAAAGTTGAATACTATTCGCGATTATCAAGTGGTAGAAAAGCATGAAGTAAGCGTTCCCGACGAAGTGGTGGGTATTGTCAAATGCGTTAATCCCAAATGTATTACCAACAATGAACAAGTGATCACACATTTTGATGTAATCTCTAAAAAACCAGTCACTTTAAAATGCCATTATTGTGAAAAAATGGTAGAACAAGAACAAATGACACTTCTATAAAAATTCAAAGTTCCGGATTCAAAATTTCTACTCTTGTCGAGTTTTGAAATTCCGATATAAAAAAACTGAAATATTAAACTTTGAATTTAAAATTTATTGATTGTGCCGGTTATCAGAATTATTTTATTTGTTTTAGGAACTATTACATTGATACTTGGCATCGTAGGGATTTTTGTCCCTCTATTACCAACCACGCCTTTTTTATTATTAACGGCTTTCTTCTATTTTCGTGGTTCTCCCCGCTCCTATCAATGGTTAATGGAACAACCTGTTCTCGGCAAGTATATACATGATTATCGAGAGAACAAGATTATCCCTTTAAGGGTTAAAATAATATCACTCTTATTGATGTGGGGAAGCATGCTGTATTGTATTGTTGCAATACTTGAAAATTGGCCTATAAGAATATTACTCATATTGGTTGCAGTAGGTGTAACCATACACATATTGTCATTCAAAAGTCGATAAATACATGATTATTGTCATCAATCCCGGCTCAACTTCCACGAAAGTGGGGGTTTATCATCGCTCAAATGTTGTATTCCAAAATACCATTAGGCATTCGGCAGAAGAATTAAGCCGATATGCAAGTATTAGCGATCAACTATCTTTTCGCAAACAATTGGTAATACGACAAATAGAGCAATCGGGAGTTGATAAATCTCAAATCCAAATGATTATTGGACGCGGAGGATTGATCAAACCGGTTGAATCTGGGATCTATGAAGTAAACCAATTGATGATCGATCATTTGTCAATGGGATTGCAGGGGCAACACGCAAGTAATCTCGGTGGATTGATTGCTGCCGAAATAGCTCAAGCATACCCACAAGCAAAAGCATATATAGCCGATCCGGTAGTAGTCGATGAATTACAGCCATGTGCACGAATCTCCGGACATCCTTTGTTTGAACGGATATCTATTTTTCATGCATTAAATCAAAAAGCCGTTGCCCGTCTATATGCCGAATCCATCAACAAGCCATATGAAGCCTTGAATTTAGTAATTGCACATTTAGGTGGAGGAATTTCCGTAGGAGCACATTGTAAAGGAAAAGTAATTGATGTAAATCAAGCCCTTGATGGCGAAGGCCCTTTCTCACCAGAACGCAGCGGGACATTACCTGCCGGACAATTGGTCAATTTATGTTTTGAAAAAAAATATGCACAGGAAGAAATACAAAAAATGCTTTGTGGAAAAGGCGGATTGATTGCATATTGTAATAGCAATAATGTGCAACAACTGATATTGCAAGCACAAAACGGTGATCAACATATCGCGTTGGTATTAGATGCTATGTGTTATCAAGTGGCAAAAGAAATTGGCGCAATGGCGACCGTATTAAAAGGCGCGATTGATCAAATCATATTAACAGGAGGAATTGCATATGAAACCAGCATTACTGATTTCATTTCAGAACGCATTTCATTTTTAGCCCCAATAACTGTATATCCGGG
>JAVBPN010000225.1:0-10569 GCA_031549585.1 Bacteroidales bacterium
ATTGGCAGGACAAACTTTCACGCATTTCCCGCATTTGATGCAAAGCTTCCGATTGATATCCAATGTTATGGTCATTATCATACTTTTATTTTACTGCAAAACTATGCATAATTTCTGTACTGAAGGTTTTTGTTGCTTCTCCCCTGCTTGATGACAAGTTAAAAATTGCATTTTTGTAGTAAAAAAATTGCTTAAATTCGACTATCCACCACCAAAGGAGCAGGCTTTAAGCCGAATTTATGGCTAACGCCACCGCAATTTCTAAAACATAAAGGCAAAGCCAAAAGAACATTGCCACCTGCTCAGCAGGTGGATTTTTAAGTCAAATTAAAGGCATTGTAATTTTGTCACAAAATAAAGAGAATTATAAAATTTATCAGGCAGGTAACTTTGTTGCATCGGGCAGGCAAAATCCACGGGTAGGTGGTGTTATCCTTTGCAAAGCTCGCAATCGGCAAGAAGTTGAGAACATTGTTTCGCAAGACCCGTTTCATTCCCACCAAATAGCAAGTTATACAGATAATAGAATTTGAACCGAATAAATATTGTGATGAAGTTCTAAAAACGATTTTCAATTGACAAATAATTGTAAGTTTGGGAACATTAAATGAAAAAAGAATCTTATGTCTTGGTACTTTATAGTAGATACATACATTGATGAAAATAAGGGGCGTGGCGAATACGATGAGTATATTGAAAAAGTGAAACCCATTGTAGAAAGCTATGGCGGAAAATATCTTGTACGAACAGATCATATATATGGCTTTTGCGGCGATAGAAATCCTCAACGAGCTATCATCATACGATTTGAGAATAAAGAAGATTTAGATACGTGCTTTTCCTCTCAGGAATATAAGGCTATTATATCAAAGCGAGCTAACAGTGTGGATAGTCGAGCCATTATTGCAGAAGGAATAGACTAAATCTCGTATTTTTTGATTTTTTAATATTCAAATAACATACACTGCTTAATTTTGTAACAATAAATACAATAAGAAATAAGATCATGAAATATAGAGAATTAGGAAACACAAATGAACAATTGTCCGCAATAGGGCTTGGGTGTATGGGTATGTCCCACGCTTATGGAGACAGGGATGATAATGAAAGCATCAAAACACTGTATAAAGCGCTGGATTTAGGTGTCAATTTTTGGGATACAGCCGATTTCTATGGCAATGGAGAAAATGAAAGGCTGATTTCCAAGGTACTGAAAGAAAACAGAATTAAAGTTTTTATTGCCACAAAATTTGGCTTCAAATATACTTCCGGCCAAAGCCATTTTTCAACAACTTTCGACGGTTCGCCCGAATGGATGAAGCTGGCTGTAGAGTTAAGCCTGAAAAGGTTGAATATAGACACCATCGACTTGTATTATGCGCACAGGATTGATCCGAATGTACCTGTCGAGGAAATGGTTGGTGCAATGTCCGAATTAGTGAAAGAAGGAAAAGTGAGATATTTGGGGTTGTCGGAAGCATCCGTCGCCTCACTCAGAAAAGCAAACGCTGTTCATCCTATCTCAGCCTTACAGAGTGAATATTCGTTACTTACTAGGGATGTGGAAAAAGAAATTTATCCGGTTGTAAAAGAATTGGGAATGACCCTTGTGCCTTTTTCACCGTTGGGGCGCGGCATGTTTACCGAAGATTTCAATGTGGAAAAGATGGTGGATAACGACGCTCGGCGGGAATTACCCCGTTTTCAAGGCGAACACCTCATTAATAATCAAAAAATGATGAAGGAATTGGAGGAATTTGCCCATGGAAAACAAATAAATATCGCTCAACTTACCATTGCGTGGATTCTGGCAAAAGGTAAAAATATCATTCCGATTCCAGGAACAAAGAAACGGAAATATCTGGAAGCGAATGCAGAAGCCGTAAATGTAGCATTAACAGTGGATGATATTTCTGAAATAGAAAACATCATCGCAAAGTATCCAAATACAGGAGAACGGTATAATGCTGATGCATTGAGATTAATCGATAAATAGCAAAGAAAATAAGTAGTTATAACCAAATGATGAAACAATTAATTGCATGTTGCGGTTTAGATTGCGAAAGTTGTGATGCCCGCATAGCCACTGTCAAAAATGACAATGAATTACGAGAAAAAACCGCCCAAAAGTGGAGTGTTATGAACAATGCACCGGAAATTACAGCGGCAACCATAAATTGTATGGGTTGTCGTACTGACGGAGCAAAATTTGCATATTGCAGCGATTATTGCGAAATCCGCAAATGTGTACATGAAAAAGGATATAATACCTGCGGTGACTGTAACGAATTGGATAATTGCCGGATAGTTAGTCCTATTTTTCAGCATGCTCCCAGTGCAAAAGAAAATCTCCTATCGTAGACAATTCATTTTGATGGCCATAGAAGTATATTGAGCAATGCTGCAAACGATAATTGAAAGATAAGTACTCCCGCCAATATAATCGATGTTTTGATGTATTCCTTTAAGATTGATTTAATGAAAGTTACACTAATATTCAATAATCGATTATCAATAGTCAATTACTTATCTTCCAGACTATTAATGACTTTCATTATTCTCATCTCAATAAATAAAACCCCTGATCATATCCCGGTTTGCTTCGTCAAGCATAGACAGGAACTCCTCAACAGGCATGGGACCTATTTTGTAGTTCTTCGAGAAAACACTCGCCTGACCTGTGATTTGCCCCTGAACCATTAGCGGCCGGTCGCTCTTGGCTCTTTCGGGCAAGGTAGAGAGCACTCCCGGATTGCTCATGCGCATCACCACCGGAAATATCATCCCCTGATTACTACGACTCGGAATAACCAACTTTTCGGCCAGCGAGAGTACGATCAGTTCCGTTTGATCTTCTACCAAAGCAATACTGGCGTTCTTTATGGTCAAGTTGCTTCCATTCCGGTTCTCAATTCGAACAATCACATCAAAACGATCCTCGCCGACCATGATAAAATTCTCCACGCCTACCATCTTGACCTTATCTTGTGAAATGCACGAAGTAAACAGTAGAGCCGCGAAGGCTGCAAAAAGTACAAATATCCGATTCTTGATCATATGTAATTATTATTGATGATTGTTAATCTATGTTGTGGAAAGACATTCCGGAATTCGTTTTTTGATGTCTCAGCAAAAAATGGTCAATCCCGTGAAAAAGACATTTCGTTCCAAACCAAATATTTTTTCTTTTCGAGACTTCATTTATGTTTTTTCTTCACTCAATTTTGTATGCAAAAGTATCATTTAAATCTATAGTGATTAATTTTTTATTCAATCCGCCTAACTTTCTGATAGCATCTTTTTCTTGGCTTTTCACATTTATTGATCAATAATATAAACATTACAATTGATTGTACATTGACATCCATTTGTTCGAACACATTTTTATTTATCAGCGCATAATACATGGGGTTTCCCTTCTTATCTGTAATTCAACTTGGGTAAAAGTGTATTGGTACCCATAAATTTTGTACTTTTGTGGAGTAAATAATGTTTAAAACAGTATTGTCAATATACAAACGATACGATCTCTCAATGACAAAACAAAACACTATTGACGCTTACCGGATGGATTTGGGTAAAATACCCGATGAAACTTGGATTTACGTGATCAGGCATCCCAATGATTTCGCATGGAATTTCTTAGCCATAAAGATTATTCTTACCCGCCTGAATCTAAAAATATCCATGTCTCAGAACAATAATGCCATTTGGGGACAGTGTTGCGAGGAACTTCGCGACCTGATCCGTAAAAGCATCAACATCCCGAATGCACAAAAAGATTTGCAACAAATACTCACATTGATTAAATAACCAACCATCATTTTCTTTATGACTCAAGGCTTGTATAGTATCAAAGAAACCTCGCAGATGATCCGCGAAGGTAAAATTCTCCTTCTGGCGGGAAGCCAAGAAGCATTGGACGGATTACCCGCTGGGAACTGGATTGCCGGCAGCACGCCCTATTTTATGACCTGTAAGGAGCGAATAACCTCGATAGAGCGCATTTTTGTACACCAATTGCCTGATTTTGTCACAGGGATCAACATCAAGCAATATGATGAAACTAACATCAGGAATATCTATACAGATGCGCCTGCCAATGGATTTACGATATTGATTGCGCCTATTCCGAGCAAAGTGTTATTTGAATATGCCCTCAATGCGCCGAATTATCCAAATTTCGCTAATAGTCCGGTATGCGGTTGGGTAGCAGGATGGTCACTCAATACCTCTCCGGATAAGCACTCGTACACCATGTCGGGGCTGAACCCCGTGTTATGCGGAGACAAAGCTATCGCCATGCATGTTTCGCTGCCTGCCGACAAATATGCCGAAATTAATATATTCAGCCCGTTTAAAGCAAAGCCCGATCCGATCATTACGTTCGACTACGACGGCTGGATGCAGGAAGATGCTGTTATCAACGGTATAAACCAGAATTTTGCCGAATATCTTCGTAAAAATAAGCTTAATACAACCTTCCCGCTCATTGCAAATTATGCAGGCGCACAGATTTGCATCAGCCATCTTAAAACGGAAGGAGACAAAGTGTACAGTTATGCTCCTGTTTTCAAGGGCATTGAATATCATCTTTCCGAATTAAATCCGCAAGCGCCCACTCCGGCATTATCCGGCAACGATCTTATATACTCTCTGAGCTGCATTATCAATTTTCAACATCCTGAGATGTTCGGAAGCTATATCGAACATGTGAATGGGCCGGCAACTTTTGGTGAAATTGCTTACCAATTGCTAAATCAAACAACTGTTTATTTGACAATTGGAAATGTAAAATAAAAGATTCAAAGCCCAATATATAATTCCAACTACAAGTTTGCACTTTTGTAGTTGGAATTTTTTACATTATTTTGAAACTTTATAGATTAATCATTATTATCATTCGCCTCGTAACCAATATCATCCAATAAATTTACGCTTCGGGCGGCAGTAGTTGCCAAATAATCGCAACGTTCATTTTCCTTATGGCCGGCATGGCCTTTGACCCATTCAAAACGAACCTTATGTTGCCTGTATATTTTTAAAAAACGTGTCCATAAATCAGCATTTTTTTTGCCGGAAAAATATTTTTTCTCCCATCCAAATACCCATTTCTTTTCTACTGCATTTGCCACATATTGCGAATCGGTATAAATAATTACTTCACTTTGTGGGATTTTAAGGGTTTCGAGCGCAACGATCACCGCCATTAATTCCATCCTGTTGTTGGTGGTACATTTATATCCCTGCGACAGTTCTTTGCGATGGTGGCCGGAAGTCAATACGATTCCATAACCTCCCGGTCCGGGATTTCCCATCGATGAACCATCTGTATAAATGATTATTTGCATTTTGATCCGATTTTTTGGTAAATTTGCTAAAAAAATTGACACAACAACCAATCAAAAAAAGAACTCGAGTTAACGTTTTTGAATACACCATAGAAATCAGTATTTTATAACTTTTAAAATCAATGTATCATGGCTGAAGAACAAGTATTTTTAAACGAAAAAAACATTTTGGTTACAACAACACGTTTTGTTGTGAAAGAGAAAACTTATCCGCTATCATCCGTCGATTCTGTATCGAAAAGGATAAAAAGCCCGGATTTGACAACGCCCATTGTCATTGGTGCAATTGGAATTGCAGCATTTTGGTTTGCTGCCAAATGGTGGTATGCTTTGATATTGATCGCCATTGCTGCCGTGTGGTGGGTTTTGTTACGAAAAAAATATACCGTTGAATTATTGTTGCATTCTGAAATGCAAGATGTTTTCACCTCTTATGATAAAAAGCTAGTTGAACGAGTGATTGCTGCTCTCAACGAAGCAATTATCTCCAGAGGATAATTTGAAAAATATGCAATCCGGACTAATTAAACTCTATCCCGAAAATCCTAATCCACGCCAAATTGAAGCAATCATCAAAGTTTTGCAGGACGGCGGAGTGATTATTTATCCGACCGATACGGTGTACGGTATTGGATGCGATATTCACAATCACAAAGCGGTAGAACGGATTGCACGCATCAAAGGAATAAAAGCAGAGAAAGCCGATTTTTCATTTATTTGCCACGACTTAAGCCATCTTTCGGAATATACCCGCCAAGTGGGCAATGCCATATTCAAATTGATGAAACGCAATTTGCCGGGCCCTTTTACCTTTATTCTGAATGCCAACAATAAAGTTCCAAAACTGTTGGAAAGCAAAAAGAAAACTGTAGGCATACGAATACCTGACAATCCGATTGCGTTGGCCATTGTAAAAAATTTTGGCAATCCGATTCTTTCTTCCTCCGTTCAACTTGATGAAGAAATGATCGAATATGCCACCGATCCCGAATTAATTTATGAAAAATATGAAGGCTTGGTCGACTTGGTTGTTGATGGCGGGTATGGTGGCAGTGAATATTCGACAATTGTTGATTGCACCCAAGACGATCCGGAAATTATCCGGCAAGGATTAGGAATTTTGGAGTTCTGATATGGAACGAAATCGATCTGCCAATCCGCTGCAGCAAATCATTTCTAACTTACCTGGCAAGCCGGGCGTATACCAATTTTTCAATAGTGAAGAAAAAATCATTTACATCGGCAAGGCCAAAAACCTGAAAAAACGGGTATCTTCTTATTTCAACAGGTTGCACGACAACAGAAAACTCGAATTGATGGTTAGCAAAATCGCTAACATCCGTTACATCGTGGTGGAAACTGAGAGCGACGCATTACTGTTGGAAAATAACCTGATCAAGAAGTATCAGCCACGCTACAACATTATGCTGAAGGATGACAAATCCTATCCTTGGATTGTGATCCGCAATGAACATTTTCCCCGAGTGTACATTATGCGCAATCCGATACGCGATGGATCTCAGTATTTCGGACCATACACATCAGTGGTCATGGTAAATACCTTGTTGGATTTGGTCAAACAATTGTATCCATTGCGAACTTGCACGTTAAATTTGAATGCCGAACAGATTGACCGGCATAAGTTCAAAGTATGCTTGGAATATCATCTGGGTAATTGCAAAGGCCCTTGTGAAAGTTTGCAAACAGAAGAAGAATACAGCGAATCCATTGCACAAATCAGGAATATTTTGAAAGGCGATATTTCTACTGTGATACAGCATCTAAAAACATTGATGAATGAATGTGCCAACAATTATCATTTCGAAGAAGCTGAGATCATTAAGAATAAAATCTATCTTTTGGAAAGATACCGTAGCAAATCAACTGTTGTAAATCCCTCAATCAACAATGTAGATGTGTTTTCTTACGAAGAAGACATACAATGCGCCTATATTAATTGTTTACGGGTTGTTGATGGCGCTATTGTGCAAGCTCATACCATTGAGTTGACAAAACGCCTTGACGAAAGCCCGGAAGAATTGCTCAGCTTTGCCATTACGGATATCCGCGAACGCTTTGCCAGCCAATCGCGGGAAATCATCGTTCCTTTCAAACCCGATGTCGAACTGCCGCAAATTACATATACCATCCCTAAAATTGGCGACAAGAAAAAACTCTTGGATTTATCGCAGAGGAATGCCAAGTATTTCAAGCTGGAAAAGAAAAAACAAATCGAGCAAACCGATCCTAACCGGCATATAAACCGGATTATGGAAACATTGAAAAAGGATCTTCATTTGACCGAGCTACCTGTCCATATCGAATGTTTTGATAACTCAAATATACAAGGCACTCATCCGGTGGCGGCTTGTGTAGTCTTTAAAAATGCACGCCCCAGTAAGAAAGATTACAGGCATTTCAACATCAAGACAGTTGAAGGGCCTAATGATTTCGCTTCTATGGAAGAAATCGTGTATCGGCGTTACCATCGCATGTTGGACGAAAAAGAACCGCTGCCGCAATTGATCATTATAGACGGAGGAAAAGGACAACTGAGCGCCGCAATTAATAGCCTGGATAAACTCGAATTATCTAACAAAATAGCGATCATTGGTATTGCCAAAAAGTTAGAAGAAATATATTTCCCCGGTGATACGACACCGCTTTATTTAGATAAACGCTCGGAAAGCCTCAAACTCATTCAACATCTAAGAGACGAAGCGCACCGGTTTGGCATTACTTTCCACCGGAACAAACGCTCCAAAGCAATGATTCATACCAGCTTGACAAAAATCGAAGGAGTTGGGCAAAAAACAGCAGAAAAGCTATTGCAAAAGTTTAAATCGGTTGCACGGCTCAAACAAGCATCAATAGAAGAAATAGAAGAAATCATCGGCAAACAAAAGGCCCAAACCGTTTTTCAGGCTATTCAATCACTATAATTCCCAATCATAGAAATTACGTATCACCCATGACACATAAGGGATAAGTACAACCTGAACAAATAATTGTCTTGATTTGTAAAAATTAATACCTTTGTAGAAATATCCATTAAAATACGACTTAATCCTATAAACCTCTTGAGATTCACCTAATATCCGAACAATGAAAAACCTATTATATTTTCTTTTATCCGGAAGCCTATTATTATCTGCATGTTCCGGACAGCCTAAACAAAAAAGCATGAATCCGTTCCTGAATGAATATGATACCCCGTTTGGCGTGCCGCCATTCGATAAAATTACCAACGCCGATTACCTGCCTGCTTTTGAAGCTGGCATTCAACAACAGTTAGACGAAATAAATGCAATTGTTGGCAGTTCTAAAAAACCGACCTTTGAAAATGTCATCGTCGCATTAGATCAAAGTGGGGAAATATTACGCAATGTGGCTATGGTATTTTACGGAATCAATAGCGCCAACACTTCCAAGGAGATGCAGGAAATCGATAAAGTAGCAGACCCTCTATTGTCCAAACATAGTGATGATATACTGTTGAACACAAAACTTTTTGAAAAAGTAAAAGCTGTATATGATCAAAAAGATCAATTAAAATTAAATGCTGAAGATGCGAAGCTTTTAGAAGAAACGCACAAAAAATTTGTCAGGAATGGCGCCAATCTTTCTGCCGAAAACCAGGCCAAATTGCGTGAAGTAAACCAAGAAATTTCGGGCCTGGAACTAGCATTTCGTCAAAATCTTTTGGCCGAAAACAACGGTTATCAACTCTTGATTACCGATGTAAAAAAATTAAATGGATTGTCTGAATCACAAAAAATAGCAGCCAACAATGCAGCGAAGAGCGCCCAAAAAGAAGGGTGGTTATTTACTTTACATAACCCAAGCATTATGCCTTTCTTACAATCTGCTGATGATCGGACATATCGTCAGGAAATATTGGAGGCATACTTAAATCGCGGAAATAACAATAATGCTAACGATAATAAAGAAGTAGTCGCGAAGTTGGTTGCCAAACGGTTAGAGAAAGCGAAACTATTGGGATACAATAGTTACGCAGCCTATGCTTTGGACGACCGTATGGCAAAAACGCCACAAAATGTATACAGCTTACTTAACCAGATTTGGACTCCCGCTCTGGATGCTGCAAAAAAGGAAGCTGACGATATGCAGTCATATATCAACAAATCAAGAGAAAAAATTACTTTGGAAGCTTGGGATTGGAGATATTACAACGAAAAGGTCATGAAAAGCAAATTCGATCTGGATGAAGAAATGTTGCGCCCATACTTCCGTTTGGAAAATGTCCGCGACGGCATTTTTTACGTATGCAACCAACTGTATGGCATTACTTTTAATGAATTGACTAATTTGCCCAAATACCATGAAGAAGTGGTGACCTATGAATGTAAAGATGCCGACGGATCGCATCTGGGCTTGTTATATCTGGATTTTTTCCCCCGTCCCGGCAAGCAAGGTGGCGCATGGTGCGGAACATACCGTTCTCAAATCTATGAAAAAGGTAAAAAAATACCCACAATCACGACCATTGTATGCAATTTTACACGTCCTGCTGGAGATGCTCCCGCTTTACTAAGCCCAGACGAAGCGGAAACGTTCTTTCATGAGTTCGGACATGCTCTGAGTAACTTATTTCAAGATGTGCATTACTATGGAACATCTGATGTACCACGCGATTTCGTAGAACTACCCTCACAAATCATGGAACACTGGGTATTTCAACCCGAAGTGCTAAAGCAATATGCCAAACATTACCAAACCGGTGAAGTCATTCCTACCGAATTGATCGATAAATTGGAAAAGAGCGGTAAATACGGACAAGGATTTAAAACGACCGAATATTTGGCCGCATCATATTTGGATATGGATTATCATATATTGACCGAAGTCAACAACCTCAACGTCCTTGATTTTGAAAAGAAATCTATGGATCGGTTGGGCTTGATCCGCCAAATACCGCCCCGTTACCGGACAACATATTTTAATCATACCATGGGCGGCGGTTATACTGCCGGATATTATAGTTATATATGGGCAGAAGTGCTTGATGCAGATGCTTTTGAAGCCTTTGAAGAAACCGGCAATATTTTTGACAAAAAAACGGCCGAATCGTTCAGAAGAAATATATTGGCGCCAGGTGGCATCGATGATGCAATGAATATGTATATAAAATTTCGCGGACACGAACCGGATATTAGGGCTTTACTCAGAAACAGAGGGCTTTTGAATGAATAACAGG